>NZ_JAOCZL010000022.1:0-66844 GCF_041414825.1 Pseudoalteromonas sp. 68 DY56-GL68
TATCGAATTGACTATGAAGTCACTCAGTTACATTTGAGACTCTAAATTTGTTTGCATCCCTACCGAAGTAGTTCTGCTGTTAGAACTCAACCTGTACGAGTGCCCACACAGATGATTGCTTTATATTGTTAAAGAACGTTTATGAGACTTTCTCGTCTCAAGGGCTGTGCATTCTACGCAAACCGTTATTTTTGTCAACACTTAATTTTGAGAAAAGTTACTTTTTTAAGAAACGTTTCAAAACTCAGCTTTACTTGACACACTGATTTGCTCTTGCCTCGCTAAGCGTTGCTGTCTGCCGTCTCAGTGGGGTCGCATTATAGGGATGCAGCGAATTAACGCAAGCACTTTTTCAAGAAAACTTAAAAAAAACTGCCTTTTGAGCCCTTTTTAATCTAAACACCACAAAAGCGAAACTTTATTAACGCCTCAGTAACTTTTCAGCCGTATTTAAGGCCATAAAAGTACAATGCTCTAAAATCAAAAAAGCCCTGCAATACTGCTGGGCTTTTAAAAAGTTCGCGTTTTTAGCTGTTAAGCAATGCCGTATTGATCACGGTATGCTTTTACTGCGGCTAAATGCTCATCCATTGTGCCTTTGGCTTCTAGGTAACTAATTAAGTCAGCTAATTTTACAATAGAGATAACTTTAGTACCAAAGTCGCGCTCGACTTCTTGAATAGCAGATAACTCAGCTTTACCTTTCTCTTGGCGGTCAAGTGCAATTAAAACACCACTTAAATCTGCACCGTTATCAGCAATTATTTCCATTGACTCACGAATAGCTGTACCCGCAGTGATCACGTCATCAACTAACATGATCTTACCTTTAAGTTCAGAACCTACTAATGTACCGCCTTCACCGTGTGCTTTTTTCTCTTTACGGTTAAAACAGTAAGGTACATCTTTGTCATGATGATCAGCTAACGCAACTGCTGTCGTCGTTGCAATCGGGATACCTTTATAAGCAGGGCCAAATAATACATCGTAATCAATACCTGCATCTTCAAGTGCTGCCGCATAAAAGCGACCTAAACGTGCTAGGTCACGACCTGTATTAAATAAACCAGCGTTAAAGAAGTAAGGGCTAGTGCGGCCAGACTTTAAAGTAAACTCACCAAACTTAAGCACCTGCTTTTCGAGTGCAAATTCAATAAACTCTTTTTGATAATCTTTCATAACGAATCAACCTACTTCTTTATTATGCTAATGCTTGCTTTTGAACGTCGATAATCTCACGGATTGAGTGCTTAGCTAATGTAAGTAACTCATCTAGTTCATCGAATGAGAAAGGTTCGCCTTCAGCTGTACCTTGAATTTCGATGATTTTGCCTGTTTCAGTCAAGATCACGTTCATGTCTGTTTCTGCTTCAGAGTCTTCTAGGTACTCAAGGTCACTAATTGGTTGACCTTTATATACACCTACTGAGATTGCCGCAATCATATGCTTAAGCGGGTTTGAATTGATCATACCTTTACTACGCATATAAGTAAGCGCATCAACTAAAGCAACACATGCACCACTGATTGATGCTGTACGCGTACCGCCATCAGCTTGAATAACATCACAATCGATAGTAATGGTGTTTTCGCCTAACGCTTTTAAGTCAACCGCGGCACGAAGTGCACGTGCGATTAAGCGTTGAATTTCCATAGTACGACCGCCCTGCTTACCGCGCGATGCTTCACGACCATTACGAGTATGTGTTGAACGAGGTAACATACCGTACTCAGCCGTAACCCAACCTTTACCTTGGCCTTTCATAAAGCGCGGTACACCAGCTTCAACAGTCGCTGTACACAAAACTTTAGTATTTCCAAACTCTACTAACACTGAGCCTTCAGCATGCATAGTGTAATTGCGTGTAAATGTAACTGGTCTAATTTGGTTAGGTGTTCTTTCGCTTGGACGCATTAACGATCCCCTTAATTCAGAATTTGCCACATTATAAGTATATATACGAACAGATGCCATGTTGATTTACACGATTAACTGCAACAGAAAAGAACATTTCAGAAAATTTACGCTAGAGGTTAAAAACTGATGCGGTATAATCAGTCAACTTTGTAAACAAATAACACTAGGAAATCATCCATGATCCACAGCATGACAGCTTATGCGCGCCGCGAAATTAAAGGCGAATGGGGCACTGGCACTTGGGAAATTCGTTCAGTAAACCAACGTTACCTTGAAACTTTTATCCGCGCACCTGAGCAATTCCGTGGCATGGAGCCTGTTATTCGTGAGCGTTTACGCAAAAACTTACAACGCGGTAAAGTTGAAGTTTTCTTAAAATTTGCAGCAAACCCTGCCCATGTTGGTGAGCTTAGTATTAATGAATCACTCGCTGAGCAGCTAATAAAAAGCGCACAATGGGTGCAGCAACAAAGCAATGGTGACATCAACCCTGTTGATATTTTACGTTGGCCAGGAGTTATGGAAGCTGAAGAGCTCGACATGGATAGCGTAAATAAAGATTTAATTGCGGGGTTCGATGATGTAATTGAAGATTTCAAACAAGCTCGCGGCGATGAAGGCACAAACTTGCAAGAAATGATAGCTACTCGCCTTGATGCAATTTTAGAACAAGTAGCCATTGTGGAAAGCCACTTACCAGAAATCGCTAAATGGCAGCGCGAAAAATTAAACCAAAAGCTAGAAGAACTAAAAACCGACATTGACGAATCTCGCCTTGAACAAGAGCTAATTTACCTAGCACAAAAACAAGATGTAGCCGAAGAACTCGACCGCTTAAAGTCGCATGTTAAAGAAACCAAAAAAATCCTAACTAAAGGCGGCGCATGTGGTCGACGCCTAGATTTCATGATGCAAGAGTTTAACCGTGAAGCAAACACGTTAGCATCAAAGTCTATCAACAGTGACATCACTAACGCTGCGGTAGAGCTAAAAGTGTTAATCGAGCAAATGCGTGAGCAAATTCAGAATATTGAATAGTTCATCATAAGTCGTCATTTCACCCCATATGCCTTATGTACTGTGGGGTGAGTGTGATTTCATATTGGGTCATATCCCGTCAAATACCCCCACCTTTATCACAGTAAATGGTACTGTCTCTGGTACTGAGAAGGTACTGTAATCAACCGTTCTCCATTCGCTTCAACATCAGGAGAATAAAGGATGTTAAGCGAAACCAAAATAAAAAAGTTGCTCCGAGAAGGTACTGTTACAAGTGGTATTAGTGACAAAAGTGGACTTTATCTGCTCATTACCAAATCTGGATATGCCAGTTTTCATTTCCGGTATAACTTCAACGGAGTGCAAAATAAATTTTCATTAGGGCAATATCCAGAAGAATGACTTGAATACGCGGGAGAATGACTAAACTAAAATAGAAAGGAGTTTTACGAAACTCAACGACTGCATATTTGTTGCCTTTAGTGCTGCACAAACTTTAACGATAGACAGTTGCTACCGGAGTTTTTAAATACACTGTAAGTTCAACTCTTACGACCTCAGTGAACAGTTCTCTGTTAACGAATAATTGTTAAATATTTTACAGGTAGTTGAAGGATAAGAGTTTTGATAGCCAAGTCATTTAATATGATTTTTAAAATATGCGCCGAGTCCAATCGGCGGTAATCATTCGTCCATGAATTTTAGATTTGAGTAAATTGAAACGTTAGTGTGCGAGTCGTTCCAACGACTCGGGATAGTTTAGTTTTGCTGTATTTTGTTTGGCAAGGACAGGGTCATTAGTGACTTTTGATCGCTGAGTGTGGCCGCATCCATGCGACCAGATAGGTTACATTAAATGATTTTTTAGTATCTGTTCTTTTTGCTGATCAATCGTATCTAAATCGCTTTCTATTTTTGCTATTGCTTTCTCTAAGCTTTCAGCTTTTTCAATGATGGATTTTTGAATATCAATAGGTGGTAAAGGTACATTAATATCGGACAGCATCGTCTGATTAACACTCTTAATGTTTGCTCCTTTAGGGTCTTTTGTTAGTTTTTCTCTGATTGATTCGGTTCTCAAACAATAGCATAAATATTTCGAGTTAATTCTTTTCGAGTTGGAGCGAATTCTAATTGTAAAGCCTGAATATGAGGTTACCTCTTTAATGTTATCAATGAAAACAAAACGTCCAACAAGATTAGCTGAACCATTTGACCTTACAACTAAAATATCATTTGGCTGAAGTTTATAACTATCTTGAAGGGTCCCATCAATTCTTACTTTCACTAGCTTATTCAGGTCAGGCGAAAAGTCTTCAAGAAAATCTTTTACGCCAACAATTGTGACTAAATCTCCTGTACTTTTTTCACTATAATTTAGTCCATTCTTAAAATCAGCAATTTTGCTTAATTTCACAGAACTATAGTCTATAGCAGAAAATAACTCATTAAGGTTATCATTCAGAACTTGTAACTTCTCTCTATTCTTTTTCTCATCAGCTTCTACAGCCTCAATAGAATTTACTATCTTTTCTAGCTTATCTCGCGGTGGTAAAGGAAACTTATGTTCTCTTACAGCAGTCAAGTTAATTGATGGATAATCAGACTTCTCTGAAAAGTTTGATGTTTTATAGAGTTTTAAGTAATTAAAAAGGTATTTTTGCTTAATTACATCAGGCTGATATATACAGGCCAAATGATTAACAACGTAACATTCAGACGGTAGCAAAGCTATATTATTTGTGTTGACAGATTGACCACTTTTAGGAAAAACAATAGAGTTTTTTGGAAATTTTTTAAGTTTTAACGAATCTATTGCTTTTTTAGATAATTGGTCAACGTGAGAAAGTTCAATGTATCCTTCAGAATCTGTATAATTTACGTGACTTGCTCTAATAAAATAATCACTTGAAGAGTCAACAAAATAACTCTTATCCTGAGGCGCATTAGTTCCAGAATCAACATTAAACTCTGTCTCTATTCTTTTAAAGTCCCACTTACTTTGAATCTTAACTGACTTTTTTACACCGAGAGAAACTCCTTTATTAAAATCAACTTTCTTGAAGTCCATTAGATCAATTAAGTCTATATTTTGGACGTTATTTTCCAAGCTTTTATCAATATTAAGATTTTCACCCAAAAATGCCTTATAAATATAACTATTAGCTTTTTGTTGATTAAAGTGTTTTTCGTCATCAAATAATTTGGTTGTTAATTTCCCGCTTTCGTCACGATACATTTTTAAGCCTTCGTGACCTCTCCTGTTACTGAACTCGTATCCAATAAAGTCCTTTTCTGCTTGCTTGTCACCAACTTTTATCACCACAACCTTCTGTAGTTGAGTTAGAAGAAAGTAGAGCATCTTGTCTTGCTCTCTGCAGAATACACTCTCGTAAAAAAGTTTATCCAATTCGGCGTTTTGTTCTGCTTTTGTTTTGTCTGTAAAAGACTTCTTTTTCTTTAGATTCTTAATCTCAGTTAAACCATTGAACCAAGCATTGTAATCGCTGAACAGCTCTGTCTTACAAATAGCTTCATTAGGCTCTTTGTTTATAAAAGTGATGTAATCTTGTAAGGAAATGTCTTCAAAAACTTCACCCACATATTTGCTGAAGGCTTTTTCGATACCTATCACAGTAGCTTCTTTGGGATTGCTAAAAAATTGATTAATAGCAGCTTCAATTTTTTTCCAATCGTTATTAGCTCTGCGCTCCAAAAAGAGTGTTACTGTATTCGTGCCTGTGGCCATAAAAGTATTAGAACCAAACTCGGCAATAGCCTTGATATTAAAGTATTTAAGAATAATTTCTCTAGCATCCACATAAATACCAGAGTTGCTTAAAATAGAGCTTGGCAAAATGACGCCTGCCCAGCCGCCTGGCCTCAAAAGCTGTTTAGTTCTCTCAATAAATAAACACTCAATTTCTGAGCTGTCATCTGTAATGCGGTTGAAAAGCTCAAATGACTCTTCACCATTTTTTAGTGTGTTTTTGAAAGCTGAAACTGAATAGGGAGGGTTAGCTATCAATACATCAAACATACCGTTGTCTTTGTTATTGTCTCTGCAAACCTTTTTTAATTTGCCTTTATAGTCGGTACTTTTCTGAAAGTGGTCTAAACCATCAGCGTGAATCACATTCGCTAAACCATCACCATTAAGGAAGCAACTTACCTTTGCTGTTTTAACCAAACGATAGTCTGCCTCAATGCCGTATACATAATCGTAAGCCCAATCAAAGGGGTTGATCTTCCAACTGCTCAAATTTCGACTTACAGAAGGTCGCTGCTTACTTTCATCAATCTCATTGATAATATTTTGTACTTCGTCCATTGATTCTGTAAGGAAGTGCCCGCTTCCAGCAGCATAATCAATTATATATGGTAAAAATTGGGTTTCGTCACTTTCAATCTTCTGTTTGATAAGTTCACGGAGAGGTAAAGATGATATAATGAATTTAGCAATTGGAACTGGCGTAAAAAACTGTCCAGCCTCCTGTTTAATGCCTGTACTTAAAAGCAATTCAAAGAAGTCCCCCAAAAATTGCTGCTTATGACCGTACCTCAACTGATAAGGCTGTAATAGCTCGACAACTTCTCTGACAACAACCGCATTTTCTTCAAAAGACTTTTCATCGAAAACTTCTTTGAATGCAAATTCATTATTTTTATGCAGCCTAACACGAGTGAACATTTCTCTAATTTGGTCACGAACATCAGCATCTAGAGCATAAAGCTTTTCTTCAACTTGCTCATCATTGTAATCTGTTACTTCTTTTGTCAGATACTCTTTCATCCCTTGTTTGTAGAGATCTGATAAACGCTTCTGCAACTCTTCATTACTATCACTTTCCAGCCATTGAAATTTTAGTTCTTCGTCATCAGTACGGTTTTCATCCACTATTTTACAGAGAAAAAGATTAAAGATTTTATTGAAAGCATTGGGCTTATCGGAAACTACGTTGTGTCTAAGAATCTCAGCAAATTGATTATAAATTCTACCGCTATCTTCCTCTGTTAGCTCTTTTAGCCTTCCTCTAGTTAGAGCTTTAATTTCAATGTCGTAGGCATGCGCCCAATCTTCAAAAATTCCGTTGTCTTTAAAGTTTTTATTCCAATGATCAAAAACTTCTTTTTGGTTATCCAACTCTTTCCAAGCAGCATCTACATCGACAATTTCATTAACATATTTAATGACTTCGCCATCTAATTGTGAAGCATATAAGCATAAGTACTGGGCAGCTTTGTCTTGTTGAAAATACGAAAATAGCTGGCCACCATCTTTTTGCATTTTTCGCTTTTCTTTCTCAAACTCTTCGCCCCAAGTTTTACATTCGATCATAAGATAAGCTTTATCGTCTTTATCCAAAACGAGGATATCCAGCTTGCCTTTTTCTTTACGCCCCATTGGCCATTTGTGCTCTAAAGATAACTTATCAGGGGCGTACCCTTTTTCAATAATCCTATTGATCGCTTCTAAAACAACGAAGTTTTCACTACTTTCAAAGTTACTAGTAGTCTGATCACCAACTTTTATTTTTGTGCCGTAATCAATTTTTTCTTTTTTAAAATCAACCTTAATTACGTAGTTGTCATGTTCAAGATAATTTTTGAAATGAATATCGTCGGAGCCTTCTTGTGGCTTAAACCCCAAAAGAGATACTAGTTTTTGAATGTCTTTTTTTGTTATTTTCATATTCTTACTGCTTACGACATCTGGTAGTTATGTCAATCGTTCCATCGTTAAATTTATGCAGTAAGTTTATCAATCCTCATTAGTAATGTCTGTATACCTTGGTCACTTTAGTACGGTACAAGTGAAGAAAAGCAGCCAACTTGGCTGCTTTAGCTATGAAATACTATAAGAATGTGTGGCAGATAATTTTCAGCAGCACCTGCCAGACTACCCCACCCGATATTAGTGAGTTATCAACAGTTGTCGAACATCAGCAAGGCTTAGGGACAACAAACTGTATGGGTTTATCATGCTCAATTTTTTTAACGCTAACGCTTAAAACACAGTGTTTGATAGTACACTTTCAAGTAAAGAGAAGATTGACAGAAATAACCGCTTCTTTTATCGTGAACATTGAATACTAACTTGCGAATGGAGTCGGCACGGTAAGCCGATTTGGTACTGAGCGTGGTACTGGGGTTGAGTTGGTGAAATCATTATGTAACTGACTTATATAGAAAAGTAAGTCCCTATTCCTGTCTGAATTGCAGAATATAGAATAGAAGATCATTAATCTTTACACAGTGTTATAAACCTTCATTTACCGTCATGTAACTATCAAATAGGGTCATGACGGTAACTCCAAACCTTCTAGAACCTTTGTAAACTTTCAGTTTCCTTCAATTTTAAAAATCGAAATACAAGTCATTTGGCGAGTCAGCCATTTTCCACTTTGCTAACCCATGTTCTAGTCGCTTAATTCGAAAAGTTTAGAATTGATTTTCTAATACTCGAAAAGTCGATATTAGTCTACGAGCTTTTAAAAACATGACTGAAACTTTCTTGTCAGGCCTTAGCCTTTAACCTTTAAATTGAGCGATACTAAACAAATGGGTCTAATAAGTCTTCGTCAAACACTAAACCTTTGAGGTTGTTACTTTGGATAATATTTTTAAACTCATCAGTACAATAAACTTTTTGAGCGCCTTCCAGCTTAGACTTAAATAATAACTTATTTTGTATATTATCTTGCTCAAAGGTAAGTAACTCTAAACCGTCTTCAAAGCCATCTTCGTATTTGGTTAAACACATGTCTTTTTGCTCTTGTCCGAAGGTAAGCAAATTGAATAACACCATACTATCGCCTTCTGCTTTAACAGGCAGAAACTCTCCAAAATTTGCTAAGCGCTCTTTTAATAACTCATATACTGGCATCTTCATTATTAAAAAATGACCTAAGCGCGATATGTCATAGTCTTGCTTTTTAGCTTTACCAAAATACTCAAAGTTTAACCCCTCGGGCCATAGGTGACTAAATTCGATATTATTTAGCGAGGATGACATAAACATTTTTAATACAGTATCTGTATCAAGGTCGTTATTTTTTGAAATTGTTTCTGAGAGCTCAACAATATCAAGGTCGATCACGTCGTATGTGTAAGCTTCGTTTTTAATTTGATATACAGTCACTATAAAGCCTTCCAGTTTTCATCTTTTGGTGCAAGTAAACCTGCAGGCACAGTACCTGTTTTTATTTAACTTTAACAGTTACCCATTTTTATCAATTCAAGTGGAGATCTGAGTGATCACTAAACTACCTTATTAAACTTTAAAATATGAGTATATGAACGTTAAGGAGAAGAAACGTGTTTGAAAACTTCGCTTTATACTAAGTAATCGTCGTCGATTCATCGCATTATCAGATGTACTGAAAGCTAAAGCCAGTAAAAACAAATTTAAAATGGCATTGTTTTATTCAACGAGAGCTAGAGATATTTGGGAAGCTATACATAAGATAACGTATATAAATAAATGGAATTACTATACATGTTATGTAGGTTATGTATAATTTTCTGAATAATTTATACATAACAACACTGGCATGTATAAAAAAGGATAAAAATTATCTATGTCTACTAATATTAAGCTTTTACCGCTTGTAAATATTGAGCAATGGGAAACCCGTGCTGTTTTAAAAAAAGCCGCCACCGCCCATCGACATCTAGCTGAATTGAAAGGCATCGCAGCTAGCATACCTAACGAAGCTATATTGATTAATACGCTCTCTTTACAAGAAGCAAAAGACAGTTCTGAAGTAGAAAACATCGTAACTACACACGATGAACTCTATAAAGCAAACCTTTTTGAAGAAGCGGTGACTAACCCCGCTACAAAAGAAGTACAAGATTATGCCGTCGCTTTAAAGCAAGGGTTCGAAACCGCGCGTAAAAGCAAACTTATTCGTCTTGATGATATACTCGCAATACAAAAAAACCTAGAACATAACAATGCGGGTCTACGAAAGCTACCTGGTACTGACCTAAAAAATGCACGTACTGGTGAAGTGGTTTACACCCCCCCACAACACGCCGATGAAATTACAAAGCTGATGGATAACCTTGTGCAGTTTATCAATAACGATGAACTATGCGATGCTGACCCATTGGTGAAAATGGCCATTATTCATCACCAGTTTGAGAGCATTCACCCGTTTTACGATGGCAACGGCCGTACGGGGCGTATTTTAAATATTTTATATTTAGTCACCAAAGATTTACTGAATTTACCCGTGCTTTACTTAAGCCGATTTGTAATTCAGAACAAGGCTGATTACTACGCTAACTTACAGGCCGTGCGCGACACTGGCAATTGGGAGCCTTGGTTAGAGTTTATGCTTGATGGTGTCATTGATACTGCACAAAACACTATTTCACTTATCACCGCCATGAAAACCCTTATGGCAGAAGTAAAACACGGTATTAGAGAGCAGCTTCCTAAAATTTACAGCCAAGATTTACTCAACAACCTATTTAACCACCCCTACACCAAAATAGACTTTATTGTTGAAGAACTCGGTGTAACTCGTATTACCGCCACCAAGTATTTAGAACAGTTGGTAGATCATGGCTTTTTGACCAAACAAAAAGTAGGCCGTGCTAATTACTACATTAACGAGCCCTTGTGCACCTTACTAATCGCACACGGTTAGGCCTCTATTACTAATTTTGAGAGCATCATGCCTAATAACAACATCGTACATTAGCAAAGTTCAATACTGAGCGAGAAATAAAAACAAAGAAAAAACACGAACTAAAAAAGTTAAATAGTAAAGTCGTAAAAGTAGGCACTTACTATGGTGATACTTAGTTTTTGTCTTAGACACAGAACTAAAAAACCAACTACCTTATATTTAGGGTGGCGGTAATAAAACAGGTAAATAACAATGGCAATCAGTGAATTTGAAATTAAACACATTGAGAAGGTAGTAGGCGAAGCACTCGAGAAACACCGCCCACCTGTGAATGTTCGTAATGAATTTGACATTGGTTTTCGCATCGAAAATCAGTCGGTGTATATCTATGAACGTCACCAAAACTGGCGTGATAAAACTCAATATATCGACACTGAGAATGCCAAGTTGACATGGGTGAAGACTCAAAAGCAGTGGAAAATTTTTTGGATGAAGCGCGACTTAAAATGGCACGGCTACGACCCTACCCCAGTAGCTAAAAATATAGAGTCAGCTATGCAGGTTGTAATGAGTGACCAATATGGCTGCTTCTGGGGTTAGCTCACCGGCAACTTTCTTTTAAATTTATAAAGCTTACAGTCGCGAGTATTTGATAGTCACCTCAAAAACGATTACCAAATACTCACTTTCTTATCTACTTCTATCCATTTAGGGTAATTTCATTTCAAAGTTTGCTTATTTAGATTAGAAGCACCCATTTTACGGTTCAAGGCTTTTAACTATGTCACTTTTAGACAAACCAATTGGTGAACTTGCAGCGACTATTCCTGGTGCCACGCGTTTATTTGATGAAAATAAGCTAGATTATTGCTTTAACGGGCAACAAACTCTAAGGCAGACTTTAAAGAGTATCAACTTTGACCATGACTCATTTTTATCACAGCTTGATGCATTAGATCTGCAAAAAGAGTTGGCTAATCATTTAATGTGGGGTGCTCAACCTACAGCTTCACTTATTACGCACATTATTGACAATTTTCACGAAAAACATAGGCAACAGTTTCCTGAATTAATTCAGCTCATAAAGAAGATTACGCTCAATCATTCTGATCACCCAGAACTTCCAAAAGAACTGGAATCACACCTTGTTTCGATGGAGTTTGAGCTTCAAGAACATATGATGAAAGAAGAAGAAATTCTATTCCCACTGCTTATGAACGGCTTTTATCCTGCGGGGCCTATTTCAGTTATGGAGGCTGAACATTTAGAGCATGCTAAAGCATTAGAGAAACTCGCTGATATTACACATCAGTTCACACCGCCTGATGGGGTATGTAGCTCGTGGCAAGCGTTGTATGTTGGTGTAGAGCAACTTTATTATGACTTAAAAGAGCATATACACTTAGAAAACAATATTTTATTTATCGAACAATAAAGCTCCTCAGCAATAAGCGCTTCAATTGAAGCGCTTTAATTTATGCCGACTTTCTGTTTGCGACGCTATTTTTAGTTCGATGATAATGCCTTAAAGTATGCTCCTTACGGCGTCCTTGGCTAAAGGCCGATACTCTTTTTAAATAACCAATCACTCGTGTCCCATAATCAATATCGATTGATCCACAATTTGAACAACGTTGATTCGAGCGCTTATCTATGTGTTCACAGTCATTACAAATTGTGATGCGTACGTTAATGCAGAAATAATTACACCCCGTTTTAGCGGCAATATTCAATAACTTTAAGTATTGATGCACATCTAAGTGCTCATCTAAGTTTAAATGCAGTGCTGAGCCACCGTCCAGATACTCCACCATTTCACTACCATGTAGAATAAACTTATCGAGATGATTAATCGTTTCATCTTCTACAATATAAAAATAGCTGTTATAACAATCACGTGGAACTTCATAACCCTCTTTTAAATCCCACTTCGCATTTTTAACACCTAAGTTCTCAGCAGGAACAAACTCTGTATTAAATAAGTATCCGGTTTCCTTTGTTGCAGCTCGATTAGCTTGATAAATAATTTTAAGTTGCTCCTTAACCCAGCTTTTATATGCATCGCCTGTATTTATTTGTAATCCTAAATATTGGGCTGCTTCAACTAAACCATTAATGCCCACTGTTAAAAACTGTTTTTTGAACGAGATAAATCCTGCATCATAAACTGGCAACATCCCTGCTTGAAAATACTCTTCCATTAAAGTTCTATAAGCTATTTGATACTTATGAATTTTCTCGACTTCTGCTTTTAAGTCACGATTATCCTGAACTAAACGATTCATATTTAAAGTGATGACATTGATTGAGCCTGTAGCAACCCCGCCCGCTCCAAGGCTATATGAAAAACTGTGATCATTAATTTCATTTCTGAGTCTGCAGCAAGATGCTAAAGAGTCAGGGTTTTCAGATTGATATATAAAGAATGACCCACCTTCACTCAGATTTTTTGCACACATTAACGCAAACTCTTTATCTTTAGGTGCTTCATTTTCTACAAGCATTGCAGCTGTAACAACGGGGAATGTTAAAATAGCTTTACTGCGCTCATCATTAAACCAGTCCAAGAAGAACTGTTGTAAGCCTTTTACGGTCGGCCAGTTAGCAGGCGTTGCATCTGGAAAGACAAAATGACCAAACATTGCATTAAAGTACTCAACATCGTACAAAGAGATGTTCCAAAATACACTTTGATAACCTCTTGCTGCAGCAGGTTGGTTTAGTGCATAAACCACATGTTGAAGATGATTTTTAATAGCGTGTGGGTGAGTCGTTAAGTAATTATCGCCATAATCCTTTCGGGCAAAATAATCGAAATACATTAAGAACTCGACCGTGGCAACTGCCCCTGCAAATTGTGCACTAATAGCAAAAACCAAATTAACAAAGCTACCGCAGAATGATTCTAAATGCTTAGGAGCTTTTGACTCTCCACCTAGTTTAGTTAAGCCATCCAGCAAAAAAGGATACATAGTAATTGATGTGCAATATGGCTTTAAGCTAGTTTCATCGTGAACATAGATTTCATGGTTTTCTATTTGCCTAATGTACTCTTGGCTCAACTGTTCGCCATAAAGCTCTTTTATTTTGCCAGCAACTTGTGAACGATTAACTTGAATAAAGTAGTCTTTCATAATTTCAGACTCCAGTGTTGCTACATTCTTTAATGTCACATTGGCGTTTGCATCCACTGTAGAGCCATCAGCAGCATTTGTTGCCTGCGTATAGTTTTGTATGAAATGCATTTTTTCTTTTAACTGTTCTAAGGTAAGTAAAGACATCTTGTTATCCTTTTAAAAATAATGAGTTAAGTAATCTTCCGCTAGCAACTTCAATATACTTTTGGTTAGTGGTACGACTTGCAAGCCCACCATACTCGGGAATATAAGGGCCTGTTTTTAAGTAAGTAAGCTCGGCTTTCAAGCTATGAGATACGTCGTCTAGCCCCGTATACAAGCAGGTTGCTAGCCCCTGTTGTTTAGCTATTTTTAAGTAACTAATTAAACAACGCTCTTGCCACTCACCACCGAAGAAAACAATGCATGTTATTAATTGTCTATAGCGTGCGATCCAAGCCTCAAAACGTGCCTTAGTTAAGTCTTCTCCTTGTTTTGGATCCCATGTATCAACACTGTGGCAACCACGGCATTTAAGAGGACAGCCCGTACAGATAAAACCAAGAGCCACCTCATTAGGCACTTCTTGAAAACAAATCTGTGGCTTTAGCACCTTAAACATAAAACACCATATATTGTGTTAAAAATAAAATCTTAATCAATATATAGTATTTGAGGTATTTAATGCCAATTCGTTTATTGATCTAAATCAATAAATCACACGGTCAATTTACACACAAAATAGGTAGTTATAATTTATTACTAAGCCTTGGTTTAACTCGAGCAAGAACTACCTACTAAGGAGGAGTTATCTTTAGCTATGGCTTTGTTAAAGTGCCCATAAATAAATGAACAGTGAGACAGGTATGACAACAAAAATTGGTATTTTAACCGTGAGTGATCGCGCTAGCCGCGGGCAATATGATGATTTATCAGGGCCAAGTATTGTTGAAGCATTAAATAGCTATCTAAGCTCGCCGTGGCAAGCTTGCTATCAACTTGTAGAAGATGAGCAACCTTTAATAGAAAATGCATTATGTAACCTTGCAGATAACGAAAAATGCGCTCTGATCATTACAACAGGTGGAACAGGTCCGGCAAAACGTGATGTGACCCCAGAAGCGACAGAAGCTGTATGTGACAAAATGATGCCAGGTTTTGGTGAGTTAATGCGCCTAGAAAGCTTAAAATACGTGCCAACGGCGATACTCTCTCGACAAACAGCGGGGATCAGAGACAGTTCGTTGATTATCAATTTACCGGGTAAGCCAAAAGCAATTCGTCAATGCCTTGATGCCGTTTTCCCAGCTATTCCCTATTGTATTGATTTACTTGAGGGGCCTTATTTGGAATGTGATGACTCTGTCATTCAGGTTTTTAGACCTAAGGGCTAAAACCACACTATATAAATGAGAAAAGCCAGCATAATGTTATGCTGGCTTTTAAATGGATTAATGTTTATTTATGTGAGACATCAATTAATTCAACGGTGCCATCTTCTCTTACTTCAGCTATTTGCCCTCTTGGTTCATCCATAAAGAACAAAGTGACAAAACCAATCATAGCTGTCCCTGCAATGACATAGAAAAAGGTTGCGTAATCGACTAATGATAAAACGGTTAAAAACGTTACGGCTCCTACATTACCATACGCTCCTGTCATACCTGCTATTTGTCCCGTTAAGCGACGTTTTATTAAGGGAACAACAGCAAAGACAGCTCCTTCACCCGACTGAACAAAGAACGAGCATGCCATAGCTGTAACAACGGCAAGCCATAACGGCCACTGTGCATTAACCATCCCCATTAGAAAATAACCAGCAGCAAGGCCCGCTGTTAAGATCAACAATGTTGTTCTTCGACCAAATTTATCAGAAATAAAACCACCCGCAGGGCGAGACATTAAGTTCATAAATGCGTAAGCACCAGCAACCATCCCTGCCATAACAGGATCCAGCGAAAAAGTATCAGCAAAGAAGAGTGGCAACATTGAAACAACCGCTAATTCTGAACCAAAATTAGTAAAGTAAAGAATATCTAACACGGCCACCTGCTTAAAACTATAACGATGTAGCTCTGGCACTTCTTGCTCGAATACGTTTTTATTCACTGCCCATACTTTTTTAACTTCAAATAAATAGAGTACAACCAATGCACCATAAATAAAGTTAACAATGTTTGCATCTAGCATACCGACACCGCTCGGTGAGAGCTTCCAAGTTAACAAAGCCAGCGCTGCATACATTGGAATTTTCATGATTAAAAGTAGAAAAAAATCACCTTTTGATGTGACTTCCATTGCCCCCAAGTTTTTTGGCCTAAAGTAGGTTGAGCCTTTAGGTGTATTAGTCACGTTAGCATAAAAAATAAATCCAAATATAAGGCTAAGAAGCCCCGTCACACCTATTGCATAACGCCAGCCATCATCACCACCAAAAATTAATGCAAGGGTAGGAAGTGAAAAAGCCGCAGCCGCTGACCCAAAATTCCCCCATCCCCCATAAATGCCTTCTGCGGTACCTAACTCATGATGTGGGAACCATTCAGATACCATACGAATGCCAATAACAAAACCAGCACCAATAAAACCAAGTAGAAAGCGTGCAATAGCAGCTTGTAAAAAGCTATCTGCAAAAGCAAACATAAAACAAGGTATCGAGCTGATAACCAACAAGCATGAATAAACTAATCGTGGACCATATTTATCTGTTAGCATGCCAATGATCACCCGAGCAGGGATCGTTAACGCCACATTCAAAATAAGTAAGGTTTTAACTTGTTCGGTTGTTAGACCTAATGTTGTTTTTACCGCTTGCAATAAGGGGGCAAAATTAAACCAAACAAAAAAGGTAATAAAAAATGCGAGCCAGCTTAGATGTAATACTTTCATTTTTCCGCGAAAAGAAAAAATATTAAATTTTTCACTTGCCATTGTCTTCTCCAAAGATAGGGTTACTGACATCATTTTCGGTTGGCAAGATTAAAAAGAATTGATGCAAATCAATGAATAACAGTTACTTTAAGGTGAACAAAAACAGACCTACTCCCTTATTTTTTCTGCCTTGAAGCGCGATCTCTTTACCCACCTATACTCACTACCCATTTAGGAGGAGCTTTATACCTACAGCGCAAAAAACTGAATAAAAGTAGATAGGTTTTATTAATCATCAAAAAAAGCCTCCGAAGAGGCTTTTGAATTGCAGGGTACAGTAGTCAGTTAAAAATAAAGGCTAGAACTTATGAGTTAACATAACCCATAACTTATCAGTATCTGTTGCAAACTCATCCGCATTGTAGTGCGCATACTTGAATAATAGATTGCAGTCCTTCGATACTGGGTACAGTGCTGTTACATCAAGCTCATCACCAAAGTCAGTATTTTGTTCGTCACTTTCAAAACGGTGATACGTCGCTGATAGTTTCACTTTGGCTAATTCACCATTAATCCCAAAATAAAGATCTGCAATACCTACATTAGGCGTATTCAGGAACTTATCTGCAAAACCCTGAAACTTATGCCCTGTTGCCAAAGGTGTGGTAAAACTGATGCCATTATCAGAGCCCAGCAATTCATAACCCAACTTCCAACCTACCTGATTAACCTTGCCTTTAAACTCAGCTAAAAAGTAGTCTGCATCAAATGACTGAGGGTTGTCAGCATAGTCTTGCTGCATGGCATAACTCAAAGTGTAAGAAAGTGACTCTGAAAACTGTCCCGTAGCGCGCAGGCCAATTGTTTGTGTTGAAATAGTGAGTGCATTATCAAAATCATAAAGATATGCAAAAACACTCATATTAAATTCTGGCCTGACTTGAAATAACGCATTACCAAAATGTAGCTTTCCATGTAAATCACTGCTTGAACTATCTTCACCAAAAATACGATTAACATTATATATATAGCTATAATCAAACTTTATTGAAGATGTCGGCTTATAAATGACTCGATACCCATCAAATGTTTGCTCGTTTTGACGCCAAGCAACTCCCCCTACAAATCGCTGGTCATCTAAGTTAATACGTTGTCTGCCAGCAGTAATTTGCCACTGTTCATTTTTAAATTGTAAGCTTGCTTGATTTACTTCGGTTCCTTTTGGATCAGCCACAACAGGGTGATCTAATTTTCCGTTCACAATGCTATTGTAGTTGTCGTTACCTAGCTGCGTGACATTATCAAACTCTAACAGAGCTGAAACCCCTTTTAAGGTGGCTGTTTTATAATTAAAGCGCGTTAATAATGTTGAAGCATGAGCTCGTTCAGCTAATCCATCTTGCTCAACATTTTCGTATCTATAACGCAACATCCCCTGCACTTGGCCATTCTTTAACATGCTCTGAATACCATCACTCTCAACGGCGTTTACGTGCGTACTTAAACCGACTGTTACTAACGATGCTAAAATTGATAATTGTGTTTTCATGTCATTACCTTGCTATGCATTTAAGTTGCGCTTAGCTTACATCTGCCCCTCTAGCAAATTTTGATTTAAATCAATAATTTCATAACCTTACCCACCATAACCATGACCACCCACAAAGAGGTATAACAGCTCCTCCTCTGTTTAATGTAGGCTTGTACTACCGTTGAGAAGAAGGATGAAAACATGCAACTTGATAGCTCGAATACGATGCGTTACTGCCGCCATATTTTACTGCCAGAAGTTCAGGAAGAAGGTCAGGAAACCTTAATGAATAGCCATGCCCTAATTGTTGGAGCGGGTGGTTTAGGATGTGCTGTTTTGCAGTATTTAGTCGCCGCAGGAATAGGTAAGATCACTATTTTTGATCATGATACCGTTGATATAACCAATCTTCAGAGACAAATACTCTACCCCGAATTAAGCGTGGGTCATTCAAAAGTAGAAACCGCAAAACAGCAATTAGCCAAATTAAATAGCCAAGTAGAGATCAATACCTTCAATAAGCAGTTTGATCACTCAGATGAGCCCACTTTAAATTCAGTTAATGTTGTCATTGATTGTAGCGATAACCTTCAAACCCGACTTTTACTAAACACATTATGCTGGTCAAAGAAAATACCGCTAATTTCAGGCTCAGCGATTAGAATGGAAGGACAGGTTATTCATTTTCCTATGCGCGACGATGACCCTTGCTATGCCTGTGTGGCGAGCTTCTTTAAAGAGCCTTCACTAAGCTGCATGGAAGCTGGCGTACTTTCACCCGTTGTCGGAACAATAGGTTCATTGCAGGCAACTGAAGCAATTAAAAGCTTACTAAATATAGAGCCCAGCTCGCTTTCACTGCTTCTTTATGATGCCCATCAACTCGCTTTTCAAACGTTTAAAATTAAGAAAAATCCGCAGTGCAACGTATGTGCAGACCGTTAAAGTAAACGAATTAACTTTAACGGTCTGCACATGGGAAAATAGCAATAATATCTTCAGATGCACCTTTGCCTTTACCTAATGAATATTGTTTAGGTAACACAGAGAAAAGCGTGTGGTTAATCATTTGTGTAACTTGTAAGGATTCAAGCAGTGATGGCTTTTCTCCAACACATGATACTTTTTGCAAGAGCTTTGAGATATCGAAATGATACACATCACTAATCGCTAACTTGTCTAAACTTAACTTCGCGCAATTAAGAGCGCAACCATCAAACACCACAATACTGGATGCTTCCTTTACTTTTTGCTGATGTATAAACGAGCCTGCAGTAATTGCTACAACGGACACTTTATCGACCTTTCCTTGCTGATATAAACTCTGTGCAATATCTTCTGCTAACTCAGCTTCGTGGCACATACCAGCACACGTTAATAAAACAGGTAATTGCTGCTTCATCGTTTTCCTTACTCAATTGAAACGGGAAAGAGCAGCTTAGTAATAACGTCACAAAGTAAACTTGATCCACATCAATGTGGGCAAAAAACACATCATCATAAAAGAGGTATAGAACGCTACCTATAAAGCGTTAAATCAACTGTGTAAAAGTCATTACTTACTCTGCTCATCAACTCTTGGTTGAGTTAAGACTGGAAAATAGACCAAACTAAATAGACCATAAGCAATACACCAAGTGATCACTGAAAGTGAAATGAAGTATAAAGTTAACTCAGCATCAATTAGCACTCCAAAAACACGTAGTAATGCAGCAACTAATACGGCGCCAAATGCAAAAATAATGGCATGTTTAACAATTAATTTTCTACCCGTATGACCTAAACTCACCCGCGACATCATACTTAAGATCATATTTCCCATAGCCCCAACTGTAAGAGCATGAAAAGCGGTTGAAATTGATAACAACTCAAATAAATAAGCAGCCCCCATTAACAGAATACCTAACGGGATAAACCAATACGCTAAATGCAAACTCCAAAGTAAAGGAATAGATAATGTTTTAAAGAAATGCCAACGTGCAGCTCGTAAACAATGCAATAGAGCACAAATAACAAACAGTACGCCTACGACTTCATCTGCAATGTAATAAATGAGTCCACAAAAATATAAAAAGAACATTCCCCATGTACTACCTAGCGCAGCAATTTCTAACCAAGCCTTTCCCACCACCTTTTTAGTCTGTGTTGCATTTGCAGTGAAAAACGGAATAACCCGTCCGCCGAGTACACTCATTAGTAATGTTATTAATAAAATTGCAGACATATAACCATGTTGATACAGTTCAAATACACCTAAAACGACACCTAAGTGCATCAACAAATTGGTTGCACTAAGCATTAAAAGAATAGGCACAAAAAAGAGGTTACGCATTTGTCCTTTGAGTATAATTGGTTGGGCTAACCAATAACCGGCCAAAGGTAAAAAAGACATATCGATCACAAATACACACCACTTCGGTACAAAAGGCAATACCATTGCAATTCGCGCCAAAAGCCAAAGACTTGTTAACAGTAATAACTTTTTTCCATGAATAGAACGAACTCCAGTCCAATTTTGCACGGCGGTTAATAAGAACCCCACAATAACAGCGCACACAAAACCAAATAACATTTCATGGCTATGCCAAAACAGTACGCCACCATAAGGAGAAAACAACAACTTCCCATGTAAAACAAGTCCCCATACAACTAATGCAACACAACTAAATAGGCCACCAGCGAAAAATAAAGGCCGAAATGCAAGCTGAAAAAATACGGACTCTGTTTTTACCTGCTCTTTATTAGCGTGATTCCTCATAAGCTTTCATCTTCCAGAAAATTATATTGGGCAGCTTCACTTAATCGGCGGCGAAATTTTTCAGCCTTAATAGCAAAATACATCAGCATCATACACACAGCTAATACCGCATAAAGCAACATAAACGTGGCACTGTAAAAACCAAAAACATCCACAACAGCACCAAATAATAAAGGTAACGTGAACCCACCTAAGGCACCGATTGCGGCAACGAAACCTCCAGCATGCCCCATCTCATTAGGATAATTTTCATGGAGCATTTTAAAAACGCTCGCCCGCCCAAACCCCTGCGCTAAACCAATCACAAACAAAAGAAATGTGAACACCCACACATTTATTGAAAAAGACACGTAAACATCTTGCTTAATACCGTGAATAGTCATTGTTGTAGGCGGATAACTTAGAAAAAATAAGCAAACCAAACACACCCAAAATACACTCCAATTCACACTTCGACCGCCATATTTGTCAGCAAACCATCCTCCTAACGCGCGAACAACAGATGAGGTTGCAACGAAAAACAAGGTAAAAGCCATCGCTTGTGTTATTGATAATTGATAAGCCTGAATATAATAGTATGGAAGCCATAAAAGCAGTGCTAAGAACGAACCAAAAACAAAATAATAATAAAGCCCCAAGCGCCAAATTTGTGAATCATGCAATAACTGATACCAAGTTCTTTGCTGTGTATCCAATTGCATGGCATGAACTGGCTGGGAAGGTGCAAAAAACCAAAATAAGAGAGCAACAAAAACGAGCCCAACCGCGTAAACAGGTCCCACCCAGTGCCAGCCAAAATTATCAATAATCCAAGGTGCAAATACTAAGGTTATGGCAGCTCCTGCATTGCCAACCCCAAATACTCCCATAGCCGTACCTTGTTGGCCACGTGGAAAGAAGTCACACACGTAGCGAATACCTATAGTAAAGGAAGCCCCACTTACACCAATCCACAAGCCCAAAAACAGTAATTGGTAATAATTTGTTGCGATATACAAGCAAAGTAATGCGGGCACACAGCTCAGCATTTGTATAACAAAAAGCTTTTTAGCTGCGTAGCGATCGACTAAAGAACCAAAGGGAATACGTGATAACGCCCCAGTTAACATTGGAGCTGCCAGTAAAGCACCAAGCTCCGTCACTGTTAACTGCCACAACGATGATAAGGGTAATACAATCACCGCATATAAAGTCCAAACTGAAAAATTAGCGGCAAAAGCAAAAGTGGCACATAATAACCCACGGTTAGCATCTGGCGTTGGCATGCGATTCCTCTATTTATGATTATTAATAGAAAATCATTTAGATTAGTATATGTTGCCATTCTACCTAAACAGAGCTGCAATTAAGCCAAACTACCTACAATGCCATAAATTTAATTAGCTTTTTATTATTTGCTCAAAATAACAAAAATATAATCCTAATTTTCAAAAGCTTATGTGAAAACTCAGCTACCTAAAAAGTGGTATTAATAAATCGAGCATTGCGAATATTGGCTCTATTCCTAGCATCTTAAATTGAAAACAGGTTGAACACTTCGCTATTTTTCTTGCACTATTTTGTTACTGTTCACAAATTTAAAACACACTATGTATAGCACGCATGTCGACGCAGGCTTTCAAAGCTTATCGGGTATTAAGGAAGTTAACGAAGATTACGCAGGCGTATTAATTCCCGATGACCAATACCTAAGGGATGTGAAAGGAAGTGCGTTTTGTGTAGCTGACGGTGTAAGTTCAGCCGAAGCAGGAAAAGAGGCAAGTGAAACAGCCATTACACGCTTTTTTAGCGAGTACTTTAAAACACCCGACACGTGGTCTGTTAGCCACAGTGGTAAACAAGTTCTCTCGGCCATTAATTTACGACTTTTTCGTAAAAGTCATGAATTTTCTCACGATAACAAAGGCTATTTAACAACACTAAGCAGTATGATTTTAAAAGGAAATCATGGACATATTTTCCATATTGGTGATAGTCGTATTTTCCGTTTAAGAAAAGCCTGTTTTGAGCAACTAACCGCTGATCACACGACCAATTTAGGACAAGGCAAGTCTTTCTTGTCCCGTGCGGTGGGCATGGATAATAATTTACACATAGATTATAGCTGTAGTGATTTGCAAGAGGACGATGTTTACTTACTCACAACTGATGGTGTGCATGACTTTCTACCTACACACTTTCTGATACAGGCTTTACATAGCAATCAATCAGCAGCATACATTGCCGAGCAGCTATGCAAAGAAGCCCTAAAGCAAGGCAGTGATGACAATATAAGTTGTGTTGTGGTTAAAATAAAAAGTTTAGCTCATCAAAATGAAGATGAGTTAAACGCTGAACTAACCAAGCTGCCTTTTCCGCCACCACTCAAAGCAGGTATGAAGTTAGATGGTTACTTAATTATTGAAGAGCTCTTTGCCTCTTCTCGAAGCCAACTCTATTTAGTGGAAGATGAATTAACTGCTCAGCGTTATGCCATGAAAACACCATCAGCAAACTTTGATGATGACACTCACTACATTGATCGTTTCATAAAAGAGCAATGGATAGGTAGTCGAATAGATTCACCCTATGTTGTTAAGGTTTATCAGCACTTACGCCCTCGCAGCGCACTTTATTACTTAATGGAGTGGCTTGATGGCATCAGCTTAGATGACTGGCTTAATCAACACTATCCATTGAAACCTAAGCACGCAATTGCCATTGTAAGGCAAATAGCTAAAGCATTAGAGGCATTTCACCAAAACGATGCTATTCATCAAGATTTAAAACCTGGTAATGTCATGGTCTTAAATGATGATACGATAAAACTCGTCGATTTTGGCTCTGTTTTTGTTGCAGGTGTCGCAGAGCTTTATCAGCCAATAGAACATCAAGGGGCATTGGGCACAGCAAGTTATTCAGATCCTAACTATTTGCGCGGGCATAATGCAGCCATACAAGGGGATGTATATAGCTTAGCAACTATTTGCTATGAACTATTTACTCAGCAACTTCCCTACACAGATAAAATTGAACAATGCACCACAATGGCCGACTACGATAAATTACGTTACCAAAGTGCGAGTAAATACAACCCTATTATTCCTGTTTGGTTTGATAAGGCACTTCAAAAAGGAGTCAGCTTTGACTTAACTGAGCGCTATCAAACCGTTGAGGCACTGCTACAAGATTTAACGACACCTAACCCTGCATTTTTAAAACCAACACCTGAACCAAAAGAAGCCAGTAGTCTATTATTTTGGAAGATGGTCAGTGGCTTTTGGTTTATTACCCTTGCACTTATTTTGTATTTATTTAGCCAACATTAAAGTTGGCATTGAATTCCTGCAATTTGATGCCAAAAACCATTTATATGTTCGCTTGGTCGCTGATAGACCTCATCAGATACAAAGTGTTCTATCCAACTGAGCTCATCCATATTATGAAAACTTAGCCTAGCAACATGTGCCACATCACTCAGTGAAGCTTTATCTTCACATAAATTATAAATTTGTCCTGACATGGTTTGAATACCATTTAAATTAAATAGAGCTTGTCCTTCTTGGCTTTGAGTTATTAACCCTGAAGGGTGTTTTTGGCAAATAAGTTCACACTGATCTTTTGCTAGGTTGTAATAACGAGCCGTAAAACAACGTGCACTATATGCCAATGGCAAATATCCATAGCTAAACACTTCATACTGCATGGGTAAATCACATAGCTGTGCATATTCTTGCTGAAGTGCTAATAGCCAATCTTTTGATAGCTCGACAGGCATTACCCAACGAACAGCCCCCATTTTTGCAAACTTAGCCAGTGTATAGCCATTATAAACATTGATAGCAGGGCCAATCACAAAAGGGAGCCCTAATTGATAAAGCAGCTGCACTGCAGACAAGTCATTCGCTTCAAATAAGTACTGCTTATGCTTGCTTAATCGTTTGAGATCTTGCAACTGTGCACTTGACTCCAGCAGGGTTAAACTTGAAAGCACGACTTCTTTTCCCGCTTTCGCTAATTCCTCTGCCCATACCAGATAATCATTTAAGCGAGCCAAGCGACGTTTTCCACACACCGTTTCACCCAAGTACACACATTCTGCTTCCGAGAGCATTACCTTATTATAAAACTGCTCTAGATACGTTTTTTGCCATAAAAATAATACAGGCCCAACGGCCACTTTTAATTTACTCATAGCGACCTCTACTTCCACTTACGGTGGTAAGCACCTAATGTTGTTTGTTGCCCCTCAGATAAATGACCTAATGTTGCCTGCCATTGCGGCTCAATAGAAAAAAGCTGACTGTCTTTTTTTGCTTGATCAATCGCCGCTCGCCATACTTGAGTAACTTGTTCTACATAGGCAGGGCTACGCTGTCTTCCTTCTATTTTTACTGACGCAATGTTCATCGCTAACAGCTCTGGTAATAACGACAACGTATTTAAACTAGTCGGCTCTTCCAACGCATGGTACATCTCGTTATTCACAACAAAGCGTCCTTTGCATAAAGTTGGATAGCCTGCTTGTTCGTGCTCAGAAAATTGATCGATTAGCACCCCATTTAAGCGAGACTGCATTCGCTCACCTTCTTGCTGCCAACGCACAAACTTAGCGGGTGAACAAGCCCCCGTCGTATTAGGTGACTCTCCTGTTAAATAAGATGATAAATAACAGCGCCCTTCAGCCATAATACATAAACTACCAAACGCAAATAACTCAAGCTCAATATCCGTGGTTGTCGCAAGCTGCCTTACTTGCTGAATACTCAATACTCGAGGTAAAACAACACGCTTAACACCAAACTGTTTATAAAAATCAATCGCTAGTGCATTTGTTACAGACGCTTGAACACTAACATGAACCTCTTGCTTAGGATGGTAATTCGCAATGAAATCAAGCGCAGCAATATCAGCAACGATTAAGGCATCAACGCCAACAGAAACAGCCTGCTCTATAGCATATTGCCAACGATTAAATTGATTTGGATGGGCAAAGGTATTAATTGCGACGTGTAATTTTTTGTGATGTTGATGACAATATTCAGCGGCAGTCCTGAGTTGCTGCTCATTAAAATTAAGGCCAGCAAAATGACGTGCATTTGTATCATCATTTAAGCCAATATAAACAGCATCAGCACCACTATTAATGGCTTTTTTTAATGAGTGTAAATTACCTGCGGGGCAAAGCAGCTCCATACCCACTCCTGATTATTTAAACTAGTGAATAAATTATCAATAATGGTAAGTGAACCAACCTTACAAGGTAATCTACTAATATGATTAGTCTACATGATATTTTGAAGCATAAAGCGCAGCTGTTTTTTACCCCCAAATGGCTAACACGTGTTACTCATATAGCACCAACTACAAGTATAAATTGGTTAGTAACTCAGCATTTAAATAAGGTGTTTGAAGCACACACTGCAGAAGGAGAATTGGACTTTTTAGCGGATAAACAGTTATGCATAGAGGTAAGTAACCTCCCATTAACCTTATTGATTTCTTTAGAGCCGACGAGCAAAAAATTGCAAGTGTACACGATAAAGCAGGATCAACTCCCAGTAAAAAGCATAAAGTACGATGGAAAACTAACTGGTAGTAGCGACACATTTTTATGCTTAATAAGTGGTAAGCATGATCCCGATACACTGTTCTTTTCTCGTAAGTTAACCATTCAAGGCGATACTGAATTGTGCCTTACCGTTAAAAACTGGCTAGATACTCAAGAGCCACATAATAGTTTACCAACTTGGCTTTTTAACGAACTAACACACTATATCGAAACGCTTCCATAAAAAAGGCAGCAAATTGCTGCCCCTACACATTGAAACCTTTTAACTGCCGACCATTTCAACTAGGTTATCTTCTCTATCTAGGACGATATACATTGCCGTGTTTTTGCCACTTTGAACATCATTTATCATTGACTTCATACTGCTTTCAATCACGCTTTTATCAACATCCGCACTGATACTTGTCACAAATAATAAATCCCATTGATGGTTAATACTATCGGCTTCTAGGCATAAGGTTGAATAGTCGTTTAATTCAGCGGGTAATTTATCGACACACATAACAGGCTCAATAATGCCCTTGTTAACTTCATTCTTCGAACTTTCAATATTCGCCTTGGTAAATAATAGTAATAGCTTAACGGGTTCCGCTTGGTAACGAGCCATAGACAATAATTCTTGAAACTTACTCATATCTGTTCTTTCCTGTAAAAATAAAAAAGAGCCAAAAACCGAAGTTAATGGCTCTAGACAAGTGGAGATCGTTACGGATTGTAAAACTCGCCGTCTTTTCTTAAATAAAACCACCAGTTAATGATCAAACATAGTGCATAAAAAACAGCAAAGCCGATAAGTGCCACTTCAGGTGTTGTAGCCTTAATTTGCTGACCAAAAACCATAGGAATATAAAATGCCCCATAAGCTGCTACAGCTGATGTCCAACCTAATACAGGCCCTGCTTGTTCCTTTGGAAAAACCATAGCAATGGTTCTAAAGGTTGAGCCATTACCAATACCGGTTGCTGCAAAAAGTAATAAAAACAGTACAAAGAACGGCATAAAGAACTCTTCAGGTGTCGCAGACTGATAAGCTGTTTTCATATAATATGCTGCCCCTAATGAAGAACCAACCATTACAACTGAGCATATTTGCGTTACAAGCGCTCCACCCCATTTATCTGCTATCCAACCACCTAAAGGACGGATTAAGGCGCCGATAAAGGGTGCCATCCATGCATACATAAGTGCGCTTGGGCCGTTTGGATTAAGCGTGTTATGCGTCATCACCCCATCAACCATAATATGTTGAAAACCAAATATAACCTTAATAGCCAAAGGAAATGCTGCAGCAAAACCAATGAATGACCCAAATGTCATAGTATAAATAGTACTCATCACCCAAGTGTGTTTATTATTGAAGATTTGATACTGCTTAGTCAGACTTTCACCAATTGCACCTGGCAACATTTTTAATAAAAAGACAGTGATGGCAACAACTAACACCAGCACGAGTTCTTTAGGCACACCAAACCCTGAGCCATTTGCTGACTCTGGCAACATTAACCACAACCCTGCAGCGGCAGTAGCAAGACCAATCATTAACATGATTGAAATCATCATAAATGCACTCAATGGGCTACCTACATTAGGTGAAACCTCTGGTGTGCGGATGTTATTCATACCAAACCAAGTTGCAAAAAATAATGGCACCAAGAGTAATAACCATAAAAAGCCACCATTTTGCGGCCATGTCTCAGAACCAGCTGGAATTTTACCAATCAAGCTACCCGATGTACTGACCAAGGTGACAGGATCGCCACCTAATGCGCCAAAGACCCCATATGTCATAAAAAGAGGAATTAAAATCTGCATGGTAGTTACACCAAAGTTCCCTAACCCTGCATTTAGACCTAATGCTAAGCCCTGTTGTTTTTTAGGAAAAAAGAAGCTGATATTCGACATGGAAGAAGCAAAGTTTCCTCCACCAAAACCTGAAAGAAGCGCCAGTAACTGATACTGCCAAAGCGGGGTCGTTGGGTCTTGTAAAGCAAGGCCTGTAAAAATCGCTGGGATAATCAGCAACGAAGTAGTGAAGAATATTGTATTTCGTCCACCACAAAATCGAATAAAGAAACTACTAGGGATACGTAAAGTAGCTCCCGACAAGCCCGCTATCGCTGTTAATGTGAATAGCTCTTCTGCGCTAAAGTTAAACCCCGCATTCATCATCTGCACGGTTAAAATTCCCCAGTAGAGCCAAACAGCGAAGCCACAAAGTAAACTTGGGATTGAAATCCATAAGTTCCGTTGTGCTATTTTTTTACCTTGGGAATTCCAGAAAGCTTCATTTTCCGGTTCCCATTTGTGTAGTTCAGCCATGTGCTGCTCCTCTCAATCGAATTACATTCACTATGCGCACATAAACTAAACTCAACAATTCACATTGATGGGTAAGCCAAAACTCGTTAAAAATAAAAAGTAACTACCCACTTATAGGTAGCTAGGTAAATAACATATTGTTTATACTAGACAAATCATCTTAACTTATAGGTTATTGGGAGTAACACACTGCCTTTTAGATGAATCAAAAATTGATCCACGCTAATATAAATTATCCCGTCAGCCGATAGGCTTCAGTAAAAGAGTCAGAGTATGAATGCATTAACCAACTCAATATTATTAGTGGATGATCATCCGTTATTACGCAAAGGCTTAAAGCAGCTAATTGATTTAGAAGATGAACTTAGCGTGATAGGTGAAGCCGCAAGTGGTAAAGAAGGACTTCGCTTAGCGATTGAACATGATCCCGATTTAATTATTCTCGATCTCAATATGCAAGGTATGGATGGTCTTGAAACCCTCAAAGCGATGAGAGCAAATGACATCACTTCTCGTATTATTATGCTAACAGTATCTGACAACGACGAAGACGTGCTCACCGCAATTAGCTATGGCGCTGATGGGTACCTGCTCAAGGATATGGATCCTGAAGATATTCTTGAAAAAATAAAACAAGCAGCCATAGGTAAAATGGTATTAAGCGAAAAGCTCACAGGTGTTTTAGCACAAGCTATTCGTAAACCTGATGTATCACAAAAAGCGAATATTCTAAACTCGTTAACCAGCCGTGAATTTGAAATTTTAAAGTTAATTGCCAAAGGGTTATCAAATAAACTGATCGCCCGTGAGTTAGATATCTCTGATGGTACTGTGAAAGTTCATGTTAAACATTTACTAAAAAAATTAAGCTTACGCTCTCGTGTTGAAGCCGCGGTTTGGATGATCAACCAACAAAAAGGATCGTAATGATGAATGCCGTCTTTTCTTTTCAGCAAGCAAGCGATGCACTCTTATCAGATAGTCCTTTATTGGTTGGAACTGAAACATTACCCCTATCTTCTGCGCACCGTCGCATTCTTGCCAAACCAATTATCGCCGGCGTTAACGTACCTAATGCAAATAACTCTGCTATGGATGGTTTTGCATTTCGTTTTAGTGATTTAAATGAACACACACATTTAACTATTATTGGCACTGCCTATGCTGGGCACCCATTCAACGGCGAATGGCACTCCGGTTGTTGCATACGCATAATGACCGGTGCGCACATTCCTGCAGGCTTTGATACGGTGATAATGCAAGAGCACGTCACGGTATCTTCTGATCAAACTATCACGTTAAATACAACGCCTATCTTTACACAAAATGTACGTAAACAAGGTGAAGATATCAGTATCGGCAGCCAACTATTTACGTCAGGACAACGTTTAACAGCCACCGATATCGGTATGCTTGCCTCGCTAGGCATTGCCTCTGTTAGCGTTTATAAACCGCTTAAAGTGGGGGTTATTTCTACGGGAGATGAACTTTTTGAGCCTGGCACACCACTTCCACAAGGGGGAATTTACGATACTAATCGTTACACGATTCAGGCTATTTTAAATAATTTAGGCTTTACGGTGCAGGATTTTGGCATTATTGCTGACGATCCTGACGCGCTAAAATCGGCTTTCGAGGAGGCACTTTCAAATACCGATGTCATTATTACCTCTGGGGGCGTTTCGGTCGGTGATGCTGATCACACAAAAACAGTACTCACAGAACTTGGCCAAATGCAGTTTTGGAAAGTCGCAATAAAGCCAGGTAAACCCTTCGCATATGGTCATTTTAAGTATTTAACACAAGACGGCCACAACAAGCGTTTTATGGGATTACCCGGCAACCCTGTTTCAAGTGTTGTGACATTGCACCAACTCGCTATTCCTGCACTTCGTAAAATGGCTGGTGAAACAGTATGTACACAACCCCCTATGCAATTGCCTTTAGCGTGTGGCATCAGTAAAAAACAAGGTCGCGATGAATTTATTCGAGCCACACTAATTGTCAATAACACAGGAACCTATGTTGAACCTTTAAAAGGACAAGGTTCTGGCATACTCAGTACTTTTGCAAAAAGCCAAGGTTACCTTTTGCTTGATGCTGAAAAAACGCAGTGGCAAAGGGGTGATTTAGTGCCTTTTATTCCGTTTGATTCTGTATTAAATTAGAAACAAAGCCTTACTATGCAAACACGTAAACCTGATCGCGTTAGTGCAATGCAGCAATTAATTGAACAGGTAAAAGTTGAGCTTCCCTTATACGAACCAGATACCTTTTTTTGTGGCACCGATAACTCGTGTATCGGCTGCCCTAAAAAACTAATGGAATTAGTTGATACCGAACTATGCTACTGGGAACATCAGCTGCAAATAGGCACAATTCCTAATTTTGACGATATTTCTCGATTCGCGAAGCTCTGCAAAAATGTAAAACGCGGTTTAGTACGAAATAACTTAGTTGATAATTAACTGTGTAATGCGTCTGCTTTACCAATTAAAAACCACGTTTCATTTGGCTTGGGCTGTAGTTGATTAAATGATAAGCGCGTGATCCACACATGCAATGATGCGAGTTTATACATACCTTCTTGTTCGCTATTCACGAGCCTTACTTTCACCAACATACCTTGCTCTTGCCCCATATTAACAGGGTTAAACGCAGTGATCTGCACTTTTAATTGGTTCACAAAACTACTCTCTGGTAGTGCTGTTTTTGATAAACCCAGGCGGTTCGCTTTCAGTATTAATGGCTGCACACGCCCTATTTGATGATCTGAATTATGCGCAGCAAAACAGCGCTGTCCGCCAACGTGATACTCTGTTAAGCCCAGTGCAGGAAAGTGAGCATGAACCTGTCCGTAAAACAGAGAAGTAAATTGACTCCCCTGAATGTTTTCACTCGATTGACCCTTTAGTAACTGCTGCTGATAGCGCTCAATACCTTCATCCACGGGGAGCATTTGCCAATGTGTACTATCGTTTCTCGTATGCTGCAATAAGCAACTATCAGCCAATGCTAATACATCATCAAGCTGGTGGCATGCTAACAAAGCAGCACCTTGTACTTTACAAAGGTAGTCTTTTATAACCCCTATACAAGCTTGCTTATTAAATTGATCCAGCCCTGTAAGCGCTTCATCTAATAATAATAAAGGCGCTCCTTTGATCATCGCGAGTAAAAGCGCTACTCGTTGTCGCTGCCCGCCACTTAATTGATGAGCTCGACACGATAGTTTGTCGGTCAGCCCTAAGGGGTCTATTGCCCAACTTATATCAAATGGCTGTGCTTGTTGCTTGGCAACCAACTTTAATAAAGCGGCAATGGTTAGGTGGTCAAATAACAAAGGAGACTGTGTTACGTAGGCGATTCGGCGCTTATGTGCTGGCATACCTAACTGCTGTTGCCCTGTTACTTTTAACCCGCCTGAAGCTGGAGCAACACCCGCAATTGCATTAAACAAACTGCTTTTGCCTGCGCCACTTGGGGCTAACAACACCGTTATTTGCAAGGTCTTAAGCTGACAATCAAGTTGCTGAGAAACAGGCTTCGTACAATTTAGTTCAATATGCGCAATCACAGACTTAGACACACTCTGTAGGTCTGAAATACCAATGCAGTCGCTATTTAATGCCATCACCTGTCTAACCTTGTTTAAAACAAGCGAGTTGGTGTACTTACACGCTGCGTTTGCCTTTGCCACCATTGACATGTAAACACAACGGCAAATGAGAATACCAACATCAGCCCTGCAAGCGTATTTGCAGCCTGAAGATTAAAACTCTCAACATGATCAAATAACGCCAGTGACACAACTTGAGTTTCTCCTGGAATATTGCCACCAATCATTAAAATAACACCAAACTCACCCACTGTATGGGCAAAACTTAGCGTTGCAGCAGTATAAATAGCAGGTTTAATCATAGGTAAAACGAGCCATAAAAACTGCCTCCAAGGCTTAAAACCTAGCAAAGCTGCACTGCTGTATAAGTCATCTGGCAGTTGCTCAAAGGCACTTTGTAGAGGTCGAAAAGTAAAGGGTAAACTATAGATCATCGACGCCACTAAAATTCCCGAAAAGCTAAAAACCAACTGCACCCCCAGTGTCTGTTGCAGCCATAAGCCAATACCTTGCTGCGGCGAAAATAGCACCAAAAAGTAATACCCAAGTACCGTAGGAGGCAAAACTAAAGGCAAGGTAATTAAGGTTTCGAGAAAAGGTTTTATGGCTCGTTTACTTCGCGCAAGCCAATATGCGCAGGGAATCGTTATAACTAACAACGCCAGCGTAGTTAGCACGGCGAGTTTTAACGTAATAAAGATGGCTTGCAGGTCCCCCTCGTTCATAGCATTACCTATAGCCCATTGATTTTATTAACTGTTGTGCCTTTTCAGTTTGAACAAAATGATAAAACTGACGCGCAAATACTGAGTCATTCACCAATAAAGCATGCTGCTCAATTGGCTGGTACCACTCACTGGGGATAGCGATGGCTGTGCCATTATGTGGCTGTTGCAGTAGACTTTTTGCAATTAAGCCCAACTGTGCATTTTTACTTTCAACATATTGAAAAGTATGCAAAATGGACCCTCCTGTGACTATTTTTTTCGGCTTGATTTTTAAATGAGCCAATACCTCAACCGCAGCCTGTCCATAAGGTGCATAACGAGGATTCGCAATAGCCAAAGTGATATGGGGCAAACGTGTCATAACGCCTTCCAAACTGTCATAGCCCTCGGACGAATAAAACACCAATTCGCCAAGCGCATACACCGTGTTTTCAATGCCAAAACCATCGGTTTTTAGTTGTGTAGGTAATCGTGCATCTGCTGAAAAGAATACGTCATAAGGCGCTCCATAACGAAGCTGTGTCGCGAGTGTACCTGACGAGCCTGTCACAACTTTAACCCGTAAATCAGTTTTAACCTGTGCTTTGAATACTGGCAGCAACTTATCCATAACAGCGACAAAGTTAGCCGAGCAAGCGATCGTTAGCGAAGAGGATGTGTCTTTATCATTGGCGCTTGCTGGCAATACACAACACAATAAAATCAGCACAGTCACTATCGTGTATATGATTAGTTTATTTGTTAGCCTCTGCATCGTTTCAACCCTATAGCCACTGGGCTGCGGCTATTTGATCTTTATGATTAGCACTCACCCAACGTGTCTGCTCTCCTGCAACGTGCTCTTTTTTCCAAAATGGCGCACGGGCTTTAAGTAAATCAATTAAATACTGTGCTGCTTCAAATGCTGCTTCGCGATGGACACTCGACACTGCCACCAACACAATTTGGTCTGTTAAGCTTAATTTGCCAACGCGGTGAATTAGGGTAACTTTTTCCAAGGGCCATAATGACAATGCTTGCTGCTCTAACTGGGTGAGGTATTTCTCTGTCATCGCTGGGTAATGCTCTAGATATAAACTATCAACTTGGTGGCCTTGATTAATGTCACGAACACGGCCCACAAACATGACTACCGCGCCCGATGCCGAGTCGTCAGCCAACATAGATTGATACTCTTCATTCATATCGAAATCATGCTCTTGTACACGGATCATCACTAACCTCCAGTAACGGGCGGAAACATAGCAACCTCATCACCAGTGCTGAGCGCTGCATTATCATCAACTAAGGTTTGATTTACCGCTACTAACACATCTTTATCGAGTAACCAGGTGCGCCAACGTTCATCTCGTTTAGCTAATACTTGACGTAACTCCCTAACCGACATACCTTGTGCATTAAGTTGTACCGTGTCACAACCTAAACGTTCACGTAACTGTGCAAAAAAAAGTACCTTATTCATATATGCTCCCCTCAATTAAGCGGTATAGGTGCCGCGTCTGCCACCACTTTTATAAGTGACACGCATGTCCTGCACTGTCATGCCTTGATCAACCGCTTTACACATATCAATTATCGTAAGTGCTGCAATTGATACTGCAGCCAACGCTTCCATTTCAACTCCTGTTTGCCCAACTAACTTACAATAACTTTGGATATCAACGGCACTGTCTTGGCTGTTAATAGAAAATTCGACCGCCACCTTACTTAATGCCAACGGATGACAAAGGGGGATCAAATCAGCTGTTTTTTTGGCAGCCTGAATACCTGCAATACGCGACACAGCCAATACATCCCCTTTGTTTAATTGATTTTGCTCAATAAGAGCCAACGTTTCTGGTTGCATTACAACGGTTGCGCAAGCACGCGCTTCTCGTACCGTTGCTGATTTATCTGCAACATCAACCATGCTTGCTTGGCCGCTTTTATCTATGTGCGTTAACTGCATTAATTCATCTCCCGAGAGTGACACTGTTCAACATGATGTAATTTAAGCTGGGCTACAAAATTGCACGGTCCACAGCGCGAATCGAGTTGCTGGCATAAAATCTCATCCCAAGCAGTCGCGCACGCATTTGGGCTGCCTGGCATAGCTACAACTAAGGTTCTATTGGCAAGTCCCGCTAAAGCTCTTGATTGCAGTGATGACGTGCCTATTTGTGAATATGACAAATGCCTGAACAGCTCACCAAAACCAGTCACGGGCACGTCAAATAACACACCAATTGCCGATGGCGTAATATCGTCAGGTGTAAGGCCTGTGCCCCCAGAAATCAGTACTACATCAATATTGTCACTGGCTATCCAAGCAGCGACTTCTGCGCGCACTTTATAAATATTGGCTTTATGCAATTGCCGATTAAGTACATGGTGACCACTGTCTATGACTTTTTGCTGCAACAAATCACCCGCAGTGTCTTGTTCAGGGCCTCGACTATTACTCACTGTTAAAATCGCTATGTTTAATGCTACAAAGCGGCTGCTTTTTACTCGCGCCATGCGTAATCCTTTTGATCAATCAAACAACAAGCATGCGCCCATTGTTGTGGTGTATTAACGTTATATAGTTCACGACTCTCGCCATTTGACTCAAACAATTCAATAACGGCCGCTCCAAGCTCTTCAAGTAACCCCCTGACAGAGCGCTGCCCATGCTCTAAACGTTGCTGGGCAATTAAACTCACGCGTTCAAGCCGATTGAGGTAACAAGGCAATACACTGTGTGCAAAGTAACAGGCACAATCTCGTCTGCGCCCTTGATTGATAAGGGCGCGTAAACTTGTTTCAGATAGCAGCGGCATATCGATAGGAATAACAAGCGCATCATCATAATCGGCATGATTCAAACAGGCATGAATACCGGCAACAGGTCCTTGCTGTATAAATTTATCAACGATAAAACCAGTGCTATTTCGACTTACAATGATCTCATCGCAGCCCGCGTCTTTAAGGCAATTAGTCGCACGTATTAATTGCGTTTGACCATTAATTTCAAGCAGCGCCTTATCTTGCCCCATGCGACTAGAAAGGCCCCCAGCCAGAACAATACCCACTAACATACTAACCCCCTAACATAGCCAGTTGTTTGGTCAGCCCTGTTCGTCCCATTTGTAATTGATGGCCTTGCCATTTATGTTGAACACTACTTAAAAGGTGAGTTGCTAAGCCTTGAACATCCTGATTATCTAACCAAGGCGTTAAATCATCATTTGCTTCACCAAATAAGCACAAATGCAATTTGCCTTCTGCAGAAACACGTAGGCGGTTGCAGCTTACACAAAACGCCTTGCTGTAAGGCATGATCAAGCCAATTTGACCCGCATAGTGAGGGTGAAAAAACTCTTCAGCTGGGCCCGCATCCACCGCTTTGGGGGCTGCTCGCCAACCCGACTGTAAAAGCTGCTGTTTAAGTTGCAGACCTTTTACGTGTTGGGCATTGAAATAAGCCTGATTATCACCGGTTTGCATCAGTTCAATGAAACGAAATGTGACAGGCTTATCTTTAATATAATCAAGAAATTGCTGTAATTGGTTGGCATTGTATTGCTTGAGTAAGACCGCGTTTAATTTAACTTTTTTAACACCCAGCTCTAAGGCTTTATCAACACAAGCTAGCACTTCATGTAATGAGTCACTGCCGGTGATTTGCGAAAATGTATAAGGATTCAAGCTATCGGCGCTCAGATTTAGGTTTGTTAAACCACTGGCCACTAAACGAGGGAGTTTTTCAAGTAAGCGATAGCCATTAGTGGTCATTGCAACGGTATCAATACCTTGAGTTTCACGGCATGCTGCTACGATATCAGCAAGATCTTTGCGCAAAGTAGGCTCACCGCCAGTTAGGCGTATTTTTTTAGTACCCGCCATCGCAAAGGCATTTACCAAGGTGCTAATTTTATCAACACCGAGGGATTTCGGACGAGCATCACACACGTAGCCATCCGGTAAGCAGTAATTACATTTAAAATTACAGACTTCCGTTACTGACAAGCGTAAGTAATTATATTTTCTATCAAAATTATCTTGCAACATCACAGCCTTTCCAAGTCGGGAGGCAAACAAATTTCTTTATTTACCCGGTGGTCACCCACGGTACATTAACCATGCTAAAAACTAGTTTAGGTCGATGTACTTCAGCATCTTGGATACAGCTTAGAGAGTTTGCATATGTATCACCATACAAAAGAGTAGGCAGGCAAGCTACCCACAAATAAGTAAATATCAACTGTAAAGAAGCGATTAATTAACCTTATTCTTGGGCCTTTCTAATTATTGATATGTGTCTTCGCCTCCTTCAGGGTGAAAAGTAAGTTTAACGTGTGTGCCACCTTTTTCTCTTGGTTGTACGGTTAACTCACCATTTAACTGCTTAGCACGCTCTTGCATAATTGCCATCCCATAGTGATTAAGCTTTTCAGAACTTTGGTTAATCCCTACTCCATCATCAGACACTGATAACTCAATTTGACCGTCGGTTAATTGCTGCAGACTAATCCACACGTTTTGCGCATGCGAATGATGAACGGTGTTTTGGCTTGCTTCACGTGTGATCTGTAATAGGTGAATCTCCTCCATGGGTGATAAAGGCACTTGTTTTACTGCAAACTCTAAATGAAACGAAATAGTACTCTGCTCTGCTAGCTGCTCCATGGTTTTTTTAAGAGACGCTTCTAGCCCATCTTCTACCATTTTTAAACGAAACGTGGTCAGTAGCTCTCGCAGTTGTCGATAGGCTGACTCTAACCCCATTTTAAGTTCGTCAATAATCGGCTGCTGTAGTTCATATTGCTGCTTCTCTTGAGCTTTAGATAATCTGGTAACTTGTATTTTTAAATAAGAAAGTGCTTGTGCTAATGAATCATGTAACTCTCTAGCAATCACAGTACGCTCATGCAATAACGTTATTCGGCGGTCTTTATTTTGCTGGTCATCTAAGTTAAGCGATAATGCCACCTGATCGGTTACGGATTGGACAAGCTGAAGCTGCCAAGACTGTTCATTAAAATCACTCCCGCCTCGAACGACAACAACACCATAATGCTCACTTCCATAAACTAATGGAAAGCGTGTAACCCTTGGTTCATCCACCGACACAAAAGCCGCACTACCTTCACACCTTTCACAATTTTTCGCAGCACATAAACCGACTTGATCTTGGCTGGGTTTTATTTGCATATAAGGTCTATCACCGCTTGCGGTCATCAAACAAAGTTCAATGTCTGGTACACCTATTAGCTGTGCAAGCTCATCAAAGGTTTGTTGTAAATCATGCTTTTTTTCTCTTGTCTCCAAAAGAACGCGTGCTGTCTTAAATAAAAAGGCGAGTGTTTGATTATTAAGTTCTAACTTTTCAGTTTGCTGCTTTACGCGTAATTCAAGTTGTCCATACATCGATGCTATTGCCTCACACGTATGGTTTAAGGTCGCTCCCATTAAGGCAAGTTCATCATCCCCTTGTAAGTCGACATGATGAGTGAAGTTACCTTTGCCGATAGCATAAGCTGCATGAGTCAGCTCAGCCAAGGGCTTTTCAACCCTCAAACTGATTAAATGCAACGTAAACATACCCACCAGTAACGTGATAAACAAGGCGCCGACTTGAATAGTACGCAGTAATCTAATTTTGCTTTCAGCATCTATTTGTACTGCATAGACAAAATCATCTGCGCTCTCAGCCAACGCTTTAACGTATAAATTAAACTGTGTTTTGTTTTCGATAGGTAAATTAACTAAGGCGGGTTTTAAAAATATTTGCCACTGTTCAATGGTTTGCAACCACAATTTATTTAACTGTTCATCATTTTGCAGCTTTTGAAAAATGGGATCTCTGAGTTTTTCTTCAAATATCGCAATACGTTTATCAACTTCCTGCTTATTCCCCTCAAGACCAAACATACCCAACTGATACGATTCCATTCGTAAAGAGCCACTTAAATTAATTGCTTTTGCATCTAAGTCGGCTAATTCTGTAATCCAATACGATGCAAATAAGGTCGTAATAGCAAGACTAATAATCCCAACCAATGACCCTTTGATGTACACCATCACAGAGCCATTAAAGCGATTTTTTAGTTCATTTAGCCGAATACCCACAATGATTACCTGCCTTTTATCAATTACAAAACCATAACGCTTGTATGTTATCAACACCAGTATTTTCACCTAAACAGACGTTAAATTACACTACCTAATTGTGGGTATTTCCTTCTTTTTCATTAACTTAAACACCATTGTGATATTGATCCTCATCAAGTTACTGTAGCGCTGAAACACTATATTTGATTTGCAATGTAGCTTTCTGCCGCTTCAAGGTGCCTAGTGATTGAGCGCTAAAGTTGAGCAGGATAGGAGAATAAGTAAATGAGCCATTTGTTGAATAAAATGCGCTTTTTCAAGACTAACAAGCAAAGCTTTGCGGGTGGTCACGGTGTAACAACTGATGAAAATCGCGATTGGGAAGACGGCTATCGTCGTCGCTGGCAGCATGACAAAATTGTACGCTCTACACATGGTGTAAACTGTACAGGTTCATGCAGTTGGAAAATTTATGTAAAAGACGGACTCGTTACCTGGGAAACTCAACAAACAGACTACCCTCGAACTCGTCCTGATTTACCAAATCATGAACCTCGTGGCTGTCCTCGCGGTGCCAGCTATTCATGGTATATATACAGTGCTAACCGATTAAAATACCCTAAGGTTCGTCAGGCGTTATTGAAACTATGGCGCGAAGCTAAGCAAGTCCATAGTGATCCTGTTAAAGCATGGGAATCAATCGTCACCGACCCTGCTAAAACAAAGAGCTATAAATCAAAACGCGGGTTAGGGGGCTTGATCCGCGCTAAATGGGATGAAGTAAACGAGATCATCGCAGCGTCTAATGTTTACACCGCAAAAACCTACGGTCCAGACCGTATCATGGGATTCTCACCTATTCCGGCAATGAGTATGGTTAGTTACGCGGCAGGTTCACGTTATTTATCATTGATTGGTGGTAACTGCTTAAGCTTCTATGACTGGTATTGTGATTTACCACCAGCATCGCCACAAATCTGGGGGGAACAAACAGACGTTCCAGAATCAGCTGATTGGTATAACTCAAATTATATTATTGCTTGGGGCTCCAATGTTCCACAAACACGTACTCCTGACGCTCACTTTTTCACAGAAGTACGCTACAAAGGCACCAAAACGGTTGTTATTACTTCTGACTACTCTGAGTGCTCTAAATTATCAGATATATGGTTGTCGCCAAAACAAGGGACCGATGCCGCTCTGGCAATGGCGTTTGGACATGTCATTCTAAAAGAATTCCATATTGATAAACCAAGTAGTTATTTTACCGACTACGTTCGCCGCTACACCGATATGCCTATGCTTGTCGTGTTGGATAAAACCGACAAAGGCTACACACAAGGGGCATTCTTACGTGCTGCTGACTTGGCTGATAACTTAGGCCAAGACAACAACCCGAAATGGAAAACCATTGGTCTTGATGAAACCAGCAATGAACTTGTTTCACCGACCGGTGCAATTGGTTATCGCTGGGGTGAAAAAGGCAAATGGAATATTGAACAGCGTGATGGTAAAAATGGCAGCGATATTAAGTTAGCGCTCAGCTTAAAAGATCACTCAGATAAAGTTGAATCAGTCTTATTCCCTTACTTCGGTAGCCAAGCCCATGAACTGGGATACTTCCAACATACTGAACATGACGATATTCAAGTTCGTAAAGTCCCTGTTAAAACAATTACCCTCAAAGATGGTAGCGAAGCACTGGTTGCCACCGTATTTGATTTAATGGTTGCGCATTACGGTGTAGATAATGGCTTGAACGACCCTGCAGTTGCAACATCGCTTTATGACAATGTGCCTTATACCCCAGCGTGGCAAGAACAAATCACAGGTGTAAAAGCTGATCATGTCATTCAAGTGGCTCGTGAGTTTGCTGATAACGCAGACAAAACCCGTGGCCGTAGTATGGTCATTGTCGGTGCAGGGCTTAACCACTGGTACAACATGGATATGAACTACCGTGGTTTAATCAACATGTTGATGATGTGTGGCTGTGTAGGTCAATCTGGTGGTGGCTGGGCTCACTATGTTGGACAAGAAAAGTTACGTCCACAATGTGGTTGGTTACCGCTTGCATTTGGTTTAGATTGGCAACGCCCACCGCGCCAAATGAACGGTACGTCTTTCTTTTATAACCATTCTGATCAATGGCGCTACGAAAAACTTGAAATGACCGAAGTACTGTCTCCTTTAGCAAATAAAGAGAATTGGACTGGCTCAATCATTGATTACAATACACGTGCAGAACGCATGGGCTGGTTACCTTCTGCCCCTCAACTTGGCATGAACCCACTGCAACTGTGTAAAGATGCAGAAAAAGCAGGATTGTCAGCGAAAGATTATGCGGTGCAGCAACTTAAATCTGGCGATTTAGACTTTGCCTGTGAAGACCCTGATAACCCTAAAAACTTCCCACGTAACATGTTTATTTGGCGCTCTAATTTACTGGGTTCATCAGGTAAAGGCCATGAATATATGCTACGCCATTTCCTTGGTACCAAACATGGCTTGCAAGGTAAAGATCTTGGCGAAAGCGGAGATAAAAAACCTGAAGACGTTGTCTGGCATGATGATGCACCAGAGGGCAAAGTTGATTTATGGGTCACCTTGGATTTTCGTATGTCAACGACCTGCTTGTATTCCGATATCGTGTTACCAACCGCAACTTGGTATGAAAAAGATGATATGAACACATCCGACATGCACCCATTCATTCATCCACTTTCAAAAGCGGTTGATCCAGTGTGGGAATCACGTTCGGATTGGGATATTTTTAAAGGTATTGCGAAAAAATTCTCAGCGTTATGCGAAGGTCACTTGGGTGTTGAAAAAGACTTAGTGACATTGCCACTCATGCACGACACGCCAAACGAATTAGCTCAACCCGATGGCATAAACATGTGGTGGAAGAATGAATGCGACCTGATCCCAGGTGTCACCGCTCCCAATATGATTGAAGTTGAGCGTGACTATCCAAATACCTACAACCGCTTTACCTCACTTGGACCATTGCTCGAAAAACTCGGTAATGGTGGTAAAGGCATTAATTGGAACACTGACCAAGAAGTAAAGTTTTTAGGTGAGTTGAATTACACACACACCGGCGAAGGCCCACACAAAGGTCGTCCAAAAATAGACACCGCAATTGATGCCGCTGAAGTCATTTTGAGCCTTGCCCCTGAAACCAATGGACATGTTGCTGTTAAAGCATGGCAAGCACTGGGAGAGTTCACGGGTCGCGATCACACGCATTTAGCAACCCCTAAAGAAGAGGAAAAAATTCGCTTTAGAGATATTCAAGCACAGCCACGTAAGATCATTAGTTCGCCAACATGGTCAGGTCTTGAAGATGAGCATGTGTCATATAACGCAGGCTATACCAATGTGCATGAACTGATCCCTTGGCGTACCGTTACCGGCCGTCAACAATTTTACCAAGATCACCAGTGGATGCGTGACTTCGGTGAAACTATGGTGTCGTACAAACCGCCTGTAAACTTAAAAACGACTCAACCATTATTGGATAAAAAACCGAATGGTAATAAAGAGTTAGTTTTAAACTGGATTACGCCACACCAAAAATGGGGCATTCATTCAACCTATTCAGACAACCTACTTATGCTGACATTAAGTCGTGGTGGTCCAATTGTTTGGATCAGTGAAACGGATGCAAAAGAGGCTGATATCAAAGATAACGATTGGATCGAAATCTTCAATGTTAATGGTGCCATTGCCGCACGTGCCGTCGTATCACAGCGTGTACCACAAGGTATGAGCATGATGTACCACGCACAGGAGCGCATTGTAAACACACCAGGCTCTGAGGTATCAGGAACCCGAGGCGGTATTCATAACTCAGTTACCCGCGCCATTATGAAACCAACCCATATGATTGGGGGTTATGCACAGCAGTCCTACGGCTTTAACTACTACGGTACTGTGGGCTGTAATCGTGATGAGTTTGTAATTGTCCGAAAAATGGACAAGGTTGATTGGCTAGATAATGAGTAACCGAGGATAAAATTATGAAAGTACGTGCACAAATTGGCATGGTCCTAAATTTAGATAAATGCATCGGTTGCCATACCTGTTCAATCACTTGTAAGAATGTATGGACTAGCCGAGAAGGAGTTGAATACGCTTGGTTTAACAACGTAGAGACTAAACCAGGTATTGGTTATCCAAAAGAGTGGGAAAATCAAAGCAAATGGAATGGTGGCTGGAAACGCAATAGCAAAGGCGTATTAGAGCCCAAACAGGGTAATAAGCGTCGTTTATTAGCCAATATTTTTGCTAATCCAGATTTGCCCGAAATTGATGATTACTACGAACCGTTTGATTTTGATTATCAACACCTGCATAACGCACCTGATAGCAAGCACCAACCGGTTGCTCGTCCTCGCTCGTTAATTACGGGTCAGCGTATGGAGAAAATCAATTGGGGACCTAACTGGGAAGAAATTCTCGGTACAGAGTTCTCAGAGCGTAAAAAAGATAAAAACTTTGATGACGTAGTACAAAAAGACATTTATGGGCAGTTTGAAAAAACCTTCATGATGTATTTGCCACGACTGTGTGAGCACTGCATCAATCCAGCCTGTGTTGCTAGCTGCCCTTCTGGTGCAATTTATAAACGCGAAGAAGATGGCATTGTGTTAATTGACCAAGACAAATGCCGTGGCTGGCGGATGTGTGTATCAGGTTGTCCGTATAAGAAAATTTACTACAACTGGAAATCGGGTAAATCAGAAAAATGTATTTTCTGTTTTCCTCGAATCGAAGCGGGTCAACCGACAGTGTGTGCTGAAACCTGTGTAGGTCGAATTCGTTACTTAGGCGTCCTACTCTACGATGCAGACCGCATAGAAGAAGTTGCCAGTGTAGCGAATGAGCAAGACCTATACCCTGCACAGCTCAGTATGTTCTTAGATCCGAACGATCCAGAGGTCATTGAAGCAGCACGCAAAGAAGGGATCCCTGAAAATTGGTTAGAGTCAGCACGTCAATCTCCTGTCTATAAAATGGCAATGGACTGGAAAGTAGCGCTGCCTCTGCACCCTGAATACAGAACCTTGCCAATGGTTTGGTATATCCCACCATTGTCACCGATTCAATCAGCAACAGAGGCCGGCCATGTTGGTATGAATGGCGTTATTCCTGACTTGAAATCATTACGTATCCCGATGCGCTACCTCGCCAACTTGCTAACTGCAGGTGATGAGAAACCGGTTGTTCGAGCACTTGAACGTATGATTGCAATGCGCGCTTTCAAACGCTCACAACAAGTCGATGGTGTTGAAGATCTCGACGTACTTCAGCAAGTTGGACTAAGCGCTGACCAAGTTGAGCAAATGTATCGTTATATGGCGATTGCCAATTACGAAGACCGCTTTGTGATACCAACCAGTCATAAGTCATATGCTGAGAATGCCTATGATATGAAAAATGGCTGTGGTTTTAGCTTTGGTAATGGCTGTAGCGATGGTAACAATGGGGTGAACTTATTTGGCGCGAAAAAAGCCACTGTGAAACAGATCATCCCTGTTGAGATCAAGGAGTAAGTTATGCAAGTTTTAAGTGTATTTTCTCATTTACTTGATTATCCAACTCCTGAGCTTATACAAGCGAAAGATGAGCTAATCAGTACCCTTAAACAAAGTTCACTAACAGAACAAAATCAACGTGCTGTCTGTGCTTTTATCACTTCACAATGTGAAAAAGACATACTCGACTGGCAAGCCGAGTATGACGGATTGTTTGAACGTGGACGCGCGCTTGGTCTGTGGCTTTTTGAACATGTTCACGGCGAAAGCCGTGACCGTGGTCAAGCCATGGTCGACTTAGTAGAGCAATACAAACAGGCTGGTTTAGAGTTAAGTCAAAATGAACTACCTGACTACATCCCCCTGTTTTTAGAGTTCTTAGCAACCCAAGGCGAAGCAAATGCTCAGTCTTGGCTGGTCGAAGTAGACCATATTTTTGGCCTGCTACTATGCCGTCTTGAAAAACGAGAAAGTGACTACTCATTACTCTTTTCAAGCCTGTTAGAGCTTGCCCAGAGTGATTTAGATCTCGATGCATTACGCAAGCAAATCAACGGTGAAAAACGCGACGATACGAAACAAGCCATTGATAAAGAGTGGGAAGAAGAAGCCATAACTTTTGGTGCACAAGATGCAACCAACTGCCCAAGCTCAGTCAATCGCCCTGACGAATCTCAGCGCAAAGATCAATATGTTCCAGTTAGCTGGACTGACTTTAATCAAGAAGCCAGTTAAGGAGTTCATCATGAGTTATTTAAACACCTTTTTCTTTGGGATTTATCCCTACATCGCCTTAGCCGTGTTTGTTATTGGCACGATAATTCGTTACGACCGAGAACAGTACACATGGAAAACAGGCTCAAGCCAACTACTTGAAAGTAAAAAGCTCAAACAAGGCAGCCGCGCATTCCATATTGGTATCATTATGGTATTGCTTGGTCACTTTGTTGGCTTACTCACACCAGCAGAAATCTGGCATGTGTTTGGTATTGAAGCAGGTCACAAGCAACTCATTGCCATGACACTCGGCGGTGTGTTTGGTTTGATTTGTTTTTACGGCCTAACCATTTTAATCAAACGCCGTCTATTTGAACCGCGTATTAGAGCCACAAGCAGCAATATGGATATTGCAATTTTACTGCTGTTATACGTGCAATTAATTTTAGGTTTATTATCAATTTTTGTCTCAGCAAACCATTTAGACGGTGCAGAAATGCTGCTACTAATGAGCTGGGCACAAAACATTGTGACCTTTGATTTAACCGAAGCAACCGAAGCAATTACACAAGTTCATTGGATTTATAAACTGCATGTTGCACTCGGCATGACATTATTTGTGGTATTCCCATTTAGTCGCTTAGTTCATATTGCCAGCGTACCAGTACAATACTTAAGCCGTAACTACCAAGTGGTTCGTAGCAAATCTTAACCAGATCATGCCCTGTTTCGACAGGGCATCCCCCGCGAGGTCGATATGATTAACGTTAATCAACATACTATTAGCGAAACACAAATTCTTAATGAAATGCAGTATCACCCAGCCGACGATCATCGCGCTGCAATGGTAGAAGCTGCACAGAGTTTGATCATTGGCGAATTGTTACAGCAACGCGCGCAATTGCTCAACATCAACCTAGAGACGCACAATTCAGAGAGTGACGAACAACGACAAAATAAATTGCTCGAAAAACTCATCGCAGCAGAAGTGCAATTACCCCGTGCCAGTGCGACTGAGTGCGAACATTATTATCAACAAAATAAAACAAAATTCACCACTCCCCCACTGATTGCAGCAAAACATATTTTACTTGCAGCACCAAGTAGTGATGAAAAGGCGCGCAGCAATGCGCTTAATCAAGCTGAAAGCCTACTAAGTGCACTCTCTGAAGGCGCTTCTTTTAGTGAGCTTGCACAGCAATATTCAAAATGTGATTCGGCTCAATTAGGTGGCCAACTTGGTCAAATAACAAAAGGACAAACCGTCAGTGAGTTTGAACGTCAAGTATTCAGTGCTGAGGTTGGCTTAATTGCTCACCCTATTGAAACCCGCTTTGGTTATCACCTTGTTTATGTTGATCATAAAGAACCTGGGCTACAGCTGCCTTTTGAAGCCGTGAAGTCACGTATTGAAGACTACCTGAATAAAAAAGTAGAGCGCAAAGCCATAGCGCAATATATCCAACTATTAATTGCTGACGCCGATATTGAAGGCTTCGACTTTAATGTCAGCAGCAGTCCGCTTGTACAATAAGATAAAGGAGAAACATATGAGTTGTTGCGGAGCCTGTGGTGGGCAAGACACGACTAAACCAACGGAACAAACCAACACCCCGAGTGAGCAAGCTACATCTGATACCACAAAGCACAAAGGTGAGGAGCAGGCAGTCCCTGAAAATGAAGACGAGTAATTCCTGAAACTTGAGCACTTTTAGCGAAATAAAGTACAATAGATAAATTAAAGGCTTGGATTAGCGATAGTCCGAGCCTATTTATTTTCAATAGAGACAGATCATGGCGCAAACTCGCGGAAATTTATTTATCTTATCGGCCCCTTCAGGTGCAGGTAAATCAAGCTTAATTGGTGCATTACTAAACAAACACAGCGATATGAAGGTATCGGTTTCACACACAACGCGTTCACCTCGCCCTGGCGAAGAAAACGGTGTGCATTATCATTTTGTGTCGGTTGAGGAATTTAAAGCACTGATTGACAAGAATGATTTCTTTGAATGGGCGCAAGTTTTCGATAATTATTACGGCACCTCTAAAAAAGCGATTGAAACTCAGCTCGACGCTGGCATAGATGTATTTTTAGATATTGATTGGCAAGGTGCTCAGCAAATCCGCAAATTAGTGGATGATGTTGAAACCATCTTCATTCTTCCGCCGTCTAAAGAAGAGCTTGAATCACGTTTAAATAACCGTGGTCAAGACTCTGCTGAGGTAATCGCTGGCAGAATGGCAAAGGCACAATCTGAAACATCCCACTATAATGAATATGATTATGTGGTTGTGAATGATGACTTTGATACTGCGCTTGCTGAAATCGAAACAATTGTAATGGCAAAACGTTTGTCACTCAAAAGCCAAACTATTCGCCATCAAAAATTATTGAACGCCTTACTTAAATAATACAATTTTAGGTAATAAAGATAAAAATTAACCACAAGCTATTGGCGAATGTAACTTGGTACAGTAAACTACGCCTTTGCTTAAAAATTTATTTGGAGTGCTAAGATGGCTCGCGTAACTGTTGAAGATGCAGTAGATGCAATTGGTAATCGTTTTGACTTAATTTTAGTTGCGGCTCGTCGTGCCCGCCAAATCGCAGTAGGTGGTAAAGATCCACTTGTTGATGCTGAAAATGACAAACCGACAGTCATTGCTTTACGTGAAATTGAAAAAGGGTTAGTTGACAGCTCTTCAATGGACTTAATTGACCGTGAAGAACAACAACACCAAGAAGCCGCTGAAATGGCTGCTGTTGCTGCTATCGTTGGTGGTAACCAATAATCAAGCTCCCCGCTTTGATTTCGCTATACGGCTAGTATTTCTGCACTAGCCGTTGGCAAGCCCTTCTTTTCATCGTATATTCTATTCATACCGTTACCGATTTACTTCATTAGCGCATTGGAGTGTGACTTTGTATCTTTTTGAAGGTCTAAAAAAGAAAATTTCCGAATATTTGTCGCCTGCTGATATAGAGCTGGTACAAAAAGCCTACGTGGTAGCTCGTGAAGCCCACGAAGGGCAAACTCGCTCAAGCGGCGAGCCCTACATTACCCACCCCGTCGAAGTGACACAAATTCTTGCTGGTATGCATTTAGATCACGAAACACTCATGGCAGCCCTGATGCATGATGTGATTGAAGATACCGATTTTAGTCAACAAGATTTAGCCGAAATATTTGGTGATACTGTCGCCGAACTAGTAGAAGGGGTAAGTAAGCTCGATAAGCTCAGCTTTAAAGATAAAAAAGAATTCCAAGCTGAAAATTATCGCAAAATGATTATGGCCATGACTCAAGATATTCGTGTTATCTTGATCAAGCTTGCTGACCGAACACATAATATGCGCACTTTAGGCGCACTTCGTCCCGACAAACGCCGTCGTATTGCCCGCGAAACACTCGAAATTTATGCGCCAATCGCTAACCGTTTAGGTATTCATGATATTAAAAATGAACTGGAAGATTTAGGCTTTCAGGCACTCTACCCAATGCGTCATCGTGCTTTAAAATCTGAAGTGGTAAAAGCTCGCGGTAATCGAAAAGAAGTCATCAGTAACATTAAAAGTGAAATAGAAGCACGCTTAGAAGAAGCAGGTATCGACGCCACTATTTCAGGTCGCGAAAAACACCTCTACAGCATTTACAAAAAAATGCTTAATAAAGAGCTGTCGTTTAATGAAGTGATGGATATTTATGCGTTTCGCATTAACGTAGACAGCATGGATACCTGTTATCGCGTGTTAGGTGTTGCTCATAACCTTTACAAGCCAATCGAAACCCGTTTCAAAGATTACATTGCGGTGCCAAAAACCAATGGTTATCAATCGCTTCATACTTCATTAGTTGGTCCACACGGTATTCCTGTTGAGATTCAAATTCGTACCCACGACATGGATCATATGGCCGACAAAGGGGTTGCCGCTCATTGGATGTATAAAAAAGCCGGTGATAGCGCAGGCCATACCGCACAGCAACGTGCACGCCAATGGATGCAAAGCTTACTGGAGCTTCAGCAAAGTGCAGGCTCGTCTTTTGAGTTTGTTGAAAACGTTAAAACAGAGCTATTCCCTGAAGAAATTTATGTATTTACCCCTGATGGCCGAATTGTAGAGCTGCCTATGGGCGCAACGGCTGTTGACTTTGCCTATGCGGTTCATACTGATGTTGGTAATACCTGTGTTGGAGCTCGCGTAAACCGTAAGCCTCACCCACTGAGCAAAGCGCTTGATACGGGTCAAACCGTGGAAGTGATAACCAGCTCAGGCGCACATCCTAATGCGACATGGCTAAACTTTGTCGTCACTGGAAAAGCGCGCCTTGGTATTCGTAATTACCTGAAGAGCCAACAACACGAAGAAGCAATGTTACTTGGCCGTCGATTACTGGATTCAGCCCTTGGCGAACATAAACTGGATGATATTCCAGACGAGAACATTCAACGCGTCCTAACAGAGCATGAGCTAAATACTGTTCTAGAGTTACTTGTTGAAATTGGTTCTGGCAATCTAATGAGTGTACTTATCGCAAAACGTCTAGTACAAGAAGAAACCGACGACTTAAACGATATCGCGAAAAAAGCCAAAGCAACCATCATTGGTACCGAAGGCATGTTAGTTAACTACTCTAAATGCTGTCGCCCTGTACCTGGAGATGCTATCACTGCGCATATCAGTCAAGGTAAGGGCCTTACCGTTCACCGCCAAGAATGTAAAAACATTCGTGGTTGGGAGAAAGAACGCTCTAAATACTTGGTTGTGAAATGGGATGACAACCCAGAAAAAGAATACATTGCAGCCCTTCGGATTGAGATAATTAACCATCAGGGTGCACTTGCTAAACTTACCAATGTTGTGGCTTCAACCCAAGCAAACATTGTCGAGATAGCAACCGACGAAAAAGAAAGTAATTTATACATGATAGACTTAGGCATTACAGTGAAAAATCGTATTCACGTTGCCAACATCATGCGTCGCATTCGTGTGATGCCTGATGTACAGCGAGTCTATCGTAAAAAGTAACAAGGATAATCATGAACAAATCTTTTATTTCTACTGATAATGCACCTGCTGCAATTGGCACTTACAGCCAAGCTGTTAAAGTAGGCACGGCCGTTTATTTATCAGGCCAAATTCCACTTGTACCAGAAACAATGGAAGTGATTTCAGAAGACTTTACTGAGCAAACTCATCAAGTATTTAAAAATTTAACGGCTGTATGTCAAGCTGCCGGCGGGCAAATTCAAGACATGGTTAAGGTTAATATCTTCTTAACTGACCTATCTAATTTCGCGATTGTTAACGACGTGATGAGCCAATACTTCAAACAACCTTACCCAGCACGTGCAGCAATTGGTGTTCGTGCATTACCAAAAGGTGTACAAGTCGAGATTGATGGCATTATGGAGCTACCTTCTACAAACTAATCGCCACTTTTGATCTGTCGTGCCAGCTATTTTTATAGCTGGCACTTTATTATAAAAATCCCCATATCTCTCAGCCGAAACTCTTGACTCAAAAGCAATTCTCTAGCAATCTGTGTTAATAATTCTAGTTTTAATTAGAAATATATACCTTTAGCTATCGTAGTATAAAAGGATCTCCACGTGTTTAAGCTGGCTCATAACGGAAACATCTTATTGGATGTTCATGAACACTCACCACCTAGTGCTGCCTTTATCATTGAGGCACTAGAGAAGTCATCTTTCTGTGAATGCAGAGTGGATCATGATGCCATCAACAACTTTTTCAAAACCGATATGAAAGAGCGTACGCTTGTTGTTGCCTCAAAGCATGATGCAAGCCTCGAAATAACACTCAGTGATGACAAAATGCTGGCTACAGGCGAGTTAACACTTGCCGAAGGTGGCACAATCATGAGCCTAGAAAACGCCAAAAAAGAGCTAATCAAAGCAGGTGTCGCACGTGGTTATAAACAAGCCTACTTAGAAAAGCTATTGCAACAACAACTTGAGCTTCCCGCGGGAGAAAAGGTAAAAGGTGTCGTAGCAAAAGGGCGTTTACCTGTTGATGGGCAGCCATCTAAGCTAGTACCACAAGTTGAAACATTAAAAGACCGATTGAAAAAGCCAACACTGCGCGAAGATGGCACCGTTGATATGCGCGACTTTGGTAAATTAGCCAGCGTTGAACCGGGTGTATTATTGGTAAAACAAATACCCGCTACCCCAGGTAAAGAGGGATTTACCGTCACTGGCGATGTGCTACCCGCAAAAGCAGGTGAAAGCAGCGCACTTGTTGCAGGCGAAGGCACAGAGATTTCAAAAAATAATCCGCTAGAATTAGTTTCAGCAATTTCAGGCGTGCCAGTGGATATTGCTAACGGCATGCGTGTCGATGATATTTTCACTATTGCTGACGTAAACGTTAAAAGTGGTCATGTTGATTTTGAAGGAAGTGTTATTGTCACTCACAATGTCGAACCTGGCATGCGTATAAATGCCAAAGGTGATATTACAGTGATGGGAACAGTTGAATCTGGTCATCTATCAGCTATTGGCGATATAACCATTAAGCAAGGTGTGATTGGTCATCAGCTCGATGATAAAACGCTATCATGTAATATTATTAGCCAAGGTGATATTCACCTATCACACGGCCAATATAGTTACTTAGAAGCCAATAATATTATTATAGAGCGCCAATCGAGCCACTGTATCATGAAAGCCAAAAAGCTGTTGCAAGTTGGCCAAGAAGATAACCCGCAAGGTAAGTTATTTGGCGGAGAAATCCTCGATGCGCAAATAATTCTTGCTGGTGAAATTGGCAACGAATCAGGGGCTAAAATGGTTGTAAACCTTGCCGCATCAGGCGCCGATGTGACAGCAGAAACCGACCAATGTTTAAAAGACCTCGCACAAACAGACTCTCAGCTTGATACATTGCAAGAAGCCATTGAAAAAGCAGATCAAGTCAAAGATGCTGAAAAGAAAAAGCTTTTACTCGCAAAAATAGGCGCGACACAAAACCATTATTGTCAACAAGCCGAACAATTAGAGAAAAAGCTATCAAGCTTAGAACACCATCTGCATGACTTACTCGAAGATGCCGAATTGGTCGTGAATAAAGCGCTTCACTCAGGAGTCGAAATTCATATTTTTGACAAAGTATTACGAACTAATCGCCAATACCCGCCTTGTAAAGTGAAGCTGGAAGAAAATAAAATCGAAGTTGAGTTCAAAACAAGTTAAAAAGAGGTTTAAAGCCTCTTTTTAACTTACAGCATTAATTTAAAGAATACCGTCAACCTGCTGCTTCAATTGCTCCGGCCATACACCCACTTGCACCTGACCAATATGCTGTTTTTGTAACAACAACATCACTAAACGTGATTGACCAATCCCACCACCAATTGTTTGTGGAAATTTTTTCGCTAACAATGCTTTGTGCCAATCAAACTCAAGGCGTGCTTGGTCACCTGTAATTGCCAACTGTGTGGCAAGTGCATCAGGGCTAACACGAATACCCATTGATGATATTTCGAATGCATCTTCAAGCACTGGATTCCAAACTAGAATGTCGCCATTTAAACCGGAAAATTTACTACAGGTTTTAGTAGACCAGTCGTCATAATCAGGGGCACGCACATCATGAATTTTCCCATCGGCAAGTGCGCCACCGATACCAATTAGAAATACTGCACCATATTCTTGAGCGACGGCCTTTTCACGCTGTTTTGCGGTGAAATCGGGATACATTTGTCGTAATTGTTCACTGTGCACAAAAGTAATTTGCTCTGGTAAGAACGGCGTTAAACCAAACTCACTGGCAACAAAGCGCTCTGTTGATTTTATTGCTTGATAAATTGATGTGACGGTTTCTTTGAGCTTATCTAAAGTGCGCTCAGTGCTCTCACAGATAACTTTCTCCCAATCCCACTGATCTACATACACTGAATGAATTGGGCTTAATGATTCTTCATCAGGACGAAGTGCTTTCATATGCGTATAAAGGCCTTCACCTACAGAGAAGTCATGATCTGCAAGTGTTTTTCTTTTCCACTTCGCAAGTGAGTGCACCACTTCAAATTGACTGCTAGGAATCGTTTTCACCGCTACCGACACAGCATTTTCAGTACCGCTTAAGTTATCTTGTATACCATCGCCGACTTTAGCCAAAATTGGCGCTTGTACTTCAACAAGCCCTAATTGTTGTTCAAGTTGGCTTGAAAAGAACTGTTTTACTTTGCTTATTTGCTGCTGTTGCTTTAGGTAGTGTGAACTCATAATAATTGGCCTCATTCCCAGTTATTGTTACTTGCTTAATAGAGAACTGAAATCTCTTCGTTAAAACAATCCTCAACTAAATAAAGGTTATTTTCAATAACCGTTAATAAAAAGAACTTAACATTGAAATTTTCATAAAAATAATGCTATAAATTTTATTGATTCAACAATTAACACTAAGAAATACGATGGAAAATTATCAAATCGACAATCTCGATAAAAACATCCTTAATGCCTTAATGGAAAATGCGCGCACAGCGTATGCAGAATTAGCTAAACGCTTTGCTGTAAGTGCTGGCACTATTCATGTCAGAGTCGAAAAGATGAAACAAGCTGGCATCATTACGGGCACTCAGGTAAGCATTAATGCAAAGCAACTCGGTTACGATGTATGCTGTTTTATAGGTATTAACTTGAATAATGCCCGCGATTACCCGCAAACTTTATTACATTTAAAAGAGTTAGAAGAAGTGGTTGAAGCCTACTACACCACAGGCAACTACAGTATATTTATCAAAGTGATGGCACGCTCTATTGATCATCTACAAGATGTGTTAATTAATAAGATTCAAGCAATCGAGGCTATTCAATCCACCGAGACACTGATCTCCTTACAAAATCCAATTAGTAGAGCGGTAGTGCCTTAGCACTATACTGCGTATAATCAGCACCAATTAGAATCTGCCAACGAGCACATAACTATGGATACAACTCGCTTTGAGCGTGTGAAGCGCGTGTTAGATCGCCGTCAAACAGACCTAACCGTTTGCTTAGAAGAAGTACACAAGCATCATAATTTGTCGGCCATTGCCCGCACAGCAGACGCCACTGGCTGTCATCACGTACATGCTGTGTGGCCTGATAATCAAAAGTGGCTCACCAATAATACCTCTGGTGGGAGTAAGAATTGGCTCGAAACTCACTTACACCGCAATATTGATGATGCTGTTGCTATGATGAGAGCCCACAACCCCGATGTGCAAATTTTGGCAACCAATTTAACTGATGATGCCGTTGATTTTCGTGAAATAGATTACACCAAACCAACCGCTGTGATTGTTGGGCAAGAACGTGATGGCATTTCACCTCGTGCGCTTGAACATGCAGATAAGAACATCATCATCCCTATGCAAGGTATGGTGCAATCGCTGAATGTTTCTGTCGCAGCGGCACTTATTTTGTTTGAAGCACAACGCCAACGCGAAGAAGCTGGCTTGTATAACCGTAATATGCTCGATGAAAAAGTGAAGCACCGTATTTTGTTTGAAGGTTGCCACCCCATTATTGCTGAGCAATGCCGCGAAAAAGCGCTTCCCTACCCTGCTCTTGATGAAAATGGCGAAATCGTTGCTGATGACATCTTTTGGCACACGTTAAAGCACACGCAAACGCTTGAAGCCACTGACGAGTGCAAGTAAACTGAAAAAAGTCTACTAATTAATAATTTGAGTCACCTTTGAGTCACCCTAGCTTAGCACACTATCCTATTACTGAATTAAAAGGCGTTGGCCCTAAAATGGCCGAGCGTCTTGCTAAGCTGGGAATAAACACAGTGCAAGATATGCTGTTTCATTTGCCTCATCGCTACGAAGACCGCACTCGTATACATGCCATATGTGACTTACAACCTCACAGCCATGTCAGCATTGAAGCCACTGTGGAAACAAGCCAAATCACATTTGGCAAGCGCCGTATGTTGGTATGCCAAGTGAATGATGGCACGGGTCGCTTAACGCTGCGTTTTTTTAACTTTAATGCGGCACAAAAAAATGCACTGAGTACAGGTAAAATCATACGCTGCTTTGGCGAAATACGCCGTGGGCGGGTTGGCTTTGAAATGACTCACCCTGAATATAGTTTGTCAGACACTCCGTCAGAGCAACCAACAAACACAACCCTGACACCGGTTTATCCTGTCACAGAAGGGCTGAAGCAGCTGTCTATTCGTGCTTTAAGTGATCAAGCGCTCAACTTACTTGCAAAATACCCTGTAGAAGAATTATTGCCAGAACAATTTCAACCAACTGGCATGCGTTTAAGTGATGCACTTTTAACTCTGCACCGCCCACAAAATGATGTTGATTTAACGGCACTGGAGCAAGGCTTTCACCCTGCACAGCAACGGCTTGTATTTGAAGAGTTACTGGCACAAAACATCAGCTTATTAAAACTTCGTCAAAAAGGTCAAAGTGTCAAAGCGGTCGCTTTAACACCGCATAATCAACTTGAACAACAGTTTTTAACACAACTCCCTTTTAGCCCAACTAATGCGCAGAGTCGGGTGGTTGCAGAAATCAAAGGAGACTTACAACATCCCTTCCCAATGATGAGGTTAGTGCAAGGAGATGTTGGTTCAGGTAAAACGTTAGTCGCAGCATTGAGCGCTTTAACAGCGATTAGTGAAGGTTACCAAGTGGCACTTATGGCACCTACCGAAATTTTGTCAGAACAACATGGCATCAATTTTAGCCAATGGTTTAAAGAACTCGGTATTGAAGTCGCATGGCTTGGAGGTAAAAGCAAAGGTAAAGAGCGCACTGTCACACTCGAAAAAATAGCCTCTGGCGAAGCACAAATGATTGTGGGTACGCATGCACTATTTCAAGATCAGGTTGAGTTTAATAACCTTGTTTTAATTATTATTGATGAGCAACACCGCTTTGGTGTGCATCAGCGCTTATCGCTGCGTGAAAAAGGGCGTTTTGGTGATTGCTACCCACATCAACTCGTTATGACCGCAACACCTATTCCCCGCACTTTAGCAATGACAGCGTATGCAGACTTAGAAACCTCCATCATAGACGAACTTCCCCCTGGCCGAACACCGATTACGACAGTCGCAATCCCCGATACTCGCCGTGATGAAATTATTCAACGGGTCAAAACAGCCTGCCAAGAGCAGGGCCGTCAAGTATATTGGGTTTGCACCTTAATCGATGAATCGGAAGTACTGCAATGCCAAGCAGCAGAAGACAGCGCCGAACAATTAAAAAATGTACTTCCTGAATTGCAGGTAGGCTTAGTACATGGCCGTATGAAAGCCGCTGAAAAACAAGCCATTATGAGCGAGTTTAAAGCGGGAAATATTCACGTATTAGTTGCAACGACAGTGATTGAAGTGGGGGTTGATGTGCCCAATGCGAGCCTGATTATAATTGAAAATCCAGAACGATTAGGGCTTGCTCAGTTACACCAATTACGTGGCCGTGTTGGACGTGGTGCAACAGCATCACACTGTGTATTACTTTATCATGCTCCGCTTTCTGCAACTGCTCAAAAACGTTTAGGAGTGCTGCGTGAAAGCAATGATGGCTTTGTTATCGCCGAAAGAGACCTCGAAATTCGCGGTCCAGGTGAAGTACTTGGCACAAAACAAACAGGCTTAGCTGATTTTAAAATCGCTGACTTGAGCCGTGATAAACAAACCTTAACACAAGTACGCCCAATCGCATTTAAAATGCTTGAGCAATTCCCCACACAAAGTGAAAAGCTTATTCAACGTTGGCTTGCTGGCAAGTCCGACTACGCCTTAGCGTAATACAGATAATACAAAAAAGCCCAGCAGATGCTGGGCTAACAAGTAAGGGAGTTATTCCTTTAGAGGATTAAAACTTGTACTCAATACCAACACCTAAGTAGTCTTGATCAACTTGGTTGTCAGTATCAAATGTTGAGTAGAAACCAAATACCTTAGTGTTTTTGCTTAGCTTGTGATCAACACCTGCTGAAATAGCTGTTTTCTTGTCGCCTTCATCAAAGTCAATTACTTGATATTGAACTTTAAATGTATTGCTATTCATTTGATAAGCCGCATTCACTAAATAGCCGTCAGCCTCTGCACTGCCATCTACTTTTTCTTGTGTTTGGTACATTGCGCCTAGTTTGAAGTCGCCAACTTTACCTTGCACTGTCGCACGAACAATATCGTAGCCTTTCACTTCACTGTCTGCTGCAACAGAAGCGTATATTTTGCTTTCTTTAAGTTTAGCGTCACCATACGTCAGTGCTACTGAGTATCCATCATCAGCATCTACATCATCTTCCGCGATGTAAGTCGCTAATACTTTGAAACCGCTAAAATCATTTGATGCATAAGAGATAGAATCACCTAAACGATTCTCACCTTTGAATACGTTTTTAATATCACCTTCAAGGTCATTAAATAAATCAATTTTACCTTGAGACTGCTTCATTGCAGTGTCATTACGACCAATTACAACTTGACCAAAGCCACCTTTAACACCTACATATTGGTTACGTGCAGTAATGTTGTCATCGTTATCGCCTTTCGAATCAGCATCAGAGACATCAACACCAAACTCAAATTTGTATACAGCTTCTAAGCCTTCAGTTAGCTTCTCAGAACCTTTTAAGCCAAAACGTGAGTTATTGCTTTTAATTTCAGTAAAAGACCCTTCGCCATCATCTGATGATTGAACAGTCACGTTGGCTTTACCATATAAATCTACATCAGCTAATGCAGAAAAAGATAAACCACCAAATAAAGCTAGGAATAAGCTAGACTTTGCAAATTTCATGTCGTTTCCTCAATAATCGCAACAAAAAACACATACTCGTGTTTGATTGAGCGCAGTGTGCCAGCGAAAAATGACAGAAAGATGACAGCTGAAATAAAAACGTCAATTTAGCTTCATAAAATATGAATATTCTTGAAATAAAAACGCAACACTCTGTTACAGCATTAAATTTTTATGAAAGCTAAATTAAGTTAACTTTAAGCTTTTATTTTCAGCGCAATTAATAAGGTCACTAACTTTTCTAATAAAGGGGTTTGTTCATTGTCTTTATGATACGCAACAAACACATCACGGGACGTGTGGGCCACATCTTCAACATGATAAAGTTCACCCGCCTTTAATTGCTCCTCAACCAGTAGTTGAGGAATAAATGCACTGCCGCCGCATTTTAAAATTAAATCGAGTGCTATACGTCCTGTACTGGTTCTAAAATAAGGAGGTGCGTGGCCATTAAACTCACGTGCATGCCATAACGAAAAGGACGTTCCCCAATCAACATACACATACTGCTTATCGAAAAAGTTTTCACTATTTGCAGCTTCAAAAGCACTAACAGGAATGATTGGTAGTTCACATATTCGCTTAACAACAAGTTCATCCACCTTCGGAGGATCGAACAGCACAGCAAGATCTAATGTACGCTCTAGTAATAAACGAGTGCTTTCTTGCTGAGCCTTAACTTCAGCAACAAGTGACACACCAGGCATTGCAGAGACTATATTAGTAATACCAAACTGCAAAAATGCATCCCAAACATTTGGGGTGCCTGCTAGGCTAATTTGCTTGTGCATATTATCCGCCAGAGCTACATCGACTTTTGCCCTTTGCATGCCAGTTATGATCATTTGTGCATGAGGCAATAATCGCTCGCCTGGAGCTGTTAATTGAATATTATTACGCTGGCGAATAAATAAGTTAACACCTAGACCTTGCTCTAATTGTCGGATCCGAAAACTCACCGCAGACTGCGTAATATATAAATTCTCAGCTGCTTTGCCGAAATGGCGCGTGCGCACGACTTCAACAAAAGTCTTCAATAAATCGATATCCATTTTTTACCCTTACGATAAAAATAACTTGTTTAATAAAATCGACAACTTGATCCATACTCCTGCAAGAAATTAGGGCATGAGGATAAAGCCATGAGCATTGACATTTCATCACTTCGTCAGGCATTTGCAAGCCAACGTCAATTTTATGATGATCAAAATTTCCCACGCGGTTTTGGTCGTAGTGGTCACTTCACTTTGCTAGAAGCCGACATTCTCGAACAGCATGGTGTTATATTAAAGGGTTTATACAACAAAACCCTAGAACCACAAAATGAATTTCAAACTCAATTTGTACAAGTTGTTACAGGTAATTTAGAAGCCACTAATCCGATTGAGCGCGCTTGGATAAAATACCTTAAACAGACAACCTGCAAAACTAAGTTTCACACTTTATTTGGTCGTTCTCGAATTGCAAGTCCAACATCGCAAAGTGTTGAATATTATTCTGAGTCAGACAGCTTATAACGATTTGCTTTTTTACCCTTTTAGGGTTAAAACTTGTAATAACTTTTGTTTCGCCAATAAGTTATTACAAGGCAAGTTGTGACTCGAAGACTATTAATAATTGAAGATACGCCAACCATTGCGCGAGTGCAAAAGCATATCGCGCAAAAAGTTGGCTATGAAGCGGATATTGCCAGTTCTTTAGCAGAAGCAAAGGAGCTCATTAACCAACACAGTTACTTTTGCGCTGTTGTTGATTTTATTCTTCCTGATGCGCCAACTGGCGAAGCCGTACCTTGTACCATTGCAGCCGACATCCCTACCATTGTAATGACTGGTAACCTTGATGAAACCACACGCAATATTGTTGAAAAACACCCTATTATTGATTACATCACTAAAGAAAATAAACAGGCATATCAATACCTAGAGAAACAACTTACTCGCTTACCTCGTAATGAGCAAATTCAAGTACTCGTGGTTGATGATTCTGCATCCACTCGTCATTATATTTGTAACCTGCTTACACGGCATAAATACCAAGTATTAGAGGCTGAAGATGGTGTACAAGCATTAAAAGTCCTCGCTGAAAATCCAACCATTTCCGTCATTATCACCGACAACGAAATGCCGAATATGAACGGTGATGAGCTCTGTGTCGAGATTCGCCGTTTATACTCAAACGACGAAAAAGCAATTATCGGTATATCAGCACTGGATACATTGCATCTTTCAACACGCTTTTTAAAATCAGGTGCAGATGACTACCTGCGTAAACCATTTAATAGCGAAGAATTTTATTGTCGGCTTAGCCAGAACGTCGACATGCTTGAGAATATTAAAACGATTCGTTTACAGGCAAACACTGACTATCTTACAAAACTCCCTAACCGCCGCTACTTTTTTGGTGAAGCAAATAGCCACTTAAAAGCCGCTAAACTTGCCAACAATCAAGTCTCTTTAGGAATGATCGATGTAGATCACTTTAAAGCAATTAACGATAAATACGGCCACGATGCAGGGGATGAAGTTTTAAAAGGGCTAGCACAATGTATGCAAACCTACTTCAAAGATAACCTTGTTGGTCGTTTTGGTGGTGAAGAGTTTGCGGTGTACTTTGCAGATCAAGACGCTGAAAAAGCATACCAACGATTAGAAAAGTTTCGTCTTTTTGTCCAAAAGCACAGTACTGAATTTAGTAAAGATAAGGTAGCCTTCACCTTATCGATAGGCTTTCATAATGGGCCTGTTTATAGCCTTGATGAACTTATAAAACAGGCCGACTTAAAACTTTATCAAGCCAAAGAAAGTGGCCGTAACAAACTAGTGAGTTAAGCTCTATACTGGCTTAGTTACGGCGGCTAGCTGTGCTTTTCGCTGCTTACGGCTTTGGCGATAAGAGTCCCAACTAAATAATGCCAACGCACTCCAAATACACGCAAATGTGACCACCCGCTCAGCATCAAATACTTCACCATAAAACGCCACAGCAAGCACAAACATTAAACTCGGACCTATATACTGGAAAAAACCTAAGGTACTGTATTGCAAGCGCTTAGCTGCACCTGTAAAGCATAAAAGAGGTAAAGTTGTCACAACACCAGCACTGATCAGCAATAAGTTAATATGCCAATTATTAGCCGTAAAATCTGAGCTTGTAGTCGGTACCATTAACCACCAGTAAATCAATGCAACAGGCAGTAAAATTAGCGCTTCGAGCAACAAGCCTGGTAATGACTCAATAGGCAGCTTTTTACGTAGTAAACCATAAATAGCAAACGAGCCCGCCAATGAGAACGCAACCACAGGGAAAGAACCAAAACTTACTAACTGTAACAGTACCCCGCACAAGGCTAAACCTACTGCAACACCTTGCCACTTACGTAAACGCTCACCCAAAAAAAGCATCCCTAGTAATACATTTAAAAGCGGATTTATGTAATAACCTAAGCTTGCATCCAGCATGTGGTTATTATTTACAGCCCAAATAAACAACCCCCAATTAAAGCCCAACAAGGTAGCGGTAACCACCAGCATAAACAGCAGTTTAGGCTGACTTAAAGCAACTCGAATTCGCTGCCACTGATGACGAACAGCAATAATAAGAAGTAAAAATAACACCGACCAAATAACACGGTGCATCAATATTTCAAAAGCAGAAATATCTTGTAGAAGCTTAAAATAAATGGGTGCTAAGCCCCACATAAAAAAGGCTAAACACGCGAAAATGACCCCTTTTCGCTGTTCGGTATTGGTAGGCATAAGTTAGGCTTTATTGATTAAAAACACTATTTTACGCCCCCTTTCTAACTGCGCAACTAAAACGGGTTAAATAAACCTTTTGGGCGCTCCACAGGCACTTACTCTCATCGTTATTACTTCTTAAAAGGGACTGATTGTTGCAAAGTAACGCCTTGATATTAAGCCCCTGTGAAACGCTAAATTCTGCATCTTGAGGTCGTTTGGGTATATTGCTAAAGACATCGCTATAAAAAAACACTAAAATGCTCGCGATGAATACCAATACCGCAACAACCAACACACCCATTCGCTCACCACAAGCCGTACTCAAACAAGTATTTGGTTACAGTGAGTTTCGTGATGGCCAACACGCTATTATAGCCGCCGCGCTAGACGGACAAGATTCGCTCGTGCTGCTTCCTACTGGCGGTGGTAAGTCATTGTGCTATCAAGTACCTGCTTTGATCCTTGATGGCGTCACAGTGGTTATTTCGCCACTTATTTCCCTCATGCAAGATCAAGTTGCGCAACTTCGTGCCCTTGGTGTTCAAGCCGCCTATATTAACAATAGCTTGCCATTTGAAGAGCAACAAACGGTGTATCAGCAACTGCATTATGGTCAAATTAAGCTTTTATATGTTGCACCAGAAAAAGTCTTACAGCATGATTTTTTAGAGCGTTTGAGCCATCTTAAGCTAGCCTTATTTGCGATTGATGAAGCCCATTGTGTATCGCATTGGGGGCACGATTTTAGGCCACATTACTGTAGGCTCAATGAATTAAAACAGCGCTTTATGCATGTGCCTATGATGGCCTTAACTGCCACAGCAGACAAAGCAACGCGCTACGATATTATTGAACAGCTCCAGCTTAATCACCCATACGTGCACACAGGCAGTTTCGACAGACCCAATATTCGTTACACCATTGAAGAAAAGTTCAAACCGATGGTGCAACTACTTCGTTATTTAAAAGAGCAGCAAAATCAGAGCGGTATAATTTACTGTACCAGCCGAAAACGTGTTGATGATGTGGCTGAAAAGCTCGCTGACGCAGGATTTAATGCCGCGGCTTATCATGCAGGTATGAGTAACGAGCAACGCCAATTTGTACAATCGGGCTTTGCTCGTGACGATATTCAAATTGTGGTCGCCACCGTTGCGTTTGGAATGGGTATCAACAAACCAAACGTGCGATTTGTAGTGCATTACGATATTCCAAAAAGTATTGAAGCCTATTACCAAGAAACAGGTCGTGCTGGTCGTGATGGTCTTGCCGCAGAAGCGATTATGTATTTTGATCCAGCTGATATCGGCCGCGTCCGCCGCTTTTTTGAAGATATTGAGGACGAGCAACGTCGCCGTGTTGAAGAGCAGCGCTTTAACGCTATGGCCAGCTTTGCCGAAGCACAAACCTGTCGCAGACAGATCTTGCTCAATTATTTTAGTGAATACAAACGCGAAACGTGTGGTAACTGCGATATTTGCCTAAATCCACCAAAAAGCTTTGACGGTACACTGGTTGCCCAGCAAGCACTATCCTGTGTTTACCGTGCTGAGCAACGCTTTGGTATTGGTTATATTGTTGAGCTGTTGCGCGGCGCTAACACCAGTCGTATCCGTGATAATAATCACCACCAGCTAAGCACCTATGGGATAGGTAAAGATCACAGTGTGGAGTTTTGGCTGAGTATTTTAAGGCAGCTTATTCATCAGGGTTTATTGAGCCAAGACATCACGCAAGGTTCTTCGCTTCGTTTAACCGAAGCTGCACGCGCAGTGCTTAAAAGTGAATACGCCCTACAACTGGCAGAACCCCGCCTTCAAGCGAAACACGTATACCAAGATAAACTTGCTCAATTCAATTACGATAAAAAGCTGTTTGCGCGACTGCGTGCTCTACGTAAGGAGCTTGCAGATGCAGACGATGTGCCACCTTATGTAGTGTTCAATGATAAAACCCTTGCTGAAATGGCGCAGCTAATGCCAACCAATGACAGTGAGTTCTTGAAAGTATCGGGTGTTGGTTTTACAAAGCTTAACAAGTATGGGGCACCGTTTTTAAATACCATTCGCGATTACCTCGCAACCAACTAGGGTAAGTATGACTGAACTTTTATACGATGCTAAACATCAAGTTATTATCATCACGCCAAGCGAACATCCCACCGATGAAGACTTTGCGTTATGGGCTACACTTTTCCTGCACGCTCCAGCTATTCAAACCGCTGACTTTGATGCGGGAGCTGATCGACATAGAGTAAGGTTTCACTTTACAGATCATAGTTTTAATCTAAACTTTGAACATTACAGTGAAAGTATTTGGATTAACGCCGAAGGCGTTGAAGCAGCAGCCTTATTAGCTGACCTTTATCAGTATTTAGTTATGCAGTTACAATAATAAGCTAGACTTTTTTCTGCGCTTAGTATGTAGTATCTGTATAAGACATAAACAACTAAGGGTGTAAATGGGATTTAAGCAGTCGCACTTTGTTGCTCGGTTAACGACATTACTGACAGTAAGCATGGCAGCAAGTGCATATGCGCAGCAGCTACCTAGTGATGATAACAATTATTGTCAAAACCAACGTACGCTTAAATCACAAGATAACAACCTACGTCGCCAACTTGATACCGACAACCCACTCCCCGAAGCCGCCGAAAATCGTAAAATTGTTGCTGTCGAGCTTGAGCAACTTAATGTCTTCAACACTGAACTTGAAGAAGAAGATAACTTTTTATTTCGCTTTGCAAACCGTGCGCACATGACAACGGAGCCTGAAGTTATTCATAGCGTTTTACTGTTCAGTGAAGGCGATACTTATAACCCTCGTAAGCTACTAGAATCAGAGCGGCTCCTACGTAAGCAAGGCTACCTATATGACGCACGCATTCACGCTAACCTTGATTGCGATGGTAATGTTCGTGTGAAGGTCGTGACGCGTGATTTATGGACTTTGCTTCCTGAAATAAGCTTTAGCCGCAGTGGCGGTGAAAACGAATCGAGTATTGGTTTTCGTGAATCTAACTTTTTAGGATGGGGTAAACGCGTTTCTTTCTCGCGCACGCGTGATGCTGATCGTACCGGTTATCTATTCGTATATGATGATCCTAATATTCTATCTAGCCGTTATCGAGGGCGTATTGAATACTCAGACAACGATGATGGTAAACGCCACTACATAGATTTAAGTTATCCCTTTTTCTCAATAGATACTCCTTACAGCTATGGTTTTACGAGTTACTCTGACCAGCGTCGTGAGTCGCTATATTACCGCGGTGATGTTGTTAGCGAATTTGAACAAAAAACGATTTTAAATAGGGCCTACTTTGGCCACTCACGTCATTTTGCAAATAATTGGACTCAGCGCCTTAGCATCGGGTTTGAAAACCGAGAAGATACCTTTGCAGCCATTCCTGAAACACATTTACCGATCGCCAATGATCGTAACGTAAGTTACCCCTATATTCGTGGCCAGTGGTTTGAAGACCATTTTGTTAAAGTGAGAAATTTTGACAGTATCTACCGCACCGAGGATCTTAATTTAGGCTGGAATATTAGTGCCTTACTGGGCTATTCAAGTAAAGATATAAGTGATGATGCCAGCCGCACCATTTACTCGCTCTCTTTATCTAAAGCGCATTACACTGGTGATAATCAACTATGGCGTTTCAAAGCAGACATTGATGGCTATTGGAATGAAGAGCAAGACGATGTTGAAAACTTAATAACCAGTTCACAAGTTCAGTACTACTTAAACACCAGCATACAACAAACTTGGTATGCAAAAGTGCGTCTGCAATATGCAAAAAACCTGACCGCAGATAAGCAACTAACCTTAGGGGGCGAGAATGGTTTACGCGGTTACCCTTTGGATTACCAAGTAGGTGATCGCAGCTTTCTAGTAACATTAGAAAAACGCTATTATTGGGAATATGACTTACTACAATTATTTAAAGTCGGCGGTGCAGCCTTTTACGATATAGGCCGTGCTTGGTATAACGATAAAGACAATGGCTCCAACGGCAACGTATTACAAAACGTCGGAGTTGGGCTTCGCTTAGCCCCAAGTCGCGCAAATGCAGGCACGGTTATTCACCTCGATATTGCTGCGCCAATTAACAAACAAGATGATGATATTGACTCTGTGCAGTGGCTCGTCACCGTTAAAAATACTTTTTAAAGTACTGTTTTTCACAGCCTAAAACGCTAAAATTGGTGCGTAAATCTTTAACTTAGGAACCCGTTTGGACTTCGTCGAACTTTTTAATGAGCAATACCATTTAATCGTCACAATTATCGCGATTTTGCTTTACCCGTTGCTTCGTAAAACTACGAAAAAGCTGTTGCTTAAAGCAATCAAAGGAAAAGCCGATCCTCATCGTGAATACCGCGCAGAGCTCCTACTAAATATTATTCTAGCCATTGTTATGCTGTGCTTAGTATTAGTTTTTTGGGGGATCGAGTTGCGTGGTTTGTTAGTGCTTGGCTCCTCAATTTTTGCCATGCTCGGCGTTGCACTGTTTGCTGCATGGTCACTTCTTAGTAACTTAACAGCCTTTTTACTCATGTTCATTCAAAACGACTACCGTGTTGGCTATTGGGTAAGAGTGATTGATGGCGCAAACTTTCTTGAAGGTCGCATTACTGAAATGGGATTAATGAATGTTGTGCTTGAACACGTTGATGGGCATAAAGTTATTTACCCTAATAACATCTTTGTTACCCGCCCTGTGATGGTGCTCAACAAAGCCCCTGCCCCAACGAAAACAGCATCGACAAAACGTATTCTAGGCCCCAAAAAATAAAGCCGCATCTGCGGCTTTGAATCACACTAAAACTGTCTAATTTAAAACAGCCACGATTTAACTTAGCGACCTTGCTCTTTATTTACTTTAGCAATAAAGGCTTTTAGTTCATCAAGT
>NZ_JAOCZL010000022.1:66894-427363 GCF_041414825.1 Pseudoalteromonas sp. 68 DY56-GL68
AGCGACCTTGCTCTTTATTTACTTTAGCAATAAAGGCTTTTAGTTCATCAAGTTGCGGTTCGATACCTTGCTCATTATGCCACTCAAACCACTCTTTAACATCAGACACAACGTAATGATGAACTTTCAAACAAAGTTCATCATTTTTTAGCCATACATCGGGGGAGCGTGTTGGGGAAAATTTATACCAAGAGCAGTAAGTGTAGCCATGGTTTTTTAAGTTTGCTTCAATGTAAAAACTCAACACAATCGACGAAATAAAGTATAAAACTATGCCAGCTAATGTTGACTTTATCATCAGCAAAAATGTTTTTTCATTTTTATAATTAAAGATCTTTTGAATTATCCCAATCATCATTAATACTGGGAATGGTAATAAAAAGAAAGCAGGAGCCTGAATACTAACCTCACTTACATAATAACCACCTTTATCAAAAAACACATGCTCATTCATTCCTTTATTTGCCCCATAAAGCAATAAAATCGCAATACAAGTCATAAATATCAAGCCAAACAGTAGCCAACATTTAGTAGTAAAATTAAGATCAGAAAACTTTTCATCTGATCTCTCCCATTTAAAAAATGGCATGAAATTCCTTTTCTGATATCTAATTACATTCGTTTATTTTAGCGACCTTGCTCTTTATTTTTTTTAGCAATAAAGGCTTTTAGCTCATCAAGTTGAGGTTCAATACCTTGTTCATTATGCCACTCAAACCACTCTTCAACATCTGACACAACATAATGGTGAACTTTCAAACATAGCTCACTATTTTTTAGCCATACATCGGGGGAGCGTGTCGGGGAATACTTATACCAAGAGCAGTAAGTGTAACCATGGTTTTTTAAGTTTGCTTCGATATAGAAACTCAACACAATCGACGAAATAAAGTATAAAACTAAGCCAGCTAATGTTGACTTTATCATCAGCAAAAATGTTTTTTCATTTTTATAATTAAAGATCTTCTGAACACCTGCAATTATCATAAAAAGCGGGAGCGGCAATATGAAAAAGCCAGGAGCTTGTAACCCTACTTCACTTATATAGTAATGATCTTTATCAAAAAACACATGCTCATTTAATCCTTTATATGACGCATACGTGATTAATAAAGTAATAAAGCTTAAAAAAATAATCGTTATAAATATTAAAAACTTAGCTTTAACCTCAAGATCAGAAAACTTTTCATCTGATCTCTCCCACTTTAAAAACGGCATGAAGTTCCTTTTCTGATATCTAATTATATTCGTTTAGTTTAGCGACCTTGCTCTTTATTTTTTTTAGAAATAAAGGCTTTTAGTTCATCAAGTTGAGGTTCAATACCTTGTTCATTATGCCACTCAAACCACTCTTCAACATCTAACACAACATAATGATGAACTTTCAAACAAAGTTCACTATTTTTTAGCCATACATCGGGGGAGCGTGTTGGGGAAAATTTATACCAAGAGCAGTAAGTGTAGCCATGGTTCTTCAAACTAGCTTCGACATAAAAGCTACTAACAACCATTAGAAAGAAACATATAGGAATTGCAAAAACCATTATTCTAATCATAAAAAAGAACGTTTTTTCATTTTTATAATTACATACTTTTTGTACTCCGGATAACAACATTAGAAGGGGGAATGGGGACAGGAGAATAGCTGGTACTAATATACCTGATTCACTGATATAGTAACTTTCGTCATCAAAAAATAAATTTTGTGATATCCCTATATATGATACGTATAATGAAAGAGCGCTAAGTATAGAAAAAAAGATAATACCAACGCATATCCCAAGCCTGTTTTTCAAATCAAGATCAGAAAATTTTTCTCTAGATTTTTTCCATTTAAAAAGTGGCATGACATTCCTTTTCTGATGTCTAATAATATTCGTTTAGCTTAGCGACCTTGCTTTTTATTTGCTTTAGCAATAAAGGCTTTTAGCTCATCAAGTTGAGGTTCAATACCTTGTTCATTATGCCATTCAAACCACTCTTCAACATCTAACACAACGTAATGATGAACTTTCAAACAAAGTTCACTATTTTTTAGCCATACATCGGGTGAGCGTGTTGGTGAATACTTATACCAAGAGCAGTAAGTGTAGCCATGGTTTTTTAAGTTTGCTTCGATATAAAAGCTACAAATAATTGAAAAAACCACATACAAGGGAACACCATAGAGTAATGATTTTACTAGATGTTTAGCAGTTTTATCATTTTCTTTCCCTAACAACTTTTGAACACCGCCCATAATAGCAATAATAGGAAATGGTACTAAAAAAACAGCTGGAGCTAGGTAACCAACCTCACTAATGTAATATAGCTTATCATTAATAATTAAATGATTTTTCACACCTACGTAAGTACCATACATGTACACAAAAGCCAAAAGCAGCAATAATATAAATGTTAGACATATAATCACTTTCTTATTGAATTCAAAATCTGAAAAATTTCCTTTAGATTCTTTATCTCTAAAAAACAGCATGAAGTTCCTTTTTAAATAGAATTATATTCTTGTATTTTAGCGACCTTGCTCTTTATTTACTTTAGCAATAAAGGCTTTTAGTTCATCAAGTTGGGGGTCAATACCTTGTTCATTATGCCACTCAAACCACTCTTCAACATCTAACACAACGTAATGATGAACTTTCAAACAAAGTTCACTATTCTTTAGCCATACATCAGGTGAGCGTGTTGGCGAATACTTATACCATGAACAATAAGTGTAACCATGGTTTTTTAAATTTGCTTCAATATAGAAGCTGCATATAATTGAAAAAATAAAGTACAAAGGAATAGCTACAAACATAACTTTAACTGCTAATAAAAAAGTTCTTTCATTCTTGTAATTTATTAACTTCTGAAGTCCTGCAACAGTTATAAGCAGTGGAAATGGAACAAAAAGAATTAATGGGGCAACATATCCATACTCATAAATATAATAATGATTTGTATTAATAAATATATAATCAACAAAACCTGTATAAGCTGCATGAACAAAAACAAAAGTAAATGCAATAAATAAGACCACCCCAAAATATACCGTTAACCTTCTGCTAAACTCAAGGTCAGAGAATTTTTCTCTAGATTTTTCCCACTTCAAAAACAGCATGAAGTTCCTTTTCTGATATCTAATTATATTCGTTTACTTTAACGACCTTGCTCTTTATTTGTTTTAGCAATAAAGGCTTTTAGTTCATCAAGTTGAGGTTCAATACCTTGTTCATTATGCCACTCAAACCATTCTTCAATATCTGACACAACATAGTGATGAACTTTCAAACAAAGCTCACTATTTTTCAGCCATACATCAGGGGAGCGTGTCGGGGAAAATTTATACCACGAACAGTAAGTGTAACCATGGTTTTTTAAATTTGCTTCAATGTAAAAGCTACAGATAATGGAAAAAATAAAATATAGAGGAATAGCAAAACACATTGATTTCAGCATAAGAATACTTGTTTTATCATTCTTATAATCTAATGCTTTTTGGATTCCTGCTATAATAATAAAAAGTGGAAATGGAATAAAAAATATCAAAGGTGCCGCATAGCCAAACTCACTAATATAAAACAAACTGTCATCAATAAGTATATGATTAACTAAACCATAATATGACCCATATATGTAACCCCAGCCCATACCAAGAAAAAAAATAAAGGCTAAAAAAAATATTATTTTATTTTTAAGTTTGAGGTCAGAAAACCTCTCTTCTGACTTTTCCCACTTCAATAACGACATGAGCCACCTTTGATATTTAGTTTTGGTACACCAAACAAACAGTAAAAGTAGTTTGACAGGCCATCACAATGAACCTCCTCCAAAACAGGCTTTTTAGGTGTAAGTTTTATAATTCCTTCCGCGATTTTAACCTCTATAACTCTAAGTTCTTCGGCCAAATACCTTACTAAGTTATCAATTTCATTTTTAAATATCATCGACAAAATGGTAAATCCAGTTCCTACTGCGACAACTATAATTAAAGGGATAGAAGCTGAAGTTATGACTATCGCACCTAAAAAATATTTTGCTAAGGTAGTTATCAGTAATGTTGTAGCTATTGTCGCCCCCACAACTGCCATATCAACAGCAACACCTGCAACGAAGTCATGCCATGTTGTTTCATCCCTCAAAACAAGATCCAATGCATGAAAAGAGACGGAGACGATCAAAGTAACAATAAACCCACCCTTCATTGACTTTGCCGCTTCTAACCTGCCCACACCAACTGTAAATAACTTTGGATTACTTGCTAAGTATCGGGTCCCTGTTAAGTGTTCACGAATACGTGGGTATGAGTCTATAATTATGGCTGGCGAGCCGTTATACACTTTGATTTTAAACTTGCCGAACACATTTCCCTGCTGTTTAAGTGCTGCAGCTAGTACAGTAAGCGATCTTACATCATCAAACAAAGGATATAAGCCTACACCGAACTTTAAATCACCTTTAATTCTTTCCCATTTATTAGATACAGAGTTATATTCTTTTAACTGCTCATCAATCCAATCAACAGCTTGTGCACGAGAATATCCCTGTTTCATTTTTACGGAAATAATGTAGTCAACAAACTCCGCTGAGTTCATGATTAACATTGTATGATTATTACTGGCCGAGTATGTTTTGAATTTGTTGTTGACGCTGCCTTTGAGCAATTGCGCGACGAGCATGTGCAGACATAGTAATTTCCTTATCAATTGACTAATTCCATTCGTCTCTATTTTAAACACTAAAGAAGTTAATTCAATGTCTGGTTAATCAGAAATGTCTGTAATTAACGCTTATCTCAAATAATAAAAGCCGCAAATTGCGGCTTTTAAAGTAAAAGATTAACAGCTATTAGTTATTGAGTTCAGCCGTTTTTAGCTCGTCTTCAATATCGCTTATTTCATCAATAAAGGTTTCGAGCTGTTGCTCTACAAGGCTATTAGCATGGGCAAAGTAAGCTAAATGAAACACTGCATCCCCTTCGTTTACAAGTGGCATCGTTTGCTGGCCAATAACAATACCACTGCGGGGTGCCAGTAGCTCAAGCTCAGCATCACCTAATGGACTACTGATATAAGCGAGCACTTGCCCTTTCATCACTCGCTCACCAAGGGATACTTGCGCACGGACAATACCATCCACTTCGGCACGTATCCAGCTCGTCGAGCTTGCAATCACTGGCTCAGGAAGCTTTTTAGCACGCTTGCCACGCACCATTTTTAAATGGCGCATAACATAATCAACCCCTTGCACGCCTGCGGCAATGGCAATTGGGTCAAAGCGCAGTGCCTCTCCCGCTTCATAAGTGATAACAGGAATGCCTAAATTGGCCGCTTCACTACGCAATGAGCCATTACGCAGTGAGGCGTCAATCACTGCCGGCGTACCAAATGCTTTAGCCATAGCTGCAGTCTCGGGGTCACTTAAGTTGGCTCTGATCTGTGGCAAGTTAGTACGATGGATTGCGCCAGTATGTAAATCAATAATATGCGTACAATGCACTGCTACTTGAGTAAAAAACGCATTCGCCATACGCCCTGCTAACGAGCCTCGTGTTGAACCAGGAAAACTACGATTCATATCACGGCGGTCAGGTAAGTAACGCGACTTATGGATAAAGCCAAATACATTCACAATCGGTACAGCGATAATGGTTCCACGCAATTGCTCTGGGTCGATTTTAGCAAGTAACTGTCTTACAACTTCAACCCCGTTTAACTCGTCACCATGAATTGCAGCACACACCATTAGCACAGGCCCTTGCTGCACTCCATTTACAACTTCAATCGGAATATTCAACGGTGAGTGGGTATAAAGCTTTGCAGCCTCAATCGAAAACGCTTTGCGTTCTCCAACCCCAACAGTATCACCCAAAATTGAAAACGGTGTATTTTTCTTAACCTTTGCCACGCACTGTTCCTTTTAATGGAGCGCTTACATGATTTATGGGTAAAGGCCTAGCCTTTACCACGCGTTGCTGTTCTTTTTGATGCCGCTGTTTTTTCAATAAACTCGACAATCATGCCAGCAATGTCTTTACCTGTTGCAACTTCAATGCCTTCAAGGCCTGGTGACGAGTTTACTTCCATCACCAATGGACCACGTGCAGAGCGAAGTAAATCAACACCCGCTACATTCAATCCCATTGCTTTAGCTGCTGCAACGGCTGTTTTTCTTTCTTCTGGGGTAATACGCACTAGTGTCGCGCTACCACCACGGTGTAGATTAGAACGGAATTCACCTTCTTGCGCCTGACGTTTCATCGCCGCAATCACTTTATCGCCTAATACAAAACAGCGAATGTCCGCACCGCCCGCTTCTTTTATGTACTCTTGCACCATGATATTGGCTTTTAAACCCATAAACGCTTCGATTACACTTTCTGCCGCTTTACGTGTTTCAGCTAATACCACGCCGATACCTTGTGTACCTTCAAGTAACTTGATTACAACAGGCGTACCACCTACCATGCTTAGTAAGTCTTTTACATCATCAGGTTTACTCGCAAACCCAGTGACTGGCATGCCTACGCCTTTACGTGACAATAGTTGTAATGAACGTAACTTATCTCGTGAGCGAGTGATTGCGACTGATTCATTTACAGGGAATACACCCATCATTTCAAATTGGCGTAATACTGCACAGCCATAAAAAGTCACTGATGAGCCAATACGCGGGACAATTGCATCAAAATCTTTTAAATTTTCACCACGGTAATGTATTTCAGGTTGCTCTGAATTGATGTTCATATAACAACGTAGTGCATCAATCACTTTTACTTCATGACCACGCTGCTCAGCAGCTTCAATCAAGCGACGTGTTGAATATAAATTTTGGTTGCGTGATAAAATACCAAGTTTCATAGTTAAAAACCTTAACTGATAAACTCATACACGTAAAAACGTGTGATAAGTCCTTTTCTATAATAAATGAGATAAAGCCGGATCAACGACTATGCGGTTTTCCATTGCTGTACGCCCTAACAACATTCTAAACTTCATTGTTGAACGGTTACTTAAAGTCACCCTTACAGGCCAGCTTTGGTTTCCTGCGACTAATTTTGTTTCGATAAAGTAGCGAAGTTCGCGCTGACCACTTGAGCTGGTCACATACTTACGCTCAACAACTTTTGCGCGGCACTCTACTATTGTTTCTTCATCGTCTTGTAAAGGGTGGGTTGAAAATTTCACCCAGTTCTCACCATTTTCTGAAAACTCTTCAACATCAAAAGCATGAATACACGAAGTACGCGCACCAGTGTCCACTTTCGCTTTGATCTTATCAATTCCCAGTTCAGGTAAGCTCAACCATTCGCGCCAGCCAACAATAATTTTTGCAGTCATTAATGTGCCCTCTATAAAAAAGTGTCTTATACGCTACAGAGCTAGAAACACCAACGAAATATATTTATCCCCTCGATAAATCGATTTAATTGACGTAGGCTAAACTATAATCAATTATACCCAAGCCACCTCAAGGTGCGAGTTTCAGTTGGAATTAAAAGCGATTTAGGCAAGGCATTGATTGCAAACAATAGTGGTTCTATGGTTAAAATCAATAACGCAGTATAAATCGCTTTTAAACCAACCCTTTGGGCGCTTCACAGGCACTTACTCTCATCGTTGTTACTTCCTAAAAGGGACTGCCATTCTTGCAAAGTAACGCCTTGATATTAAGCACCTGTGAAACGCTGAATTCTGCATCTTGAGGTGGCTTGGGTATATAGCACTATTTGTAAAACGAGAGTTCAATATGATCAATGGGTTACTTCATGTCTTAATTTTAGACGAGCAAGGCGGTGCGCGTGCTATTGACAATAGTACTGAGCTGCAAAATTGGCAACCCGAACACGGAAAACTTTGGGTTCATATGGATTATAGTCAGCCTGAGGCGATTCAGTGGCTTGAAAGCAGTAATCTATTAACTGATTACGAATTAGCATCATTAACAGCAGATGAGACACGCCCGCGCCTGACTAAAGTAACCAATGGCACTATGCTGTTTTTGCGTGGCGTTAATCTAAATCCTGCGCAAAGCCCTGAAGACATGGTGTCTTTACGTTTATTCATTAATGAAAACATCATAGTGACAACTCGCAAACGTCGTTTGCTCTCTGTACAAGATGTTGTTGCGTCATTTAATGATAGTAACGGCCCCTGTTCAATCTCTGAATTAGTGTGTGATTTGGCACAAAATTTAACATCACGCATGCAAGGTGTGATTGATAGTCTTGATGACACGTTAGATATTTTTGAAGATGAAATTGACGAACCAAATAAAGGCTTTGATAACCAAGCGTTAGCGCAAATGCGTCGCCAAACCATTGCTCTAAAACGCTATTTAAGGCCACAAAAAGAAGCCCTTATCACTTTATTAAACAATAAGTACAAGTGGTTAGATGAAGATGATAAAGCACGTTTAAACGAAACAACCAACATGTTAATTCGCTTTTTAGAAGAGCTAGACAGCTCAATTGAGCGCGCGCAAATCATTCAACAAACCATTGCTAATCAAGTGTCTGAGCAACTTAATCAACGTATGTATGTGATGTCGGTTGTCGCGGCACTTTTCTTGCCACTGGGCTTTTTAACAGGCTTATTAGGTGTGAATGTTGGCGGTATACCAGGTACTGAAAACCCCTATGCATTCAGCGTATTTTTAATATTTTTAGTCGTGCTTACTGTCGGTATTGGCATTTACTTTAAAAATAAAAAGTGGCTCTAACTAAGGTTAAACAACAACTACTGAAGTAATTAAATCAAGGCGAACGTTATGTTCGCCTTTTGCAGTTGTAATAATTAAGTGTTCACCATCGGGGTATATTATTTTCAAATTTACTGCTTTGCCCTGAAGCTGCTCACCAGAATCTAATGTGATCAACAACTCAGCGTTTTGCATACACCAAAGCTCATATTGATCGTAGTCAGCACAAGGTATTGGCACAACACCTCTCCTTCAATAATTTAATATTTTACGTAACCCACTAGCATGGAACTAACTAATCAATGGGATGTTCTCTGCATTAATGAGAAATTTTCAACTTAGTAGCAACATACCATAAACGCTAGTTTAGTTCAGTAATCAATCAAAAGTTCAAATAATAATCACTGTTTTAATGCATGAGCATTATTGACAAAAAATTAACCACATGCTTATTTATAATACAATATTATTAAAATAACAGAAGGAATAAACCCTTTTTACACGGGAAAACAACAATAATCTTTATGGAGAAAAGGTGAACACACATGAAATGTAAGCAATTAAAAAAGACAACATTTACATTATCTGCAATTAGCTTAGCAATATCATTTTCAGTTACATCCGCGCAACAACCTGCTGACAACACAGGTGATGAAATTGAAGTAATCGAGGTAAGTGGTATTCGCGGTAGCTTGCAACGCTCAGTATCAATGAAAAGAGAGTCATTGCAAATTGTTGACTCTATTTCAGCAGAAGACATAGGGCAATTTCCTGATACAAACTTAGCTGAATCTCTGCAACGGATTTCTGGTGTTGCAATTGATCGCAGTGGTGGTGAAGGACAGTCAGTCACCGTCCGGGGTTTTGGGCCTGAATTTAATACTGTTTTACTCAATGGCAGACGAATGGCATCTGACACAGGTGCACGTTCCTTTAATTTTGATGTATTACCCGCTGAGCTGGTTTCCGCCGTTGATGTTTATAAATCACAACCGGCTAAATTAGATGAAGGCGGTATTGGCTCAACAATCGTTATGCATACACCTAAACCACTCTCATTTGATGGTTTTAAGGCAGTCGCATCTGTAAAGGGTCTTTATGAAGACCTATCTGGCGAGTTTACACCGCAATTATTCGGTATGATAACTGACACATTTGCTGACAATACATTGGGCGCTTTAGTCTCGCTCACTCATCAAAAACGCAAAAACCAAATCAACCGAATCCTCACTGATGGCTATATGGTACTAAACCGTGATGATATGACAAATATCTCTGAACAGTTAGCACAGCAAGGTTATAGCCAAAATGATCAGTTCTTTTTCCCACAAAATTTGAACGTTAGCCCTGTATCTGAAGAGCGAGAAAGAACAACAATAAATACAGCGCTTCAATATGCACCAAATAGTAATTTGACCTTTACTTTAGATGGCTTGTACAGTGACTTTGAAGTGTATGCAGATACAACAAATGTGGGCTTATTCTTTACACCCTCTCTGATTTCGGATGCCACCTTCGATAAAAATGGCGTTGCCACATCGGTCACAGAAAATCGAAATCCAGATGCAACGCGGGCTACGTTAAGTAGGCCATCAGAATTATATGCTCTTGGATTTAATGCCGACTGGTGGATCAATGATAATTTAAATATCGCATTTGACTCATCTTGGTCAAGAGCAGAATCTGGTGGCGCAGATAACACCAATGTGAGTGTTGTAGGCATCGCAATTGAAGACGAAAACTTCTCAACAATTAATTACGATGAAAATGGTTTCCCAGCTTTAAGTGGCATAGCTGATGATGCTTTAACTGACCCAAGTTTAGCTCGCGCACATTTTAACTTACTTGGTACTGGCGGTGGCCCTTTTGGAGGTGGTCAAGACTTTGAAGATGAAATCACTCAACATAAGCTCGATGTAAAATGGACACCTTACTTTGGTCATTTATCAGAGGTCTCCTTTGGTGCGCAATATTCCAAACAAAAACAATCAGTAACAATTCGTTTATCACATCCAGAAGTACTTTGTGCTTACTGCGGCTTCAGTGTTGATATGCCCGATTCACTGTTTTCACAAACAGGCATAGGTAATGATTATTTAGGGGGAATTGGTGGGCTCCCCTCGCGTTGGCTTTCGTTCAATATTGCTGATGCAATCGAATACTTAGAATCGCCTGAAGCAATGACCGCTAACGACACTGCCAATAACCTACCTACGGGTACAACTGCTGCATTATTTGCAAACACGAACGGTTTTGATATTGCGACTAGACCTGATTCATCACAAGTTGAAGAAGACATACTCTCGACGTATTTAAACTTTGCATTTGAAGGTGATTGGGCTGACAAAACATGGAATTGGAACATTGGAGCTCGCTACGTTCGAACAGAGACCACAGCTATTGGCGTTTCTCAACTACTCGAAGATCTCACACTCTCCGCGGCTGACTTATACACGCCAGTATTAACAGGAGAAACCCGCGTTTCACAAACCAATAAGTATAACTACGTTCTACCTTCAACTGATTTTCGTATTAATTTAACTGACGAAATTATTGCTCGCGCATCTGCATCAAAAACTCTTACAAGGCCTCCTCTTAGCGCTCTTTCACCAAGAACTACCATTGGCTCCACTCGCCCCGGTAATCTATCTGCCTCTAGTGGCAACCCTGATCTAAAACCGTTTATTTCTGACAATATTGATGTGTCTTTAGAGTGGTATTTCAGCGAAAGTAGTTACCTGACAGCTGGTTACTTCAGAAAAGATGTGAAAAACTTTTTAGTCAGTACCGTCGAAAATCGTCCATTCCCAATAATAGATTCAGAGAACCTCTTTGAAGGCGATCCTATTTTTGAAGTGAGTTTAGTCGATAACGTCGAAAAAGCCGCAGTAGACGGTCTCGAACTATCAGCACAATACAGCTTTGATACCCTACTAGGATTTTGGAGTGGCTTTGGTGTTACCGCTAACGCGACCCTTGTTGATAGTAATGCTGAGCTTAATGTTGAAAATACGTCACAAACATTTGCACTAGTTGGCTTAGGGAATACTTATAACTTGATCGGCTTTTATGATAAAGGGGGATTCCAAGCACGTATTGCCTGGAATCGTCGCGATCGCTTTTTACAAACTGCTCGCGGTTTTGGTGGAGAGCCGACTTATGTTTCTGAATATGATCAAGTTGATATTAGGTTTAGTTATGACCTAAGTCAGTCTGTGCAAATCTTCTTAGAAGGAATCAACATCACGGATGAAAAAACCAAAAAAGTAGGCCGTTACGATAATGAGATACTTCTTTATGAAGAAACAGGCCCTCGCTATACCTTAGGCGTTAGCGCTACTTTTTAATCACCTCAAGTGGCACTAAGCGGCCACTTTGCATTAACGATTCAGAGGAATCTATCATGAGTAAAATAATCGCTTGTTTAACATTAGTTTTTACGAGTTTACATGCTTTAGCATCATTACCGATTTCATTAACAAGCCCTGATAACAAACTAAAACTGACAGTTAAACAAAAACAAGGCGCTCCCTATTACAGCGTTACGTATAACAATATTCTTTTTTTAGAAGACTCTCCACTTGGCCTTGATTCTTCAATAGGTAACTTTACAGATAACTTAAAGTTCCTTGCTCACGAAACACGCCAAATTGAAGAGCGCTATGAAATGAATAATGCAAAAATTAGTAAGGTGCATTATCAAGCCAATAAGCTCATCACACATTTTAAAAATAATGAAAATGACGAGATTGCTATTGAGTTTAATGTCTCTAATAACAACATCGCCTTTCGCTATACATTAAAAGCAAATCAGCAGGCAACACGGGTCAAAGTTTTGAGTGAAGCAACAGGGTTTAACCTACCTGACGATGCAACAACATTTATCACACCACAAGCCCTACCTGAAACAGGCTGGATGCAAACAAAACCTAGTTATGAGGAACCTTATACATTCAATGAACCTGTTGGTATCAAATCATCAAATGGCGTAGGTTATACCTTTCCAGCCTTATTTAAGAATACCAATAAAGGTTGGTTACTAATCTCTGAAACTGGAGTCGATAGCCACTATGTGGGTTCAAAACTAAGTGAGGGAACAAAAGATGGCCTTTATACCGTATCTTTTCCACAACAAGGAGAGAATAACGGAATTGGGGAAACCTATGCGGCAATGGCTCTACCTGCAGCAACACCATGGCGCACAATTACATTAGGAAAGTCCTTAAAACCAATCGTTGAAACAACGATTAGTTATGACGTTGTTCAACCTCGTTATCACGCAACTCAAGACTACAAAATGGGACGTGCAACTTGGAGCTGGATCGTCTGGCAAGATGAAAGCATAAACTTTAAGGACCAGGTAAAGTTTATAGATTTAGCAAGCGAATTAGGCTTTGAATATGTACTCGTAGATAATTGGTGGGATCAACGTATTGGCCGAGAGAAAATTGCAGAATTAGTCAATTATGCAAATACTAAAAATATCGGCATCATTCTTTGGTATAACTCAAATGGATGGTGGAATGACGCACCACAAACACCGCAAAACAAAATGAATACAGCACCCGCTAGACAAAATGAAATGGCTTGGTTACAAGACATCGGTGTTAAAGGACTCAAAGTTGACTTTTTTGGTGGTGACAAACAAGAAACGATTAAGTTATACGAAGACATATTCACAGATGCTAATCAATACGGCCTAATAATTACAGTCCATGGAAGCACATTGCCTCGAGGATGGGAACGCATGTATCCAAATTTTGTCACCTCTGAAGCCGTTTTAGCATCTGAAAACCTTGTATTTCACCAAAATTCTTTGGATCAACATGCATACAATGCAACCATTTTACCCTTTACTCGTAACACCGTTGCAGCCATGGATTTCGCACCCGTATTCTTAAATAAGCACTTATCACGTGATAATTCATCAGGCACAAAACGCAGCACCACAGATACGTTTGAGCTGGCTACTGGCGTGCTTTACCAGTCTCCTGTTCAACACTTCGGAATAACGCCTAATAACTTAGATGAACAACCCGAGTATGTGATTGAAGTATTGAAGAAAATGCCCACGGTCTGGGATGATACCCAATATATCAGTGGTGAACCCGGAACACATGCTGTACTTGCTAGAAAAAAAGGAGATAGTTGGTATATCACTGCTGTTAATGGCGAAAAGAAATCTAAAGATCTAACCATTAGCCTTCCTATGCTCAGTGGTAAGTCAGCAACCTTACTCTTTGATAATAAAGATGGCAGTACAGGAAAAAAGCCAGTCAAAATACCTCTGTCGGGGAAAGTGACACTGTCCTTACTTTCCGAAGGGGGGGCGTTGCTTATAAGTGAATAAAAAGTACGAAGTATGTTTAAAGGAAGCCAAAGCTCACGGTTGGCTCCCTTTATATTTATAAACCGAGTTCACCTATAAATCTAGCCTACTATTTGACTTAGATAGCCAAATTTAAAGAGCTGATTCGTAATGAAAACGCTAGTTTAAAATGCTTATCACCTATTAAAGTTAATCAACTCGAAAACTAATCGTTACAATATTATACGTGCTATCAACCTGATTACCGGCAACGACAGCCTTTCCTTCAACAGGGTAATCACTGGAAATAATGTAGGTTCCTTTCTCTTTATTGGTAACAGTTAATTGCCCTTTTTTATCGGTTGTTATTTTTAATTGCTGGCTAGGTGTTTGCACTAATACAGCATGATCAGCAACAGGATTATTTTTATAAACAAGTGTAAAGGTGCTCCCGTTTGCTTTGCTTGGCACGAACTCAAGCTCTTGTTTAGCTTTGGTATCTTGACGGCCAGCCTTAGCAAAAAGCTTAGCCGCTTGGAGCTTATCCGCCTCTTGTTCTGAGGTTTTCTCCATTTTCCAAGGTTTCCATAAATCATCTATGAAAGCTCTTACATCACCTTGCTCTTTTACCTCAGCTAACCAATAGTTTTGGTGTTGAGTAAGCGCTAAAGTCGACTGACTATCATTAACAAATACCTGTGCATTTTCTAGCCCTGCAATACTATCGCCAGATTCAGGTTCACCAGGCTCTCCTAAATACAGTTTTATATCATCGCCTTTTGCAGACTTTACCAACCAAACTTCATGTGCATTTGCAAAACTACTGCCGATAAGTGCAGTAATAAAAAGTAAATTCTTTAAGCTGTTCATTAAGTTTCCTTTTAAGCTTTAATGGTGTGTCTATCAACATAAAACGCAGTTTGAAATCAACAGTACAAGAGAAACTAAGTACACTTGCGTATAGCTATGCTGAAACAACCTTAACAATAATGATTATCAATTAAATTTGCAATTAAAAAGGAAATTTAAAGTATTTTAAGTAACAGACTTAAACGCAGGAACATAAAATACAAATAAGTTTAATGAATTACTTATAAGGGATGATGTTTGAACAGGCTTAAATATGCAGCTTTACTATCATAAGTAAGTAGCTTTATGGAGGAATCATAAGTTTAAAAAGGAAATAAATAGCAGAGCAAATGGCGCTCTCGGCAGGGATCGAACCTGCAACTTAGCCTCCGGAGGGCCACGTGATATCCATTTCACCACGAGAGCACATTTGTCGTCATCAATACTGACTCGCGATATCAGTATGACAACTCGGCAATGATAATGGCATCTTGCCTTAAATGCTAGCATCTAAAGCCCTATATGCTTATAAATTCAGCAAATTGCATTAAAACACTTCACATTCGGGCAGAACCACGGTATTAACGTATACTTAATAAATTAAATAACAAATGGCACTCATTGCCGTGTAAGGGGAATTTGAATATGAGTTTAATGTCTACAGAGCAAGTTGCTGAATTTTTAGGTGTAAAAGTCGAACGTGTTAAACGACTTGCTCGCGAGCATTTACTAATCTCGAAATCACAAGATGACAAAGGTGAGCCTTTATTTGAACCAGAAGATGTAAAAAAGTATAAAGAACTCGCCGAGCGAATTGGCGGCCTTTAATTTTTTACTTCCTTAATAAAGTGGTTAAGCTGTGTAAGCAGTGGCGCCACTTTATCCATTGCACCGCGTTGTTCATACCAACAAATACACAATAGTAAAAATACAGCATGAAACGCAGCGAGCTTTTCAAGCGATAAGTTGAATTCACGGTGTTCGCACACAAGTGATTGGTAGTTTTTAAGTAACTGCAGTTGCTGCGAATCATTGAGTCCAAAACTCACCACCAGCGCAGCCAAGTCAAAATAAACATCATTACTTTTGGCATATTCAAAGTCGATTAAAAACATGCCCGATTCGTTCACTATGATATTTTCTTTTACCAAATCGTTATGGCAAAAGCCCATATCTTTTGGCGCAGCAGCAATGTACGCGAGCGATTGTCCAATTAAATTCGCATGCTGCTGATACCGTGTAGTTTGCCGGTAGTAGTTAATTTCATAGGCAATATCCATAGGCTCGGTTAGCACTGGGTAGCGATGCAAATTAACTAAGTCAGGTAATAAACTGCTACAAAACTCACCGCTTGCTATGCTACCCGCCACGTAGTCAAAAATGGCAGTATCAGTTGCCTGCTCTAACCAAAGCGGTGTTGGGCAGCAACTTTGTTTAGCAAAATGCGCTTGCGCAGCTAGCCCTATCGCCGGCCAGTGGTCGCGATAATGCTTAACTAAGAAAGCCTTGGTTGATGTTTTTACTAGGTAGTTATCATTGCTTAATCCCTCAACCAACGGGCTAATTGAGGTAATCGTTAAGCTAGAGTTAAAGCGCGTAAATAGCGCATGAATTTGTTGCTCTGTTTTCATTATAGCTGTGCAAGTGGCTTAGCTTGATGTTGCTCGTATTCTTCGTACCAAGTTTTAAAGCCCCACGCTGCCATAACCGTATAAAAAACAAATAAAACGAGTGTTGGGTAATACCCTTTTTCAAAGTACAAGTACATCGATGCAGCATCAATCACAATCCAGTATAACCAATTTTCGAGCACCTTTTTAGCAACTAAATAAGTCGTAACAACAGCAAAACAGGTTGTAAAACTATCAAGGTAGGCAAAATCTGCATGGGTATAATTAGCCATTACAAAGCCAATAATCACTGAAATTAATGAGGTTAAAAGCAAGATAACAGCATGTCTTTTTAACGACCATGAAATAATCGGTAGATGATCTTTATTATTCATCCCTCGACGCCAGACCACCCATCCATATACCGCCATATACATATAATAAAAATTAAGTAGCGACTCCATCAAAAGTGCGCCATTCCAATACATTACGGTATAAATAAAGGTACTTATAAAAGCGGCAGGCCAGCACCACAGGCTTTCTTTAATCGCAAGTAGTAAATACGCCATTGACAGTGCAACTGCAATATATTCCCAAAGAGACATCGCAGTAAATCCTGCAAACGTGTCTGTCAAAAAATCCATGCTTTACTGTAACCTTGTGGTATTAATCATCGCTAGGCGATAAATCGCCATGTAAAAACTTACACACAAAAATAGCTTTACCAAACTCTTCATAAGAACGTTTGATTTCAGTATTCAATACAGACATCACTAAATCATAATCACCGAAAATCTGGGTAGACAAGGTATTGGTGATTACTTTAAGCCCTTCATAACTGTTTATACGGTCAATAAAACCTTTGATAAATGGAATGTAGTCTTGATGTAGTGGGTACTTACTGATCTCTACTGAAAGTTTCATTATGATTTACCGAGTCTTTGAAAAGTATGGCATTGTAACCCGCTTATACTAACAAGTCATGGCTATGGCTATTTTTTAGTGTAAAATCAGCCCCGATAAACTTTGAGGATTCATTATGGCACGCCGCATCACTTACAAATTTAAAAACCAACCTCGCGAAATCAATTTTGCTAAAGATAAATACCGCGATATGTACCATGCGATTGCAGCGGCTGAAGGTATTGATTTAACAAGTTATTTAAAAATGGAGCAGCAAGTCGAAATGACTTCAAAAGGCTCCTCAGCAGTGCGTAACTTTCGTGATCAAGAGTTTGCACGAATGGGGTTTAGCGACGTGTATTTCATTAAAGAGTAACTACAAGGTTACTCTTGATACTCGTAGCTTACGCGTGGGGTAATATTACACAGTAACTCATAAGGAATGGTTGTCGCGCATTGGGCTATTTCTTCAACGGGAAGCTCAGGCCCCCACATGATCACTTCATCACCCACTTGGATGTTGTCAAGGTTATCACCAATATCAACCGTGATCATATCCATCGCCACACTGCCAACAATACCGTAGCGTTGTGATTTAATAACGACCGGTGTGCCCTGCTCTGCGTGTCGTGGATAACCATCACCATACCCCATCGCGACCACAGCAAGCTTGGTTGGTTTATCGCTGTGCCAACGACCGCCATAACCAACACACTGATTCGCGTCAACATCACGAATCGCAATAACACGGGTTTTTAAACGCATCACAGGTTCTAAGCCATGTTGTTGACCAATACTATTTAGCATAGGCGACACCCCATACAGCATCAGCCCAGGTCGAACCCAGTCACCATGTCCGTTAGGCCATGCGATAATGCCTGCGGAGTTTGCCAAGCAGTGGCGCTGACCTTTTCCTGCAACCAAGCCATCAAACAAAGCAATCTGCTGCGCAGTTTTATCATCGTTAATATCATCAGCACATGAAAAATGAGTCATCAACTTAATGTTATTGTGCGCATTTTTACTGGCTTTTAGGCGGCTATAAAACCCTTCAAACTGTGACGGTGAAATACCTAAACGATGCATACCGGTATTCACTTTTAACCAACATGCAATAGGCGCATCTAACTGTGCTTCTTCAAGCACTTTTAGCTGATTTTCATCATGAATAATGGTTTGAAAGTTATTCGCTAAAAGAATGGGTAAATCATCTTTATGAAAAAAGCCTTCAAGCAACACTATAGGTTTTGTCAATCCACCGGCACGAAGCGCTAGCGCTTCGTCAATACGTGCAACCGCAAATGCATCCGCATCATTTAAGTATTGGGCGATTTTAACTAAGCCATGACCATAAGCATTCGCTTTTAATACAGCCATTACTTTGCAATCAGGTGCAAAGCGCTTCACCTGTGCTAAATTGTGAGCAAGCGCTTTTAGGTTAATTTCAGCAATGGCTAAACGCATTAATATTCATCATCCATTGCAGGACCCGCATAATTATCAAAACGCGAGAATTGACCTTGGAAGGTTAAACGTACTTTACCGATCGGGCCGTTACGTTGCTTACCTATGATGATTTCGGCCACGCCTTTTTCTGTACTGTCTTCGTTATATACTTCATCACGGTAAATAAACATGATTAAGTCGGCATCCTGCTCGATTGAGCCCGATTCACGTAAGTCGGAGTTGATTGGGCGTTTATCGGCACGTTGCTCTAGGGTACGGTTAAGCTGCGATAGTGCAATAACCGGACATTGCAGTTCTTTTGCCAGTGCTTTTAGTGAACGTGAGATTTCAGCAATCTCTAAGGTACGGTTATCCGACAAGCTTGGCACACGCATTAACTGCAAGTAATCGACCATGATCATACTAATACCGCCATGGTCTCGAGCAATACGGCGCGCACGCGAGCGCACATCCGTTGGAGTTAGGCCCGATGCATCATCAACATACATCTTACCTTTTTCCATTAACAAGCCCATGGTTGACGACAGACGCGCCCAATCGTCGTCATCAAGCTGACCAGTACGAACCTTAGTTTGATTAATTCGGCCTAACGATGCCAGCATCCTCATCATGATTTGCTCTGACGGCATCTCTAGTGAGTAAATAAGTACTGGCTTATCTTGTGTCATTGCAGCGTGTTCCGCTAAGTTCATCGCAAAGGTGGTTTTACCCATCGATGGACGTGCCGCCACGATAATAAGGTCTGAAGGCTGCATACCCGCCGTCATTTTATCTAGATCGGCATACCCTGTACTAACACCCGTTACACCATCTTGCGGCGACTGGTAAAGCTCTTCAATCTTATCAACGGTTTTTTCTAGAATGCTGTGTAAGCTCTGTGGGCCTTCAGTGCTTTTTGTACGCTGCTCGGCAATTTTGAATACTTTACTTTCAGCGAAGTCGAGTAGGTCATGGCTGGTACGCCCTTCTGGGCTAAAACCGGCTTCGGCAATTTCGTTTGCAACACCAATCATTTCACGGATAACAGCACGCTCACGCACGATATTCGCGTAGGCATCAATGTTTGCCGCACTTGGTGTGTTCTTCGCTATTTCAGCAAGGTAGGCGAAACCACCTATACTGCTTAACTGATTGTTTTTTTCTAAATTTTCAGAAATAGTGATTAAGTCAATCGGATCACCACCTTCAGCAAGGCTCACCATAGCTTCAAAAATCAGCTTATGGGTGCGGGTATAAAAATCCTGTGCAACCACTAACTCAGCAACACGGTCAAACGCTTGATTATCAAGCATTAAACCACCTAAAACAGATTGCTCAGCTTCTATTGAATGGGGAGGGACTTTTAAGGTATCGACTTGCTTATCTGGTTTGGCCATAACATCACAAAACTAAAATTGAATGGCTCTATTCTATCGACTTGCAAAGGCTGTGCAAATAGTAAAGCGGGAAAACTTCCCGCTTTATTGTAATTGAGTGAACTGTAATCGTTATTTCTGTTTACGAAGTTCAATACGCCCGCTAATGGTATCCATTTCGATATCAGCATCCCCACCGTTAATACTAAATTCTAAGTCGCTAGATGGGCCGTATTTCGCTTTAGTCGCTTTGTCATCACTGAGCTCATTTACAATTTTACCGTTAGCATGCGCTTCAATTTCAAACTTTGCCGATACATCAGTTGGGAAGTAAAACTCGGCGTCACCACTGACTGATTCAAAACGAATATTAGCATCTTCAAGCAGCTTATTGATGTGAACTTCTGCTTCACCATTTACGGTATTAATACGCAGCTTTTTAATTGCATCAAAAGCAAAGTCAATATCACCATTTACGTTTTCAAGACGCACATCTTGCGCTTTGGTTTTTGACTTAATGTCGCCATTCACCGCGGTAAAGCGTAAAGCACCTTGCGAGTTTTTATCGTTAATTTCGCCATTGACGGTTTCAAAGCGAATATCTCCGTTCAGGTCATGAGCATTTACATCCCCATTGACCGTTTCAAAGCTCATGTTGCCACTTATATTGTGCACTGTAATATCGCCATTGACGGTATCGATCTCAGCGCCCGCTTCAAGCTCTTTGGCACTGACCGTTACATTCACCCCAGCAAACTCAAGCTCACTGCTTTTTGGCATGTAAATAGTTAAACGAGAGCCATCGCCGCTATTCCAACCACTTAAGTTACGCGGCATTTTTACGATAAATTCAACACGGCTGCCTTCAACCTCTAAACGATAACCTTGTGCTTTATCGTCGAGCTCACCTTCGATTTTAAGTTGTGGTTTATCCCACCCTTCAATGCGCACATCACCACGTTGGTTTTCAATAAAAATACGTTTATTTGCAGGGACATCAATTTGTTCATTAATGGTTTGTCCTGCCATTGCCATCAGTGGCAGTAATCCTAATGTTAAGACTAGTAATTTCATAATTGTTACTCCTAAATCGTTTGCCACTTAGGTGCATGCACCTTGTTAATTAAATCTAATTGTTGCTGATAAACCTGCGATAGCATTTGTAATAAAGCAGGGTTTTCTGGTTCATTCTCGAGAGCCTGCTTGATGGCACTCTCAGCTTCTTCTAACTCTTTTAACTGTTGCTGCCAGTTATCTGTTAATGCAGGTTGGTTTTGATACTGCACTAATAAACCTTGCTTTTGCTTAGTAAAATAATTGCTCATTGCCATCATGCTGTTTGACTCACCGTGTTGGCCTACAAAAAGCTGCACAGTTAAAAGTGCTGCAATACAACAAGCGGCAACAGCAGCGAGCTTATTCCAGCCATGCGTTGGCTTATCTGATTGCTGCGTTTGCGGCCTTGCAATTGCTCGCTCAATACCCTGCCAGAGATCTTTTTCTGGACCAATATCTTGCTTTTGATTAAGCGAGTCATTTAAAAATTGTTCAAATTCTGGCTTACTCATTTTCATACCACTCTTTTAATAACTGCCTTGCACGGTGAAATTGCGATTTACTTGAACCGACTGCCATATCAAGCATGCTTGCTATTTCTTCATGGCGATAGCCTTCAATAGCATGGAGCACAAAAACCATACGTGCTCGCTCAGGTAGTCTCAGCACTAATTTGTCGAGACCATTAAAACCGTCGCAATCAGCTGCACTTTGCTCATCCATACCGCTTTGCTCAAAACTCACTACTTTCTGAAACCAGCTTTTGTGTTTGCGAATGTAGCTAATCGCAATATTACTGGTGACACTGTGTAACCATGTTGAAAACTGTGAACGCCCATCAAAGTTCGCTATTTTGTGCCATAACTGCACAAACACTTCTTGTGTTGCATCTTCGGCGTGCTCTTTATCTGCAAGTAATCGCAAACAAAGGCTATAAACCCGCTTCACATGCAACTCATAAAGTGTTGCATAAGCACCTTGATCACCGCTTTTAACGCGTTCAATTAAGGCATGCTCACTTTGCTGGACGAACGCTTGTTCTGCATCTATCAACATCCTGGATGTCGTCCTTTATGATTATTATTGTGAATTTAGTGTATTAGACGTAAGGGGAGATTCAAAAGGTTTAAATGAAATTAAATTTTTTTAACGTGTCAGGGCAACTAGTTGACCTGACAATATTTATAGCTAGTTAGTAGACGTGCCTTCACTGTTTTGTTGAATAGTTTCTTCCGTTTTATAACGCCAACCTAAAAACACGATTCGAGCAGGCGTTGATGGTTTTCCACCATTTTGCACTTTTAAAAGGCCAGCATCATAGTGAGCGCCACTGCCCCCTGAGGCAGTAATCGTTGAACCACGAACACTACCAAACAATTCACCACTGCCCGATAATTTTACTGTTGTTAAAGGTGCGTAAATTGCCGCATATAGATTTGCAGCACCACTAAATTGCACACCATTTACACCAGTAAATGATGAATAGAATGACAACGATGGATGACCACTTGTCGTTAAGCCCTCTTGCTCTGTGATCACACTCGCACCGGCCCCTATATTAATTTTGCCAGTGATAAGTATCGTTAAGCTGCTATCTTTTTTTATTGTTAAACGCGTGTCCCCTTCCATCGAAAAGTCACCATCAATAAATAAAATAACATCGCCCCCTGAAACTTCCATTTTTCCATCACTGGTCAATTTTAACTTGTCTAGGGCAAACACATATTCCTTACTTGTCGAACCATGTGGTTGGTTTTGAATCTTGGTATCAAATAAAAATACATCACTTAAACTTGGGAGTATCACTTGGCTACCATTTTGGCTAAAAAAGCCCTTTTCATTGGTTAGTTTAAACTGTTGGGTAGGCCCAATTGATAGCGAATGATAACTGTCAGTGTCGCTGTGCAGCTGTGCCATTTTCTCGGGGATGATTAAAGGATCACAGCTTGTATCAGGGTTTGTAGGGTCATAATCTGGAGCACTTGGATCTGCGACTGTGATGGGCTCTACATTTGGGTTCACGTTAAACTTACGATTACTATAGTGCACACCATCTTGCTGATTATTATAGGTATCTTTAAAATTACCCGTTCCACCATACATAATGTCTAAGCTTTCGCCTTGTGTATTATCAATATAAGTTGACCACTGCATAGAAGCATCGCCGTTGGCTCTAACAATCCCAGATACCCGACCACCTTTATGGATATAAAAACCTCGTGTGTATACGTTACCATCAATACGTAAACCACTGCCTGATGAAATATTAACTCCCGTATTTGAGCGTATATTACCAATTATGGGAGATGAGCCATTTAAATAAATAACACCCGTTGCTTTTACGTCACCTTTAATAGGTGAATGCCCTGAAAGAACAACATCTGAATCGCCATCAATTGTCGATACATCACCATCACTCGATTTTGTCTCTTCGTAGCTTCCTTGGCTTGAGTCGTAACTATCGATGGTGCCGCTACCTGACAAATTCACACCTTTACAACCCACCATTGCATTGGTAAATGCCGAACTCCCTTTGCCTCCTTGCACACTAAAACGAGCGACTAAATTGCTTTGAGCATCACCTGCATAACGTTGACCTAAACTTGCAATTTCCAATTCACCATCAAGGTTTTTGCTTAGTAAAGCGGTAAATTTTGCATCATCGCCAATCACCCCTACACCTCTGGCATTACCCGTTTTATCAATTAGTTCATCTATGGCCAGCACACCTTCACGGTTCAATGTTTGCTGTAGTAGTTTAGCTTGCTCGAACACCCCTTTTTCTGCCAATAGGCGGCTATTAAGCTTTTTCTGAAAATTACCACTTAATCGCTCTTGAACAATATTTTCTCGTAATGAACTAAGCACAACAACACTGGCCATTCCGGTTAAAATTAATACTGTTATAAGCGTAAAACCCTGTTGTTTTTTAGACACTATTTCCACCATATGCGTTCACTAGAATAGTGTTTGTTAGAGCAACATCAATATTAATTCCTGCACCAAATTGAGCAGGTAGTTTTTGGGGTTTAACAACAATACTAACCAACTCTCCAGATAAGCTAAACGACACGTTTTCTAAGCCCGTTAATAAACGCTCAGCGGCAGCGCCATTGAGTGAACACATTAAACTACTATTATCTAGGCTATACACTTCAGTCATAACGCCCGTGGTTAAAGTGCCATTACATGCAATCACGCCCTCTGGTTGTGTAATTGTTATGGTTGATTTATCCGCACTAATGGAGGGTACAAGCTGTGTTTGCTTAATGCTGCGGTTGAATACTTTACTGGTATAGCGAATAACTTCTTGCGCATTTTCAAGCTCTTTACTGACTTCAATCGTGCCCTTAATTGCTGCGTATGACAAACTCACACCAGCAAGTAAAAATGCCCCTGCGGCTAAGGCAACCATCAACTCAATAAGGCTAAACCCGCGTGCTAATTTATTCATAGACACACTGCCGACAAGTCAGGAAAACTGGCATTAAGACTTATTTGATTTTCTGCATTATCGGTCATGCGCTCATCAACCCACGCAACATTAATTTGCATATCATCATTATAAGTCGCAGGAATCGTAATTTGATAATCAGCTACTTGGGGGGCCAAACTGGCTCTAAAATCAGCATCTTGGAAAAGTGCGGGGTTAGTTTTTTGAATTTCACAAATGCGAGGCCATATCCGTTCAATACTATTTTGACCTTGAATTAAAGACACCGTGTAGTGAAAGCTATTTGTTGCATATTGTAGCGACTTTAACTGAGCAGCAGCTAAACCTAGTAAAGCGATACCAGCAATCACAACCGAAATCATTACCTCTAATAAAGAAAAGCCCGCTTGCTTTTTCATGCGCATCCCTTTGATGATTCAGCTAACCAGTTTTGACCACTTTTAAGGACACACATTACATAATCTGTGGTATTGGTGTGATTATCTTTAATATCAATTTGGGCTTGCTGGTCAACTTCACCACTTGCACTAACGGTTAGCGCAATTAGGTTTACTGTTACGCCAGCCTTAGTAATTGCAAACTCTTTTAATACAGTATCTGATCCCGCTTCGTTTAAAGTAACTTGCCAGAGATTATTATTGACCACCAATTTAATTTGACGCTCTTGCTTTACAGCTTCACTACGAGCATATTTATAAACACTGTTGAGTTGATTAGCTGTTGTTACAATACGGTCTTGTAGGATTTGCTGACTAAACGACGGAAAAGCAAGACTGACTAAAATACCAATAATCGCAAGCACAACCATTAACTCAATTAAAGTAAACCCAGCCGCTTTATGCACAACAGCTACTCCCAACAATCATTTACAGCAGCACTGTTACTACCGTCATGTTTAATCATGAGTTCACCACAGCGATCCCCAGCCTGAGCTGAGCCAGACTTAGGTGTTGCCTTTAAATTGAAACCACGGTTTTTAAAATCAACAACGGCTCCAGGAGCCTTTTTCGTTGGCGTATACGTAAAGGTGTAGTAATCAGTACTTTGTGTTGCAAATGCATTAGGATAGCCACCATTTCTCGAATATATGCGTTCTAGGCTGGCACCATACTGTAATAAAACTTGCTGGGTATCAGCACGTCTACTGTGCTGCATATGCTCGGTATAAGCAGGTAATGCCACACTGTATAGAATACCTAAAATAGCGATGACAATGAGAATTTCTATGAGCGTAAATCCACGTTGTTTATAATTATTATTTGATGATAATTTACTTTTCAACCTTAAATCCTTACCACTTTTTTACGAATCAAATATAAATGACAGCGCTGTCGGTGTCAATTTAAGCAATTTCATATTGAGTACACCAATTATACTAATTAAGAAGAAGAAATTAAGATAAAAGTACTAATGTTTAAAATATAGGTAAGACTATAAAGCTGCTTTTTGTACTAATTAAAAAGAAGCGGGTACAAAAAAGCCGTGCTTTAAAGCACGGCTTTTATTACTTAATATTGCTATTAAGCTTCAGCGATAACGATTACTTTAATAGTAGCTGTTACGTCTGAGTGTACTGCGATTGCAACGTCAAATTCGCCAGTCTCACGGATAGTACCTAGAGGTAAACGAACTTCTGATTTAGCAACTTCAACACCAACAGCTGAGATAGCGTCAGCGATGTCACGAGTACCGATTGAACCGAATAATTTGCCTTCGTCACCAGCTTTAGAAACTAGTGTTACTTCAGCTAATGCTTCTAGCTTGTCAGCACGAGCTTGAGCAGCAGCTAGATCTTCAGCGATCTTAGCTTCTAACTCAGCACGACGTGCTTCGAAAGTTTCGATGTTAGCTTTAGTTGCAGGAACTGCCTTACCTTGTGGGAAAAGGAAGTTACGTGCGAAGCCAGATTTAACTACAACCTGGTCACCTAGGCCACCTAGGTTTGCGATCTTGTCTAGTAGAATAACTTGCATGTCTCTACACCTTTTAAAAACTGTTAATCCGCTGCTTACTTATGTAAGTCAGTGTATGGAAGAAGGGCTAAGTAGCGAGCACGCTTGATAGCTGTTGCTAGCTGACGCTGATATTTAGCGCTAGTACCTGTGATACGGCTAGGTACGATTTTGCCACTTTCTGTAACATAGTTTCTAAGAGTAGCTAGATCTTTATAATCGATTTGTTGTACGCCTTCCGCTTTAAAGCGGCAGAACTTACGACGTCTGAAATAACGTGCCATGAGTAAAATTCCTCAAAAAATTCTTTCTATATGTTGAGCATGCAAGACCAATTGGCTTAAGCCATTTCGGCCTTCATGACGGTTTAAAAACCCCGTCACTTGCACTTGTTGCCCAACGTGCAATTGTTGAGTCTGTTGCTGCATTGACGCACCGCTGGCAACCACTTGAAGCCTGACATAACTATTACGGTTAAGGTCTGCTTCAACTTGCATTGATTTATGTTCAAGAACAAAAATACAATGCGGAACACCAGCAGGGCTTTGACTATACTTGGGGGTTTTACAAACAACCCCAGATAGTGTCAGCTGATTCATATAAGGATTAAGCGGTTGGCTCATCTTTTTGTCTCAACTGCAAGCGCCATGCTTGGACTCAAAACGATTAAGCAGCTGGTGCTTCTTTCTTCTCTTCTTTTGCAAGAGGAGATGCTTCAGTTACAGCGTCTTTAGTACGCATAACTAAGTTACGAAGCACTGCATCGTTGTAGCGGAAAGTAGTTTCTAGCTCGCTGATTACTTCAGTAGGTGCTTCAACGTTCATAAGAACATAATGAGCTTTGTGAAGCTTGTCGATTGGGTAAGCCAATTGACGACGGCCCCAGTCTTCAAGACGGTGGATAGTACCACCAGCTTCAGTGATAGAACCAGTATAACGTTCGATCATACCAGGTACTTGCTCACTCTGATCAGGGTGAACCATGAATACGATTTCGTAATGACGCATGGATATTCCTTACGGTTAATAGAGCCTTCTACCGTTTCGGCCAGTCGGTTTAAGGCAAGGAATTAAATTTAATAAGCCGAAATGAGCGCGCATTTTACGCTTAGATTGATAATTAAGCAAGATAAAACAGCAAGCCAAGTTAGATTCTTGTACTGAATTATTGCTTTCTACGCTGTAAAAACAAAAAACCCAGCCGAAGCTGGGTTTTTGAGATTCTGAAAAACTAAAATTACTTGATTTTAGCTTCTTTGAAAATCACGTGTTTACGAGCTTTAGGATCGTATTTTTTGATTTCCATTTTTTCAGGCATGTTACGCTTGTTCTTGTCGGTAGTGTAGAAAAAACCAGTACCAGCAGTTGAAACTAAACGGATCTTATCGCGCATGATTCAGTTCCTTAAACTTTTTCGCCACGAGCACGGATTTCTGTAAGAACCGCGTCGATGCCTTTTTTATCGATAATACGCATACCTTTAGTCGTAGTGCGTAATGTTACAAAACGTTTTTCACTTTCAACCCAAAAACGGTGCGTTTGTAGGTTAGGTAGGAAACGACGTTTAGTCGCGTTTCTCGCGTGTGAACGGTGGTTACCAACCGCTGGACGCTTACCTGTAACTTGACATACTTTAGACATGTCTATATATCTCCAATAACTTCGCTCGAGCTTAATTTTCCCTTAGGCCATGTATTTGTGCCCCGGGATAAATCGAAGGGCGCTCTTTATACAGCTTATGCAGGCAAAGATCAAGTAACAGATCTTATCCAATCAGCTCATGTGTAAATTTGATAGCGGCCAATTATAATGATCGAAAGCCCTTAGGGAAAGTAAAAACTGCATTTAAATTAAACTAATTTCTAAAAAACCGCTAAACTGCTCATTTTTAACACACTCCTGTCTTAGCTTCGCTTAAATTAATCCTCGCTCTGCAAACGAAACACAGTTTTTACCGCCCACAATGATGTGATCAAGCACATTAATATCGACTAACGAAAGTGCTTGCTGCAATTTATGAGTAATTAACTTGTCTGCTTCACTAGGCTCCGCTACTCCACTTGGGTGATTATGAGCAAAGATAAGTGCCGCCGCATTCTGCTTTAAGGCAGCCTTAACCACCTCACGGGGATACACAGAAGCAGCATTTATAGTGCCATAAAAAAGCACTTCATCTTTTATTAATCGATTTTGGCTATCTAAATAAAGCACCATGAATACTTCTTGTTGCAAGCCCCGTAATTGAATAGTCAGGTAGTCATACACTGCTTGAGGAGAGCTAAATACCTCTTCTCGCTGGCATTGTTCAAGTAAGTAACGTCGGCTTAACTCTAATACCGCTTGTAACTGTACATACTTTGCAGTCCCTAGCCCTCTTTGAGAACAAAACGCTTGCTCACTGGCATTAAATAAATTCTGCAATGTACTATTAATACGTAATAAGTGTTCAGCCAATTCAATCGCATTCATACCTGCAACACCTGTGCGTAAAAAGATAGCTAACAATTCTGCATCAGAGAGCGCTTTAGCGCCTTGTGAAAGCAGCTTTTCACGAGGTCGAGCTGACAATGGTAAATCCTTTAACGACATCAAAGTACCCCAAAAAGAAACAAACAGATTAAACTGTACAACAAAACTTTCTTTTTTCCTTCCTTTAAAAAAGAAAACTTCATGAAATTGGCAAAGATTTGCTATCGTTAGCGCATATCGACCAAAGTTAAATTTCATGTAATGACAAAATCAGCAAATAAAAAAATCTTACTAGGTATAAGTGGCGGCATTGCAGCTTATAAATGTGCAGAGCTAGTGCGACGCTTAAAAGACACTGGCTGCGAAGTAAAAATAGTTATGACAGAGTCAGCCAAGCACTTTATTACCCCTTTGACGATGCAAGCCGTCAGTGGAGAGATTGTGTCTGATTCATTACTTGACCCTGCAGCTGAAGCCGCAATGGGACACATTGAATTTGCCAAGTGGGCAGATTTGATTTTAGTGGCGCCTGCAACCAGCAATGTATTAGCAAAAATGGCGATGGGTATAGCTGATGACCTACTCACCACGCTTTTATTAGCAACGCCAGCCAAGGTGGCTGTCGCACCGGCGATGAACCAACAAATGTACGCACATCCGGCAACGCAGGCTAACCTTAATACTCTCGCCGAGCGCGGGGTAGCAATTTGGGGGCCTGGTAAAGGCTCGCAAGCCTGCGGTGATGTAGGTGCGGGGCGTATGCTAGAACCGCATGAACTGGTTGCACTGTGTACACAGCCAGACATTGAGCCATTACTTACTGGCAAAACCATTACAATTACAGCAGGGCCAACCAGAGAAGCTCTCGATCCGGTGCGTTATATTTCTAATCACAGCTCAGGAAAAATGGGTTATGCCCTTGCCGAGGCGGCACTTGCTTTAGGTGCAAAGGTAAACCTGATTTCAGGGCCGGTGACAATTAAAGCACCAGCGAATGCAAAACTCACTCACATTGAAAGTGCTGAGCAGCTTTTAATCGCATCAATGGAACTTGCTGTACAGTCTGATGCTTTTATTGGCTGTGCTGCCGTTGCCGATTACCGCGCAGCCGCAATTGAAGATCAAAAAATGAAAAAACAAGGTGATGAACTCACACTCACCTTAGTTAAAAACCCAGATGTCATCGCTAACGTTGCTGCACTTAACGAAAACCGCCCATACACGGTTGGCTTTGCCGCCGAAACACAAGATGTTGCAAGCTATGCCCAAGGTAAATTAAAAAATAAAAATCTCGACATGATCTGTGCAAATGATGTGTCAAAAGAAGGCCTTGGCTTTAATTCTGATCATAATGCTTTAACACTGTTCTGGCACAATGAGCAGCAAGATTTAGCAGTTGGTAGCAAAAAAGATTTAGCGATGAGTGTTATGACAGAGCTTGCCAAGCGTTTGTAAAAATGCTGGAAAGAAGCTGAATAAAACATTAACATAAGCCTCTCATTTGCACAAAAAATGGCTTGTCTGAGTCTATACAGCGCAAGTAATAAATTATAAGAAAGGAATGGTCATGCCTGCGACAAAAAGAAGTAATCGCAAAGAGCAGATTCTGCAAGCACTCGCACAAATGTTAGAAACCAGCCCAGGTCAACGTATCACTACTGCCAAACTAGCGGCTGAAGTGGGCGTGTCTGAAGCTGCGCTTTATCGTCATTTCCCGAGTAAAGCGCGGATGTTTGAGGGCTTGATTGAGTTTATTGAAGATACTCTGCTATCGCGTATTAACCTCATTCTAGAAAATGAAAAAGAGAGTCAAACACGCGTATACAATATATTGCTTTTACTATTAGCATTCGCCGAAAAAAATCCAGGTATTACCCGTATTTTAACTGGTGATGCCTTGCAAGGTGAGCAAGAGCGCTTGCGTGAACGTGTGCAAGGCTTATTCGAAAAGCTAGAAACACAATTTAAACAAGTTCTTCGTGAACGTAAGCTTCGTGAAGGTAAAGCATTCCAATCTGACGAAACAACGTTAGCCAACTTCTTACTGGCTTATGTTGAAGGTAAGATGAATCAATTCGTGCGCAGCGACTTTAAAGCGAAACCAAGTGCGCAATTTGAAAAACAATGGCCTGAACTGAAAAAGATCTGGTTGTAAGTTAGCTGTAGGCGCGATTTAATATCGCGCAACAGTCTAATCAAAAGTACGCGGGTAACCCCGCTGTGCCCTCTTATTACAAAACCTACCGAAAAGTTTTTAGGCTTACAGCTCAACTCCCTAAATAAGCAACTTATCGTATCTACTCGAATTGTTTACTAAAAACGCTACACTGAACGCGTAAATTTAAAAACAACGAGAAGATAAATGAAAGCGCAATTATCACTTTTGAGCTTAGCCTTAGTGGCAAGCCTTGGTAGTGCACAGCTCAGTGCAAAAGAAGCTCTGCAATTTAAAGACGTGTTTGATTTTAAATACGCAAAAGGCACCCAACTGTCTGAAGATGGCCAAATTCTTACTTTCAGTGCCGACCCTTATCGCGGCAATGCACAAGGTCAGGTTTATGCATTAGACAATAACACCCTCCTTGCAAGCGTTGAGCGCGGTACTCGCCCTACAATTAATAAAGCGGCAAATTGGGTGGCGTTTACTCAGGTACCGACCCTACTTGAAAAAGAAACCACTAAGAAAAAAGACGAACTAAAAAACAACCTTGTTTTAGTCAATACTAAAAACGGCGAGCAACAGACATTTAATGATGTAAAAGACTATGCGTTATCAGATGACGGTGTTTGGCTTGCTTACCGACTAGATAAGAAAGCAGATAAAAAAGACGACCAAGAAAAAGACGAAAACAGCAGCGAAATCAAACCAGATAAAAAAGATAAAAGCTTTGATTTAGTGCTTGTTAACCTTCAAGACAAAACCACTCACACCCTAAACAATGTGTTTAGCTATGCAATGAGCAGCACCGGCGAGCAATTACTAGCAAGCCAAAGTTTTAGTGATGGTGCCGACAACCAAGTTGTATTAGTTACGCTTAACAATGACTTTGCTACCAGCGTACTGATTGATGAGCCTGGTGTGGTTGCCAATAAAATTGCCTGGCAACCAAATAGTAATACCGCAGCGCTGTTAATTGGTAACTACGTTAATGATGATACACGACGTCGCGACCATACCTTACAACTTTTACAAAACGGTACCCTATCGACCATAAACTCAGCTGATAATAGCTGGACTATTGGCAAAACAGCCTCACTAACATGGTCTGAAGATGGTGCTCGTTTATACTTTGAAAATCATCCGAAATTAACGGCAAAGATCGAAGCAAAAGAATACACAGACGAAGCCTCATTATATGATTTCGATACCATTCGCGACCATAAAGGCCTTAATGTTTGGCACAATAAAGACACTGAAATTAAGCCACGTGAAGAGCAACAATGGAATGAAAATAACAAGCTTCGTCATTATAAAGCGGTGTATCACGTAAATGGTCAGCAGGTTGTGCAGCTAAGTGCACCAAGTATGCCTGAAGTTTCACTTAACACTAACCGCGAAGCGCTATTAGGCTATTCAGACCTGCCTTACCTAGAACGCATAATGTACGGTGGTTTTTACGCAGACTATTACAGTGTTGACGTTAAAACCGGTCAACAAACCGCTATCGTCAACGATTATCCATTTAGACCCAGCCTTGCGCCAAATGGTCAATTTGCAGCATTTTTCCAAGACAGCCAAGTGCAGCTTAAAGATTTAGGTAACAACAAGGTTTCGACCTTATCTAAAGCAATTAACGCGATTTTTGCTGATGATAAACATGACTACCCATCACCTCAGCCGGGTTATGGTTTTGCAGGCTGGTTAAACGACAGCAGCCAAGTACTGGTTTACAGTAAATTTGATATTTGGGCTTTTGATGTCGCAACACAAAAGGCAACGCGTTTAACCCAAGGTAAAGAAACGAATACCCAGTATCGTGTTATTAAACTTGATAAAGACCAAGTTGGTTTTGCCAAAGACGAAACATTATTACTCAGCGCAACCAACGTGCAAGATAAACAAACCGAAATCGCCAAACTTGACTTATCAAGCAATAAAGTAAGCAAAGTACTTTCGGGTAAAAAGCGCTTTGATGTCGTGAAAAAGGCTAAAAATGCCGATAAATATCTATTTACCGCGCAAACATATCAGCAATTTCCTGATTACTACCAAACTGACTTTAGCTTCAAAAAGCCACAGCGTGTTACCAACCTAAACCCGCAAGTTAGTAATTTTGCATGGGGTGAAAAACCTGAGCTGATTAGCTACAAAGGGTTTGATGGTGAAGACTTGCAAGGCGTATTGATCAAACCTGCGGGTTACAAAAAAGGTGACAAGGTTCCTGTGGTTGTGTACTTCTACCGCTATATGAGCCAACGCATGTATGACTTCCCGAAAATGGAATTAAATCATCGTCCTAACTTCCCGATGTTTACTTCAAATGGCTATGCGATTTTCTTACCTGATATCCGCTTTGAAATTGGTCACCCTGGTAAATCATCAACACAAACCATGATCAACGCCACTCAAAAGCTAATTGATTTAGGCATTGCTGATCCCGATAAAATTGGCTTACAAGGCCACTCATGGGCTGGCTATCAAAGCGCCTTTATGATCACCCAAACAGATATGTTTAAAGCAGTTGTTTCGGGTGCGCCAGTATCTAACATGACCAGTGCGTATAGCGGTATTCGTTTAAAATCAGGTCTTGCGCGTCAGTTCCAATACGAAACAGGACAAAGCCGAATTGGTAAAACCTTATTCGAAGCGCCAGAGCTATACATCGAAAACTCGCCGGTGTTTTTCGCCGATAAAGTGAATACCCCTATTCTGATTATGTTTGGTGACAAAGATGATGCGGTGCCATGGCACGAAGGGGTTCAATACTACCTAGCACTACGTCGTGCGGGTAAAGATGCCACCTTTTTACAATACGAAGGCGAACCACATCACTTGAAGAAATTCCCTAACCAAGTGGATTTCTCGGTACGCATGATGGAATATTTTGATCACTACTTAAAAGGCAAACCTGCTGCTGAGTGGATCAAAAATGGCATCCCTTTTATTGAAGAATAAACAATAAGCTAAATTTAAGCTTACTGAACACCTCCTCCAAAGCCAGCATTTTTGCTGGCTTTGTTCTATAAAATCAATCATATCATCTGTTTTTTCGATTTTATCAATCGATTTAAACCCCAGTTTGTAAGTGGAAAGTTAATCAGAACATAACTATATTTCACGCAACTTCTAACTGGAGACTACACAATGTTTAAAAAATCGACCTCAGCCTTGTCTAAAGTAGCTGTTGCAGTATCACTGTTGGTGGCAACGGGCGTACAAGCTACTAACGACATCAAATCAAACCAATTCTGGTGGCCAGAACAATTAGATCTTAGCCAACTTCGTGCCCATGGCGCAGAGTCTGATCCTATGGGTCCTTACTTTGATTATAAAAAAGAATTCTTAAAGTTAGACCTAAACGCAGTGAAAGCAGATATTGAGAAAGTATTGACTGACTCTCAAGACTGGTGGCCTGCTGACTACGGTCACTATGGTCCATTCTTCATCCGTATGGCGTGGCACGCATCAGGTACGTACCGTACGTTTGATGGTCGTGGTGGCGCAGGCGGTGGTCAACAACGTTTCGACCCGCTAAACAGCTGGCCTGATAACGCGAACCTTGATAAGGCACGTCGCTTACTTTGGCCTATAAAACAAAAATACGGTCGCAGCATTTCTTGGGCTGACTTAATGGCGTTAACAGGTAACGTTGCGCTTGAATCAATGGGCTTCAAAACCTTCGGTTATGCCGGTGGTCGTGAAGACGATTGGGAACCAGATTACGTATACTGGGGCCCTGAAGGCAAAATGCTCACTGACGAACGTCGTGACAAAAAAGGCAAACTTAAAGGCCCATTAGCGGCCGTTGAGATGGGCTTAATCTATGTAAACCCTGAAGGCCCTCACGGTAACCCTGATCCACTTCTAGCAGCAGACGACATTCGTTTATCATTCGGCCGCATGGCAATGAACGATGAAGAAATCGTTGCGCTAATCGCCGGTGGTCACAGCTTTGGTAAAGCACACGGTGCGAAAAAAGCGACGTGTTTAGACAAAGAGCCAGCAGCAGCGGGGATTGAAGAGCAAGGTTTAGGTTGGAAAAACAAATGTGGTAAAGGTCACTCAGAAGATACCATCACTTCAGGTCTTGAAGGTGCATGGACAGTGACACCAACACGTTGGTCAATTAATTATCTACAAAACCTATTCAACTTTGAGTGGGTTAAAACTAAGAGCCCTGCAGGTGCGACTCAGTGGATCCCAGAAAATGGTCAAGCGTCTAACCTAGTACCCGATGCGCACATTAAAGGTAAGCGACATGCGCCTATCATGTTCACAACTGATATCGCGTTAAAAGCAGATCCTGAGTTCCGTAAGATTTCAGAGCGTTTCTTAAACGACCCGAAAGAGTTCGAACTGGCATTTGCTAAAGCATGGTTCAAACTAAACCACCGTGATATGGGCCCACGTGCTCGTTACCTAGGTGACTTAGTGCCAGAAGAAGTATTAATTTGGCAAGACTACATCCCTGCGGTTGACCACAAACTAGTAGACAGCAAAGATATCGCGTCACTTAAAGCTAGCATCTTAGATTCAGGTTTATCTGTATCTGAACTAGTGCGTGTTGCTTGGGCATCAGCAGCAAGCTACCGCGACACAGATATGCGTGGTGGTGCAAACGGTGCACGTATTCGTTTTGCTCCGCAAAAAGATTGGCCAGTAAACAACCCGAAAGAAGTGGCTAAAGTACTGAGCAAACTTGAGAAAATCCAAACTAAGTTCAACAAAAAAGCATCGGGTGGTAAAGAAATTTCACTCGCAGATATGATTGTTCTTGGTGGTGCGGCTGCAATCGAAAAAGCAGCAAGCGATGCGGGTTTCTCTATCTCAGTACCATTTAAGCCAGGTCGTATGGACGCGTCATTAGAAATGACTGACGTTGAATCATTCGAAGTACTTGAGCCAACAGCAGATGCGTTCCGTAACTACTACAGCTCAGCATGGAAGTCACCGGCTGAAATGCTTGTTGAACGTGCTGATTTACTAAGCTTATCAGTACCAGAAATGACTGCACTACTAGGTGGTATGCGTGCCCTTAACGCGAATACTGACCAAACTAAACACGGTGTATTCACGAAAAAACCTGGCACATTAAGCAACGACTTCTTCGTTAACCTATTAGATATGTCAACGAAGTGGTCTAAGTCTTCTGAGGAAGGTGTTTACGAAGGCCGTGACCGTCAGTCAGGCAAACTTAAGTGGACAGCAACACCAGTAGATTTAATCTTCGGTTCAAACTCAGAGCTACGTTCAATTGCTGAAGTGTATGCATCTGACGATGCTAAACAGAAGTTCGTTGATGACTTCGTAGCAGCGTGGACTAAAGTAATGACGCTAGACAGATTCGACCTACGTTAATACTTATTTTCGCAACCAACAAAGCCGCTAAGTTAGCGGCTTTTTTATTTTCGTTGATAATTTCCTCGACAAGACAGCGGTTTAAGTTAAAAATAAGCCTTTACTACCATATTTGTTTAAACACAGGTATTAGGGATGGTTGCGCGCTTTTTACTGCTTTTTGTTATCTACTCGTTATGCCTCAGTACGGCTACACAAAGCCGCGCAGATAATTCCCCCATTGTAAATATCAATCAACGTAGCGTAGAGCTCACTCAGTTTGATATGAGCTATTTTGTTGATGAAACAGGTTCTATGCCCCTCGCACAAGTCCAGCAGCAAAACTTTATCAACAGTCAAAACGAACTTACTTTAGGCACTAATGCCAAAACGACGTGGTCCAAAATAGTTATAAAAAATAGCAACAGCGATACCCTACGCTTATTTGTGCATAACCCAGATGCCTATCATTTAGAAGAAGTCAGCTTTTACGAAACACAAGCAGGAAAATTGATAAACCAATTGGTTATTCAGCTTGATAAGGCAGGCCCTAAAGCCAATATGTTTGGTGGTAGTGCTGTGTTTTCGTTTTATGTCGCACCTAACCAACAAAAAACAATTTATGTTAAAAGCGTCACCTTTTCTCATCAGTGGTTTGCATTAGCTATTTTTGATGAAGAGCACTCAAAGCGAGCCCTTGTCGGGAATGGTAATTACATTGCGCTGCTTGTTGGGATGATGTTAGCGCTGATGATTTATAACTTCTTTTTGTACTTATCGGCACGTAAAATCGAGAATATTGTTTACGCACTGTATCTTATTTCTGGCACTGTTTGGGTGGCGCTATCTTATGGTATTGCCGCTAATTTCTTCGGTATTTTTAGTGCCGAGCTGTTACAGCTCAATTCCAATTTACTGAGCATGCCAAGCTTTTTAGTAATCTTTGTAATGCTTATTTTCGAAACAAAGAAGCACTACCCTAAAGAGCATATCGCGCTTTCAATTATTTTATTCTTACTAGTGGCTGACTTTATCTATAGCTTGTTCGATATTGTGGGTGCATTAAAACCAGCCAGCAGCTTGGCTGCATTAATGATGACGGTGACATTTGGGGTATCCATTTCGCTATGGCGCAAAGGTAATACGCTGGCAAAATACTTTTTACTCGGCCACTCTATGTTCGTTATTTTCAATATGCTAGCGGTGCTTTATTACAAAGGGATCAGTGACGCAAACGTAATCAATAGTCACGGCGTTGGGATAGGTATTTTGCTCGAAGCATTAATGATGGCGTTTATTCTTTCCTACCGAATTAAAAGCCTCGAAAAAATTAAAGCACAGCAAACTGAGCTCAACCGCTTAGTCGACACGGATCCTATGACAGGCCTGTACAATCGCCGTTACTTTGACAGAAAAAGTGAAGAACTGATTGCCGCTATGGCAACCAATCAGCAAGAGCTAACCCTTCTAATTGCTGATCTCGACCACTTCAAAAACATTAACGACACATATGGCCACAATGTTGGCGACAAAGTCATCATTGCGTTTGCTAATATACTCACCTCAGAGCAAGGCCCTGCTGATATAGCTTGTCGGTATGGCGGCGAAGAGTTTGTATTACTACTCAATTGTAACCTACTTAAGGCAAAGCAAGTTGCAGAGCGTATTCGTCAAAAGGCACAAGAAACCTACATCACGATTGATGAAATACAAACCGTGCAGTTCACCGTGAGTATTGGTGTACACAGCGTAGCCCATGCTTCAACAACCGTAAAAGAAACACTCACCATTGCCGACAAAGCATTGTATAAAGCGAAAAGTAACGGCCGCAATTGTGTTGAAGTGGCAGCCTAGAAGGAGTAATAGGTTAGTAGGTCGTCATTTATGACTTCATAAAAACGCGCTAAATCACGACCTACAAGCAAGTGCCAGTCTAGGGCCTAACTCCTAGAACCTGTAGACAAAAACTAGCAACTATAATCAACAATACTGCCCTGCAGCAAAGCCGCAGCTCCACGCATATTGGAAGTTGTAGCCGCCTAGCCAACCAGTGACGTCGGTGACTTCACCAATAAAATAAAGGCCCGCTGATTTTTTTGCTTCGAAGGTTTTTGAGCTTAACTCATCGGTATCTACGCCACCGAGTGTAACTTCGGCTGTTCTGTAGCCCTCAGTGCCGTTGGGTTTAATTTGCCAATTGTGAATGTAGTCATGTAGCGCGTCGACCTGTGCATGGGTTAACTGGTTTACATTGCAATCAGGTATTGCTTTGGTGTCGTGCAGCATTTCAACAAAGCGTTTGGGTAAAATGGTTGCAAGGGTATTTTTTAGTGACTTTTGACCTTGGCTTTGACGCCACAGCTCAAGTTGCTGTTTTAAATCAAGCTCAGGTAATAAGTTGATGTAAACGCTCTGGCCTGCGCGCCAAAACGAGCTAATTTGCAAAATAGCGGGCCCCGACAAGCCGCGATGGGTAAAGAGGATATTTTCTTTGAACTGGGTGCCATCTTCACTCGTCACTAAACAAGGGATACTGATCCCCGATAAACCATCAAAACGATCTTTATCATGCTGATGCAAAGTAAATGGCACTAATGCGGCCATGGTTGGTAACACCGTTAGGCCAAATTGTTCAGCTATTTTATAACCAATGGGTGATGCGCCAAGTTTCGGCATGGTTAAACCACCAGATGCCACCACCAATGACTCGCATTGATAAGTGTCTTGCTCGGTTATAACTTCATAACCAGCATCGTTTTTTATCACGCTAAGTACTTCGTTACGAAGAGCAATGTTTACCCCAGCCCACTCACACTCAGTTAAAAGAATATCAACGATATCTTGCGCGCTGTTATCACAAAATAGCTGGCCCAGCGTTTTATGGTGATAAGCCAAACCATGACGGTCCACCAGCTCTATAAAGTCATGTTGGTTATAACGGCTTAAACAGGATTTTACGAAGTGAGGATTAGTACACAAGTAGTTGTCTGGGCTTGCGTTTTCATTGGTGAAGTTACAACGCCCACCACCGCTTATTAAAATTTTACGGCCAGGCTTTTTGCCCATATCAAGCACAGTAACATTGCGACCTCGATAGCCTGCTTGTGCTGCACACATTAAACCTGCGGCACCGGCACCAATCACAATTACATCTACTTGGGTCATTACTCATACTCACTAAAAAAATTTAGCTGATTATAACAAGATATTACGCGCTCGTTGTTAACTTAGTCATTTTTTTGAAAAAAGATAAACCCGAAAAACGAAATAAAGCAAAAACTCTATAACAGTAAATTAGAACTTTATAATTAGAAAAAAGCTGAAAAACCTAATTAAAAGTTATATTTAGCCATCTATACACTTAGTTATAACCAAAATAGAGACAAACATAACAAAACGATATTTTAACTATATTTACATTTATTTTACCTTTGTCCCCCTTCGCGGAAAGTGGTGCGAAGCAACTTATAACAATCTAGGGATCATTATGACAACTCACAACTTGAAAAAGTGCGCAATTGCATTAAGCCTCACAGCGTTATTTGGGACAACAGCAGCAATGGCTGCACCAAACCAAATGTTACCACCATCAATGGCAGATACTGCAGCAAAACTACAAGGTCAAAGCGGTTTTGGTACGCAATTTATTATTAAATACAAAAATAGCAACGCAGATATGACCACGATGTCTGCCGCTGAGCAAACGCCTGCTATGATGAACCAAAAAGCACAAAGCTTTGTAAAAAATTTCAGTAGCAAAAAAGGCTTAGCAAAAGCTCAGTATGTACGCGCAATGGCAATGAGCAACCACCACGTAATGCGCGCTGATAAAAAACTTTCAGCCAATGAAGCACAAGCATTTATGCAAGAAGTTATGGCAACTGGCAACGTTGAATACATTGAAATTGACCAAATGCTACAACCTTTCGCAACACCTAATGATCCGCGTTATTCTGACCAATGGCATTACTACGAGCAAGCAGGTGGCTTGAATCTACCAACAGCATGGGATAGCGCAACTGGTAGCGGTGTAACTGTTGCTGTCCTTGATACAGGTTACCGCCCGCATGTTGATTTAAACGCAAACATCTTGCCTGGCTACGATATGATTTCGAACCTATCTGTTGCCAACGATGGTGGTGGCCGTGACAGCGACGCTCGCGACCCTGGCGATGCAGTTGTACGTGGTGAATGTGGTACAGATCAAAATGGCGATCCTTCACCAAAGGCAGATCAAGACTCCAGCTGGCATGGTACTCATGTAGCAGGTACAGTTGCTGCGGTCACGAATAATGGTGAAGGCGTTGCTGGTGTTGCTTATGATGCGAAAGTTGTACCAGTACGTGTGCTTGGTAAATGTGGTGGTTTAACATCTGATATTGCAGACGGTATTATCTGGGCGTCAGGTGGCTCAGTGTCTGGTGCACCTGCAAATACTAACCCTGCTGATGTAATCAACATGAGTTTAGGTGGTGGGGGTGCATGTAGCTCAACAACACAAAATGCTATAAACCAAGCCCGCAACAACGGCGCAGTTGTAGTTATCGCCGCTGGTAACAGTAATGATAATTCGGCTAACTACAATCCAGGTAACTGTAATGGCGTTGTAAACGTTGCCTCTGTTGGCCGTAACGGTGGTCGTGCTTATTACTCAAACTACGGTAGTAATATTGATGTTGCAGCTCCTGGTGGTGCGCAAAGCTTTGCGAATGATTCAGAGGGTGTGTTATCAACTCATAACTCAGGCGCAAATGGCCCAAGCAGTGATTCTTATCATTTCTCACAAGGTACATCAATGGCAGCACCGCATGTTGCAGGTGTCGCAGCGCTTATCAAGCAAGCAAAGCCTTCTGCAACGCCAGATGAGATTGAAAGCATTTTAAAATCAACGACTCGCTCTTTCCCTGCTACATGTAATAACTGTGGTACAGGTATTGTCGATGCAGCCGCTGCGGTTGCAGCAGCATCTGGTTCAACTCAACCGCCAACAACAGGTAATGAACTACAAGATGGTCAAGCATTAACAAGTTTAAGTGGCGCAGCAAGCAGCAAAACCTACTACACAATGGAAGTACCTGCAGGCGCAACAAATGTAACATTCACTATGAGTGGTGGTACGGGCGATGCAGACTTATATGTCCGCGCAGGTAGTGCTCCAACGACAACAACGTATGATTGTCGCCCTTATGAAAGCGGTAATAACGAAGTATGTTCAATCGATAACCCAACTGCGGGTACATATCACGTAATGCTAAGTGCTTATTCTGCCTATTCAGGCGTGAGTCTTGTGGGCGACTTAACCGCTTCAGGTGGTACGGGCTCACCACAAGCAGGTGGCGGTACAGTTGACAACATTTCAGCGAATGCTGGCCAATGGAAACACTACACTATTGATGTACCTGCTAATATGTCTAGCTTTACAGTGACTAGCTCAGGCGGTACAGGTGATGCAGATTTATTTGTTAAATTTGGTAGTCAACCTACAACAAGCAGCTATGACTGTCGTCCTTACAAAAGCGGCAGTGCTGAAACATGTACTTTTAGCAATCCGCAAGCAGGAACTTGGCACTTAAGCTTAAATGCATTTCAAACCTTTTCAGGTGTCACACTTGATGCACAATATCAACCTTAATTGATAAACCCCGATTACCCTTGGGACTTTTAGCCGGACTCTCGTCCGGCTTTTTTCGTTTTATAATTTAGCTAAAACAGCCTCTGCACGGCTTACTGTAAATTCTTTATCTTGCTCAACAAACAAGCCTGTTACAGTTTGGTCGTCGACAATCATTGCATAGCGTTTTGAACGCACACCACCAAAGCTAGCGGTATCCTTATCTAAACCGAGCGCCTTGGTAAAACTAGCATCACCGTCTGCTAACATACGAATATGCTCAGCGTTATGTGCCTTCCCCCATGCTTTCATTACAAATGCATCATTCACTGATACACAGTAAATTGCATCAACGCCCTTGCTGGTAATTTTATCAGCCAGCGTAATAAACTCAGGTAAGTGAGCGTTTGAACAGGTAGGCGTAAATGCCCCTGGCACAGCAAATAGCACTACTTTTTTACCAGCAAATAATGCGTCAGTTGATAAGGTTTGCAACCCTTCGCTGGTTAATTCGCTAAGGGTTGCAGTAGGTAAAGTTTGGCCTTGTTCGATCATCGTGATTCCTTGAAAGAAAATATACATTAGCAGTATGAAAGAGTAAGGTTTAATTAAACTATATATCAATTGCTAACTCTACTTATAACCACTAAGCGCTATGAATAATAAAAATTATTACGCAAACCTTTTACGCTATGCTCATAAGGTGACATTACATAAAGAAGAGGCTGAAGACTTACTGCAAACGGCTCTTCTTGTTGCCGTTGAGGCTAAACGCTCAGATCTAACATGTATAAAAAACCGTCGCTGGCTCATGGGTGTGCTGCGTAATCAATCTGTATTTAATGCGCGCTCTGCCGCAAGAAGAAAAAAGCGTGAAGCAACTTTAACTAATACAAACAATATACACACATACAACGACGAAACAGCAACCTATTTTATCGACTCATTACCGCCTAGCCTAAAAACAACAGCACTTTTAGTTTTAACAGGACATTGTAAAAAAGAAATCATCTGGCTGCTGCGAGTATCAGACGCAGCTCTAAGGCAACGGATAGCTGAGATTAAACGCCGCTGGCGACAAACCGGTACAAGACAAATACTTGAACTTGAAGGTTTAGCTGAAGATTTGCCGTTTGGGCAAATACGTAAAGCACTTCTTAATGCGCCATGTCGTGATGAAGCGACACTCGCAAGCCATGACCCTGATGGACACCTTTTTATGGTGACCTCACAAAATAACCTTGCACGGCAACATAGGGTGATATCTATTAAAAAACAGGAAAAGAACCATGCTTGATAAAAGTAAAATTGGCGCAATTTGTTATTACATTAGCGATCTAGATAAAACAGAAGCGTTTTACCGTGATACGCTCGGAATAAACATTCAAAGAATGGAAGAAGATGGAGAGGGTTGGCTGCTCGCTAAAACAGCAAATGACATCGAACTACTCTTTTTTAAGCAGGAGTCAAAGCCCGGAAACTCACCCATTATTGTTTTTGAGTTAGCTGATGGTGGGATTGATGACGTAGTCGAAACACTCGCAACAAAGGGAGTAACTATTGTCACCCCTGTAAGCCATGCACTAGGTGGCTGGTCAGCAGAAATCGCAGATCCAGATAATCATCAAATATCAATGTATCAATCTAGTGATGTTCCACGCAGCAAAAGATAGGGTAAAGATTATACCGTTCAAACCAAGTGCACTCACCCCGCACTTGGTTTAAAGAAGTTAACTAATACATTCCCCATTCTAGAAAGAGCAGCAACTGTCGCTATTTTTTGCGCTTTTCAGTCCACTTGAAGCACTTATAATCCTAAGCTGGTTTTAATTGTCTGCATTTGCTGTTGTAAACGCTGCTGAATATCACTTACTAGCACATTCGATTCACTCACTTGGCCTTTCATGCTTTGCATAGACTGACTAAAGTTTTCGAGTAATGCATTTTGCTGTTTAGCTAGCTCCATGGCATCAAACGCGACCTTGTTAGCATCTTGCGCGTTATCAGCAACGCCTTCTGAGTTACGTTTTAGCTCTTGGGCATTTTGTGTTTGTAACTCTGCATCGTTAGCAAGGGCACTTATTTGTGTCGATACCATTGATGAGTTTTCACTTAGGCGATTAAGCTGACTGTTAATATCATCAAGTGAGCCTTGGGTTTGTCTAGCAAGTTTTCTCACTTCATCAGCTACAACCGCAAAACCTCGGCCATGCTCCCCTGCACGAGCAGATTCTATAGCGGCATTTAATGCTAGCAAGTTAGTTTGCTCAGCAATATTTTTAATTACTTCAATAACTTGACCAACATCATCCACGCCCTTTAATAGCTCATTTAAGCTATTTAACCCTTGCTCAACACGCTGCTCAGTATGTGAGCTTGCTGTTAGCATACTCTCAGCAAAACCTAAGCTTTGCTCCATAGCACCAAATGTCTGTTTTGCGTTGTCAGCCACTTGACTATTAATGGTGTTAACTTGTTCACCAATATGTTGAATATCGCTTAGTAGCCCTTGATTTTGCTCAACTTGAGTGTGGCTAGCATCGGTCTTTTGAGCAATAGTGTGTAAGTGTTCACTCATTTCTAGCATAAAGTCATTAATCACTTTGAGCATTTGCGCACGCTCTTCCGCTTCCATTCGTTGACGCTCAATTAACTGATTAAAATAATGAGCTATCTCCCCTATTTCAGTTTTTGGATTTTTGCTTTCAATATTTTTAAGCTCATTACTTTCAATTAAGAATGCGAAACCATCTCGTAACTGACGCAGCGGGTTTAAAACTTGATTACGCTGTACAAAATAAACACCGCCTGCAAGTACCACTAACATGCCAATCGCAATACAAAATACAATAAATACGTGCTGTTTAAGCTGGCTTTGTTCGTCTTTTAGTTTTTGCTCAGCCCCAAGCACCGTTGCCGATAAGGCCGCAATTTGTTCTCGCAGTGCTTGCATACCCGTTTGACGCTGCTCAGCTTGCTCCAGCGTTGAGGCTAAATCACGAGGAAAACGCTTAGGCCAACTTATTAACTCCGATTTAATATCGCCGGCTAAATCTTCAGCTTCTTCACCAAAAAATAAAGCATCTTCATCGACTTCACTCATCACTCCTAGGTTATCAAGCGCATCAATTTTGCTTGCTAATGCATTTAAATTTTCTACGCTTTGATTAAGGCTTGCTTTGGTGTCTTGATCAAAGCTTAAAACCAGCTTGTAGGTGTATAAGGCAAGTGATGTCACTTCGTTATAATAATCGGCACCAAGTTGGTAATATTCAAGCGCCAAATCTGTTTGCGGCTTTGCTTTACGAGCATAACCTATCAGCGAGGAGGCAGAGCCAGCCATTTGCCTAAGCGAGTTGTCCAATAAAGCCATTTCGTTACCCGATAACTTACCTAAAGCACGATATTTACCATTGATATCTTTATCTAATGCTGAGAGTTGAGTTGATAGGTGTGAATTTAAATCGTGTGGTAGATGCGCTAAGTCTTGCTTTATCACCTCAGCAATCAGTGCCGATGATAAATTAAGATATTGACTATCACCTTGCTCTAAATAATCATAGAGATGGCTTTTTAAATCAATAATGAGCGTATTTTTGAGTTTATTATAAGCGTTATCTTGTTGCTCTAAATTTAATAGAGTTTGACTTGCCCAAAACAAGGTCGCCGCTAACAAGATACTGGCAAGTGTGAGTAAAACGGCTAGTAGCCGAGTAAATGATGACACGCGCATAAACTATAATCCCCAAAGTCGTTACGCGCGTAGAATATTAACCTTTTATGACAATTTGATGTAAACCAACCTAATAACCAGAAATTATCAATCAAAAGCCATACTAAAGGATAAGTTAGGTCATTGCTGCTTTCACATATACATCAAAACGATTCTTTTTAGTTTTGATCTGCATGCTGGGGGTTTTATCATTTAAAAATGGCGCGTAGTCAGGTCGCTTTACCACGACTCGCTTACTCGCAAGCGGGTAGGCAAAATCTAAAAGATCATCTGCATCGCTATCAGCGCCAACAAGCGCTTGGAATACTCGCATTTCTTTTTTAACGAGGGCTGATTTTTCACGATGCGGAAACATAGGATCCAAGTACACGACATCTGGTATATCGTTACACTGAGCAAGTAGAGTATGGCTCGAACCGAATACTAAGCTCATATTTTCTTTCATCCATGCACCAATTTCAGCATCACCGTAAGCGCGTTCAAGGCCATCAAATAATAGCGCAGCTACCACAGGATGGCGCTCATGAAAAATAACTTTACAACCAAGCGACGCCAGCACAAAACCGTCACGCCCAAGCCCTGCCGTGGCATCAAGTACAACGGGTGTGGCTCCTTTATTTAACCCTACAGCTTTGGCAATTGCTTGGCCTTTACCACCACCGAATTTACGGCGGTGCGCCGCCGCTCCTGTGACAAAGTCAACGTGAATAGCCCCTAGTTTAGGCTCATCTTTCTTTTTTAAGCTCAGACCTTGCTCATCATAATGCAATGAAAAGCCGTCATTGCTGTTCGCCCATTCAGTTAAACCAAAACGCTGCTCTATAGCATCTAAATAAGGACGCATTTCTTTAAAGGGACAATGAATTACCACGTAAAACTCCGAGCTATACTAATGGCCATGAGTATATCATGGCTTAAAATAGCTCGATATCCGTTTGTGATGTCACATCTTCTGTGTGGCTAGGCTCTGCCATTTTTTGTAAATTACTCAATAGCTCACTACGTGATTCAATAATGTGGAGTAACTGAAACTTAATCGATTCAAGATCATCATTCAGCGAGGCAAAAAGTAACTGGGTTTGCTGTAAGTGCTGTAAATGAAAAACAATTTCATCGCTATTTAGTAACTTACTTTGTTCAACTGATTTATTCAGCTCACTTAGTTGTACAGCAAACTTTTCGACAGCCCGTTCTCGTGAGTAACTGTGCTGGTACATTTGCTCCGACAGTTCGCTAAATGCATTGCCGATTTGCTTAGCCTGTGTGAGTGCTCGCTCATTGACTTCCATATCTTGAACCTTCGCATTGGTCACTTCAAGAATATGCGGAAACAAGTCTTTATATCGGCCATACAACTGAGCATCATCAAGTGGCATGTTTTTAATTAACATGGACACTTTTGGGTAATTAATAATAGTGCGATGACTGAAATCGACAAATCGGTTTGCATCGCGATGTTTTTCAAGTAACTCACGCTCTAGTGGGCAAACAGCCCCCTCTGCACCACAAAAAACCCCGATATCTTGATACCAAAAAGCAAGCACTACATCGAGATCCATGGGGTTAAAAAACTCAAACATATATTCTGACAGCGATTGGATATCATGTGCATGATAACTTTGACCCACATAGCGCATAATACGTCCCATATCGCCCGAGTCTGTCATGGCTATTTCAGCCGTTATTTGCGCGCGCTCCACATCGCTTTTTAGTTTTTTAGAATGCTGTCGGTATTCATACAAAACACGGATACGCGCCATTAACTCTTCAGCATTAAAGGGTTTAACAATATAGTCAGAAGCCCCTGAGTTGTAACCCTTAACACGATCAGGAAGTTCCTTTTTCCCAGATAGAAACATCACGGGTGTATCTTTGGTTTGTGGATTAGCCTTTAATTCACTGCATACCTCAAACCCTGTTTTTCCAGGCATTTCAACATCTAGTAAAATAATATCTGGATTATATTTAAATGCTTGTCTTAACCCTTCATCACCATTTTTAGCATGGATCAATGTGCAAAAGCCTGAAAGTGACTCTTCAATTACATGATGTACGTATTTGTCATCATCTATGGCTAACACCAGTTTCGACATGCTTTAATCCTGTAAATAGCTTTTTAAAAAGCATAGTACGCAAGGTTGATTTTGCTAAGATTTTTTAATAAAAAAAGCGCCTTTCGGCGCTTTCCAATAATACTCACTATTTAAGCTGCAATTCCGCTGTGCCTAAGCAATGCATCAACTTGTGGCTCACGGCCTCGGAACTTCTTGAATAGTTCCATAGGTTCCTCGCTGCCTCCTTTTTCTAAAATATTGTTAAGGAAGGCCAGCCCTGTCTCTTGATTAAAGATCCCTTCTTCCTCAAATTTAGAAAATGCGTCAGCCGAAAGAACCTCTGCCCATTTATACGAGTAATAGCCTGCACTATAGCCACCAGCAAAAATATGACTAAAGCCATGCTGAAAACGGTTAAATGCTGGCGCTTTTACAACGGCAGTTTTACTGCGCACATCATCAAGTGTAGCTTGAATATTACAAGGCTCACCCGCTTTATAAGTATGATGAATCGTAAAATCAAACAGCGAAAACTCTAGCTGACGCAGCATTTGCATACCAGACTGGAAGTTCTTTGCTGCGAGCAATTTATCAAGCAGTTCTTTTGGTAGTGGTTCATCTGTTTCATAGTGACCCGAGATGAAGTTAAGCGCTTCTTCTTCATAACACCAGTTTTCTAAGAACTGGCTTGGTAATTCAACCGCATCCCATGCAACACCGTTAATACCCGCCACTGGCGCTGCATCAACTTGAGTTAACATATGATGGATACCATGACCAAACTCATGGAATAAGGTTGTTACTTCGTTATGAGTAAACAGTGCAGGTTTATCACCCACTGCTTTATTAAAGTTACACACCAAGTAAGCAACGGGTGTTTGTAGCTCGCCGTTAGCACGTACTTTACGACCCATGCAATCGTCCATCCATGCGCCACCACGCTTGCGGTCTCGTGCATATAAATCTAAATAGAAACGGCCTCGTAGCGTGTTGCTACTGTCGTAAATCTCAAAGAAACGTACGTCAGGATGGTAAGTATCAAAGTCACTCACTTCTTTAACGTTAATACCAAATAAGCGATTTACCGTGGTAAATAAGCCATTTAATACTTTATTTGCAGGGAAATAAGGGCGCAGTACTTCATCAGAAATCGCGTATTTCTCTTGCTTAAGCTTTTCTGCGTAATAAGCGTAATCCCACGCGGCAAGCTCCGTCACACCGTGTTTATCTTTTGCATAAGCCGTTAGCTCAGCCAGCTCTTGCTCAGCTTGTGGCTTAGACTTAGCTGCTAAATCTTCTAAGAATGAAAATACCTGAGCAGGTGATTCTGCCATTTTAGTCGCCAATGACATATCTGCATAACTGTTAAAACCAAGTAACTGCGCAAGCTCATGACGAAGCGCAAGTTCTTCGCTCATAATTTCTGAGTTATCAAACTCACCCGCATTCGGACCTTGATCCGACGCACGAGTAACAAACGCGGTATATGTTTCTTCACGTAATTCGCGGTTATCTGCGTAAGTCATGATAGGTAAATAAGATGGAAAATCTAACGTGAATACCCAACCATCTAGATCTTTACTTTTTGCCGTATCAGCACCCAGAGCTAATGCAGATTCAGGCAAACCAGCAAGCTCGCTTTCATCAGTAATGTGCTTTTGCCAAGCAAGTGTGGCATCCATTACATTATTACCAAACTTAGATGAAAGCTCTGATAAACGCGCACTAATTTCACCGTAACGCTTTTGTTGCTCTGGTTTTAGCGCAATACCAGATAGCTCAAAATCGCGCAGTGCATTAGTAATAGTTTTTTGCTGGGCAATGGTTAATGTTTTAAATTCGTCACTGCTGTGAAGTGCGTTATAAGCATCGTATAAACCTTGATGCTGACCCACAAACGTTGAGTACTCCGATAACAACGGCAAACATTGCTCATAAGCTTCTCGTAGCTCATCGCTGTTCACGACTGAGTTCATATGAGATACCGGTGAAAATAGTCGTGATAGCTTATCGTCGGCTTCTTCAAGTGGAAGCACCAAATCATTCCACGTATATGACTTAGCTGCCAAGACCTTATCGATAGTTAAACGACACTCTTTAATTGCCGCTTTTAACGCTGGCACCACATGCGCTGGTTCAATCTTAGAAAACGGCGGAAGCCCTTCTAAACCAATAAGTGGATTATTTTCTGCAATTGTCATTTTCGTTCTCAATTTTTAATGCGAAGATGATTCTGAGGTTGGGGCAAATTGATGAAATACAAGGGGCTTAACCTTGGTCTTTATTATGCTATTATCGATTAATTAAAGAAAAGTTATCTATTTTTGAGGACAAACTATGGCTCAGCATTTTGATTACATTGCAATTGGTGGCGGTAGCGGCGGTATCGCTTCTGCTAACAGAGCAGCAATGCGTGGCGCAAAAGTGGCACTTATTGAAGCAAAACACATGGGCGGCACGTGTGTAAACGTGGGCTGCGTTCCTAAAAAAGTGATGTGGCATGGTGCACAAGTGGCTGAAGCTATTAATGCTTACGCACCTGATTATGGCTTTGATGTTGAGTTAAAAAGCTTTAGCTGGGCTAAATTAGTAGAAAGTCGCGAAGCGTACATAGGCCGTATTCACCAAGGTTACAATAAGTATTTATCAAGCAATGGCGTGACTGTAATCAATGGCTTTGCTAAATTTGTTGATAGCAAAACGGTTGAAGTTAATGGTGAACTATACACTGCTGACCATATTCTTGTTGCCGTAGGTGGCCGTCCTACTATTCCTAATATCCCAGGCGCTGAGCTTGGTATCGACTCAAACGGCTTCTTTGAATTAAACGAACAGCCAAAACGTGTAGCTGTTATTGGTGCGGGTTATATTGCCGTTGAAATCGCAGGCGTACTCCACAGCCTTGGCACAGAAACCCACCTGTTTGTTCGTAAAAACAAACCACTGCGTACTTTTGACCCATACATCGTTGATACCCTAGTCGATATTATGGCAAAAGAAGGCCCAACTCTTCATACAGATTGCACGCCAAAAGAAGTCGTTAAAGAAAGCGATGGTAGCTTAACGATTCATTTTGAAAATGGCCACAGCCAAAACGTTGATGAAGTAATTTGGGCCATTGGCCGTACACCAACAACTGATAAGATCAATCTTGCAGCTGCGGGGGTTGAAGTCAATGAAGGTGGTTATGTAAAAGTAGACGAATTCCAAAACACCACTGCTAAGAACGTCTATGCAGTGGGTGATATCATCGAAAACGGTATCGAACTTACACCTGTAGCCGTTAAAGCAGGCCGTATTTTATCTGAGCGTTTATTCAATAAAGAATTACCTGATGATTTAAAGATGGACTACGAGCTAGTGCCTACTGTGGTGTTTAGCCACCCACCTATCGGCACGATTGGTTTAACGGAGCAAGAAGCTATTTCGCAATATGGCGAAGAAAACGTTAAAGTTTATAAATCAAGCTTTGCGGCTATGTATACCGCGGTTACACAACACCGCCAAGCATGCAACATGATGCTAGTATGTGCAGGTGATAACGAAAAAGTTGTTGGCTTACACGGCATTGGCTTTACCGTAGATGAAATGATTCAAGGTTTTGCTGTTGCCATGAAGATGGGCGCAACCAAAGCAGACTTTGATGCTGTTGTGGCGATTCACCCGACTGGCTCAGAAGAGTTTGTTACCATGAGATAAACTCACGTTGTGAGTCAATATTAAAACCTTGTGGTGCTACCACAAGGTTTTAATAAAATAAACTTATCAGCGCTTTTAGCACACTATCAAAGTTCAGAAATAGCTTGGCTAAAAATACGTTTAAGTAAATCTAGGTTTAAATTAACACCTGCAATATTCGCATCAATCCACTCTTGCTGAGAGATTGGAGGCCATGAAACCTTATAACCGATGGTATATAGCATCTCTTCAAAAAAGAAGCGCAGCACTCTGCCGTTACCTTCTCGGAATGGATGAAGTAAATTAAGTTCACAAAACAAGTCTGCTACTTTTTCAATTAGCTCATCATTATTCTGACAATTCGATATTGCCGAAATGCCTCGAAATAACTTTTTAGCTTCAGGCTCGATACGCGTCCAAGTACAAAAGCGGGTATTACCCTTGGAGATATCAACATCCCTAATTTGACCTGCCCACACATATAAATCTTGGAATAAGTGATGATGAAGATATTTTAAATGCTCAAGTGAAAACTTAGATAGAGGCTGTTGAGGGGAGTCATAGGTTCTATAACGTTCAGCGGTAAACTCAGCTTCGGCTTGATCTAATATACCCGGTTCTCGAATATCTAACAGATTAATTCATACATCAGAGTCAGGATAGCAATATTTATCTTGAGCTACCCCATATTTATCGTGCATATTTACGCTTCAATTCAGCAATACTTTTGCCGTCATTACTCGTTTTCAACGTTAGACCTTCATAGCTTAAACTGACCTTAAAGTTATCCATATCGGGCATAAACTTGGTCTTTTGCTGATTGCTAGTCTTAGAAGTTTTGGTAGCCATAACCCCTCCTGTTATACTGATAATTCTAACTTATTCAGGTATGAATTGCCATTAACCAGCCTATTTCAAAATACAATCAAAGGAAGGATTTAGGGTATTAAAAGACTACTTTGCAGGTGTTGACCTTGTGATGGATGCTGTTTTAACCATAACTAAGCAATAAACAGTGCTGGCACAAACCTTGTAACTGTTAATAAAGTAATCAGTTATAGCAAGAATTTGCCCCTGTTTACTGTGTAATTAAGCAATTATTACGCAGTAAACAAGGCATTTTTACAAGGAGGCACTGTGTCTAAGTCTGCAATTTTATATCGCATGGTGACCGATGAGCATATTTGCCCATTCGGTTTAAAATCAAAAGATTTACTAGAACGTCATGGTTACGATGTTGATGACCGTCATTTAACAAACCGTGAGCAAACCGATAAATTTAAACAGCAGTATGATGTAAAAACCACACCGCAAACCTTTATCGATGATAAACGCATTGGTGGTTACGATGATTTACGCGACTTTTTTAATCTGCCAGAAGCAGGGCAACAAGGCACAACTTACACACCCGTGTTAGCCATTTTCGCAGTGACCATGCTACTGAGTTGTGGTTTTAGTTATGCTAGTGGCACCGCTTTACTGTCGATGCAGAACATAATGCTATTTGTTGCACTGACAATGGCTGTGCTCGCTATTCAAAAACTGCAAGACTTATACAGTTTTTCAAATTCATTTATTACTTATGATTTACTCGCCATGCGTGTTGTGCCCTATGCCTATATTTACCCGTTTATTGAGGCGTATGTTGCCATTGGCATGGTGGCTGAATTACCCGCCTTAGCTGTTGCGCCATTTTCGCTGTTTATTGGTAGCATTGGAGCTATATCTGTGTTTAAAGCTGTATACATTGATAAACGAGAACTCAAGTGTGCCTGTGTAGGTGGAGATAGTAATGTGCCGCTCGGTTTTATTTCTCTGAGCGAAAACTTATTTATGATTGCGGCGGGTATATGGATGCTTAGTACTGTTTAAACTATTTACTTATAGGCTAGGTAAAGCCTGCTACAGCAGGCTTTATTGATAGATCAGTTATAACCACCTGTTCTTATATCTTTTTCAAGTTCAGATTGGGTTTTCACTGGGTGACACACTGTGTCCACCGTGCTTTTATTCATTTCATCAGCATCTGTGCTAAAAAATGTATAGTTATAATTTGCTTCAACTTCGCCGCCCAAACAGTGATGGTCGAGTAAAGCGCGTTGCTCATGGTCTTGCAAATTTGATTCTGAGGCACAACCGGCAAGCATCAAAAAAGCCATTAATACTGATATTTTTTTCATAGTATCCTCTTAAATTAATTACAGCTCATATCTAAAATGAAATGAGGGAAGCTTGTCGAGTAAAGGTAAAAGTGACCTTTCTCTTCTTAAATCTTTACGCTCTCTTTCTAGCTGTGTCCGTCGATATCTCAACTCTTTACGTTTTTCGCTTGAGTTATTTTTATTGCTCAATTCATTCGAAATAGATTGAAGCTGCCAATTTATGGTATCTATTCTTTGATCTATTTCTGCTTTTCTTGCTTCAATTTGATAGCGATCATTCCCCTCTTCCCATGCTCTTCTAAAGTGCTCATCATTGCATACACCATTGTAGGCTTGTCCTTGAATACCGAGGGTAAAGCCATTTTCTGGTACACAAAATACAGCAAGTCCTTGTTGATAGCTTTTCTTGTACTCTTCTAACTGAGGCGTGATACCAAACTCTCTACATGCAAAGACAATGTCTTTACCCTGATCATAGCTATACCCCTGAACACCATGGTCATAGCCCAATTCTTGCCAACTAGCTTGCATACACTCTTCGTGCGACAAACTGCTGCACCCAGATAGCAACAACAAGAATACACATAAATAAATGAACCGATAAAACACTGTGACCTAACCGATATAAAATAAGCAAGGTACCTATTTTAGGTCACAAATTATAAAAAGGGAAGATTATTGATAGAAACTCAAGAATAAGGGATTGCAGTGTGTTTACGTACTAGCGTAAACACACGTTAAATTAAGTTTTTATGCCGTACCACCAACAGTTAAGTTATCAATTTTAAGGCTTGGCTGACCAACGCCTACTGGTACACTTTGGCCGTCTTTACCACACACTCCTACACCTTTGTCGAGCGCAAGGTCATTACCCACCATTGAGATTTGCTGCATCACTTCAGGGCCGTTACCAATTAATGTAGCCCCTTTAATTGGTTGAGTGATTTTACCATTTTCAATTAAATAGGCTTCCGATGCACTAAACACAAATTTACCTGAGGTAATATCTACTTGGCCGCCACCAAAGTTCGGCGCAAAAATGCCTTTTTTCACCGAACTGATAATATCTGCTTGGCTATGTTCGCCACCTAACATATACGTATTGGTCATACGCGGCATAGGTAAGTGAGCATAAGATTCGCGGCGCGCATTACCTGTAGGGTTAACACCCATCAAACGGGCATTGAGCTTATCTTGCATATAGCCTTTTAGAATACCGTTTTCAATAAGTACGTTATACGCAGCAGGAGTCCCTTCGTCATCTACGTTCAATGAACCGCGGCGGTCAGCAATGGTGCCATCATCCACTACGGTACATAGCTCAGATGCTACCTTTTCACCTACTTTGCCGCTAAACGCTGATGCGCCTTTGCGGTTAAAGTCACCTTCAAGGCCATGACCTACGGCTTCATGAAGTAATACCCCAGGCCAACCTGCACCTAATACAACTTCCATACTGCCTGCAGGGGCATCAATTGCTTCTAAGTTTACTTTTGCTTGGCGAACCGCTTCTTCTGCGTATCCCATCCAACGAGGCTTACCGTCAACTAACTCTTTAAAATAACCATAATCTAAACGCGCGCCGCCACCAGCACCACCGCGTTCACGGCGGCCGTTCTTTTCAAGTAATACAGAGCAGTTTAAACGAATAAGCGGACGAATATCGGTTGCAAATGTGCCATCGCTGGCGGCAATAAGTACTTCTTCATACACTGCCGACATTGAGCTAATCACTTGCTCTGCATCAGGCGCTAATTCACGAATATAGTTTTCAAGCTCACGTAGTAAGTTTACTTTATCGCTATCACTCATGCTTTGAATAGGTTGATGCGGTGCATATTGTTGTTTTGCAGCAACATCACTAAATACTTGAACTGTTTTATTTTCACCTGCATCTGCAATACTACGCGCAGCAGTCGCCGCTTTATTTAACGCTTCTAAGTTGATTGCATCTGAGTATGAAAACCCTGTTTTTTCACCACTGACAGCACGAACACCAACCCCACGTTCAACGTTATATGACCCTTCTTTCACAAGGCCATCTTCAAGTACCCACGATTCATGATGACTTGATTGAAAATACAAGTCGGCGTAGTCCACTTGATGTTGGTGAATAAAGGCGAGCGTTTTTTCGAGTTCTTCTCGTGTTAGCTGGCTGTCTTGTAATAAATGCTGTTCAACCGTGTTCATAATAAATGCTCTCTAAATCGTTGCTGAGACTGCACAGGCATGTCTTGGCGTATCTTATTCAATCGGTTTAAATCAAGTGTATGACTGATAAACCCTGTGCCACTTGGAAGCTCACTGAGCGTATCTCCCCATGGCGAAATTATAATGCTGTGGCCATATGTTTGCCGACCATTTTCATGATCTCCCCACTGCGCAGCTGCAACTACATAAGACTGTGTTTCAATTGCTCTGGCAGCTAATAAGTGATGCCAATGAGCAGCACCGGTAACAACAGTAAAGGCACTAGGAACTAAAATTAGCTCAGCCCCCTGTCGCTGCATAGCACTAAACAAGCCACTAAAGCGCAGATCATAACATACTGCTAAACCAATTTTACCAAAGGGTGAGTCAACCACGACAATATCGCTACCCGCTTGTGTCGCATCTGACTCACGATAACACCGGGTGGAGTCCGCAACATCGACATCAAATAGGTGAATTTTATTGTACTGCGCGACTACATTACCTTGGCTATTAAATAAAAATGAGGCAGCTAAATATTTTCCATTATCTTGCGACACAGGCACGGTGCCAGCAGCTAGCCAAATATCATGTTGCTTACACAGCTTTGCAAGTTGTGCTTTATAATCATCAATTTTAAGCCCTAATTGATAACTCGCTTGGCTACTTTTACTAAAGATCAAAAAAGCTTCGGGTAGGCATACCAATAAAGGACGCATTTTAGGTAACTGCTGTAATGACAGCCTCAAAGACGCCATATTTTGTTCTGCATTGATACCAGAACACATTTGTAATGCTAAAACCTGACCCGACATATTAGCCTTCATTGGTTTGTAAACTCGCAGATGATGCCGCGTCTTTTAATTTTAACCGTGAGGAGGATTGCGGTTGGCTCTGTGCAGCTTGTGGTAAAGTAACTTCTCGACTTTTACGATCGACTTCGGTCACCTCTGGATCGCTCATACTGCCACTGACTTTAAAATTAATTTCTGAGATCACCCGGGCAGAGTGAATCACCTTATCGATGGCAAGTGCCGCTAAACCACTTACAGGATTAACCATCCATGCAACTATAACAGGAATACTTGAAGTCACTTGGGGTGCGACTGCCAAATCATAGTCTATCTCAAGGGTATTTAGGTTAGTATGGCCTTTAATGGTCAAGTCAGCAGGTACACCGTCAAGTTTGGTATCTTGCGTATAAGCAATGCCTTTATCGAGCTGCATAGTCCCTTTCATACTGTTGTAGAAAAACCCCTTCGAAAACACATCTCTAAAATCCAGTTTTAGCTTACGCACTAAGGAGTCTAAACTTAACAATGAGAATACTCGCGCACCGCCATCACTTATCTCAGCAAGGTGGCCTTCACCTAAGCGCCAATCTAGCTCTCCCATCAGGGTTGGTACATCAAAGTCATACGGCGCACCTTGCCACGCTAAATCAAATTGAATATCAGCGTCTGAGTCCTTAACGGTGGTTGTTATATCAAACTCATCAAATAACTCACCAATATCGTCACTTTGTAAGTTACCAGTAAAACGTGTTTGGCCTTCGGCAAATTGCCCCTTGCCTCTAAGTACATGATCGCCTTTATCAATGACCACTTCGGTAAATAAGAGTGCGCCTTGCTCACCGACTAAACTACTTTTGACTTTATCAAGTTGATAATCTGCGACTTTACAATCTTCACAGTTAAACTCGATAGCAGGAATGCGCGTTAACCAGCTTAAGTCTTCTGGTTCACCAACATCTTTGCTTTGCTCTGGCGCTGCTTCATTAAAATTAATACGTAAGTAGTCAGTAAAAATTTGAATTGGCCTGCGCGTTTCACCGGTTGGAATAAGTGCATCGGCGCGTAATTCTTTGGCATTTAGTTTTAATTCTAAATCAGATTGCTTTGGTGCTAAACGAAATTCAAAATCATTAAAGTCGATATTGTGTAACGCAAGCTTATTAAATTTACCTGTTACGTTATTAAACGCTGGCATCACACTTGGTGAGTCTGATTTTACTTTTGTGAGCGCAATAATTTGGTCAATTAAACCAAACCAAGGTGCAAGTTCTGTCTGTGGTAAATCAATTGATACGGCAAAACCGTCACGATTAAGGCCGAGGTCTTGCTCACCCAAAATTAAATGTACGTTATTAAATTTTTGTTCGCCATTATCTAAAATAGCATTAAAGAAAACCTGCTCATTTACGTTTGCAGTGATCAAGTTTGAAATTCTGTCACCCTGTACAACGGCCGTAAGTGGCCATGTTTGCTCCTTATTTTTATTATAGGGAGCAGGTAATTGACTACTCAGCCCCACCAAATTACCACCTACGTCCGCACGGTAGTTAAAATCATTTGGCAAGAAGTTAAGCAACACATTAATATCTACATCACTTTGACCCGTTAAATAGCCCGCTAAGAGACCATGCGCTTGTTCAATTAGTGGCTCAGCTTCAAGAGCAAGCTTTATCGCTATTTCTGCACGATAATTATCAGCAACATTCTCACTACTGAAGTTAGCGGTTAGCGGCATGCCCATCCAATCAGCTTTAGCATTATTTAAATCGATTTTGTCATTATTAAATTTAACAATGCCGGTCATATGGTTAAGGGTTATACCTGGCTGCGCAAGATAAACCGGAATATTTGCAAGCTCTACTTCACCTATCGCATCAACATGCCCTGAGCGTAAGTTAACCAATAACTCAATTTCTGCGGCCGCCTCTCCTTGAGCTTGCACAACTTCAAAAACATCTGCTAAAGGTTTTGCCAGTGGCGTCGCAGCAAAAAAAGGCGTTAACTTTTCGCCATGAGCGCGTTTATTAATGGCAACCTTAAGCATTTCGGCATTCATTAAATCAGCAATGCTGACATGTACGCTGTCGCCAAGCTCTAAATTAACAAGCGTGCCCGACTTACTGTAGATATCCATGCGCTCATTTTCAAAATGCAGCGTCACGTTAGCGTCTTCAACCGCAGGCCAACTTGGTGAAAATTGATATTGTGCGTTATTGACGTTCGCCAATACTTCGAATTGACCTTGTTGCTCCCTAAACGGAAAACCTTCAAAAGGCCCTGAGAAGAGCACTTGCGCTTTATTTACTTCACCACCTTGGATGGCACCATTTAAATAATTAACTAAGTTCTCACTCATTACAGGCAAAGGAAAGTAATGCCCTGCTACTGTGGCATCAGGTGCATACGCTTCAGCATATAAATCTAAGCGAGGCTCATCTGTTAGGCTTAACATCATTTCTGCCGCAAACGTCACCTCGTCGTTATCAAGCCATAAATTATCGCTACTGATTCGCCAGCCGTCGGTGTAATGATGTAAATCGAGCTCAATATTGAGTTGGTTATAGGCAATATCTTGGCTAAAGCTGCCGTTGGTCAATAAGCGGTTGTTTTCTCCATGAAGTTGTATGCGACCAGTTGACTGGTTAATGAAACCATCTACTCTAATTGCTTGACCACCAGGGATGCCGTTTAGTGACAACCAATTTAGTTGATCACCTTTAAACCAGAGTTGCCATTGTTCATTTTGCCCAAACTCAACATACGCATCGCTTAATTGCCCATTTGGTTGGCGATCTAGAAATGGAGTAAGTACTTCAAAATTACTTAATTGGGCCAGTTTCGCTAATAAAGCAAAATCAAATTGCTTAAGCCAAATTTTATTTTGCTTACCAAGTTGGGCTTCAAATTGCAGTGTCGGCCATTGCTTTAAATCACTTTCAAAGGTCAGGCCGGTACTTTTCAGACGCCACCCTTGCTGCCAAGGAAACAAGTGGAACCCGCCTTTACTTAGGTTGATTTGATGCGACTCTTGGTTTTGTTGCCAATTTACAAAGCTGGGTTGCCATTGCACTTTCACATCACTGATCAAACCCTTTTCAAGGCTGACCCACGTTTGTAAGTTCATATCTGAATGCAATTGCTGTTTATCGGTATTGATAAATTGTGCAAGCCATTTAGACACATCTACATTGGCTGCTTCTACATATATATCACCCGCCATGGTTTCAAGTGTTGAACCATTTAATGCCATTCGCGCATCAAAGCTCCCCACGGAGATGCCAGGTAAAGCTAATGAACCAGCGCCTTGATGCTGCTCAGGGGTATTTTGCCAAACAATGTTTTCAAGAATGAGTTTACGTGCTTTGCCATCACCTAACATAAAATTAAGGCTACTATCTTGCACAGCAAAGTGACCTGTTTTCCCTAAAAACAAGCTTTCGATAAGTTCTTTTTGCTCAAAGCTATTACTTTGTTGTTCACTGCTTAACTCCAGCATTGTAGGTAAGTCGACATCGGCATGGAAACCATTAATGACAAAGTAGTTCGACTTTAATTGACGAGTTTTAAGTGATTCCCAAAGATTAACTTCAAGACTCGCCTTATCAATATTTAAAGCGATAGGCGATGTTTGGTTATCTTCAAAAGAGATATCTTCTAAAACTAATAAAGGCCCCTTTCCTTGCCAGCTCGCAGAGATAGAGCCTATTGACAGGTTGACATCAAATTGCTCGTATAAAAACGTTTCAATATTGCTTTTATAGTCGTTGGCATAGGGAAGTGTATACTTTAAAACAGAGACAATAACGGCCAGCAACACAAGGGTAATAGCAAATACTTGCCATACCTTGCGTATACAATAAAAGCAGACCGTCTTTGTGTTCATTACATCATTACCACATCAAACTGTTCTTGATTATATAAACTCTCTGTTTGAATACTGACTTGCTTGCCAATAAATAGTTCAAGTTCGGCAAGGTTATGGTACTCATCATTGATAAGTGCCTCAGAGACCGATGGCGCAGCATACACCATAAATTTATCAGCAGCATAAGCGCGATTAACACGAACAATTTCACGCAGAATCTCGTAGCAGACTGTTTCAACCGTTTTTTGTGAGCCTCGTCCAGAACACGCAGGGCAAACATCACATAAAATATGCTCTAAACTCTCGCGTGTACGCTTTCGAGTCATCTCCACTAAGCCTAGTGCAGATAAGCCATTTATGTTGGCTTTAGCGCGATCTTTTGCCAATGCTGACTCAAGTGAATGAAGCACTCGGCGTTTGTGCTCGTCGCTGACCATATCGATAAAGTCGATAATAATAATGCCGCCTAAGTTGCGTAAACGTAACTGACGGGCAATCGCTGATGTCGCTTCAATATTGGTATTAAAAATAGTTTCTTCTAAATTACGATGGCCTACAAACGCACCGGTATTTACGTCAACGGTGGTCATCGCTTCAGTTTGGTCAATAATTAAATAACCACCCGATTTAAGCTCAACTTTACGATGCAGGGCTTTTTGAATTTCGGTTTCAACATCAAATAAGTCGAAGATTGGTCGCTCACCAGGGTAATATTCAAGCGCGCCGGATAGAATTGGTACAAACTCTTCAGTAAATTCTTTTAGTTCTTGATACGTTAATTTAGAGTCAACACGAATTCGCTCCATATCTTCGCCAACATAATCACGAAGAGTTCGAAACGCCAGTGTAAGGTCTTCATGCAAAATACTCTCTTTGCTTACTTTTTTGCGCTTAGTGACAATTTTTTGCCACAGCTTTTTTAGAAACTCAGCATCGTGGCGAAGTTCAGCTTCACTTGCCCCTTCGGCAGCAGTACGAACAATAAAACTACCATCTTCATCGCCGTATTCAGCAACAATTTTTTTCAAGCGTAAACGCTCTTCTTCGGTTTCAATACGCTGGCTTACACCTACGTGTGTCGCATCAGGCATAAACACTAAGTAACGAGATGGAATCGTAATGTCTGTCGTTAAACGCGCCCCTTTTGTACCAAGAGGATCTTTGACCACCTGCACCATGATGTGCTGCCCTTGGCGAACAAGCTCGCGAATATCTTGTACTTTCTTAATGGGTTGCTCATCAACACCTTCAACAATAGAGGCGCTGTTAACAATGTCAGACGCATGCAAAAAAGCCGCTTTGTCTAAGCCAATATCTACAAATGCGGCTTGCATGCCTGGTAATACACGGCTAATTTTACCGAGGTAAATATTACCAACAATCCCAAGGTTGCCAATTCGCTCTAATTGGATCTCTTGCAGTACGCCATTTTCAATAAGCGCAACCCTGCTTTCACTCGGTGTAACGTTGATCAGTAATTCTGTGCTCATGTTACCCTCTTAAAAATTCGTTTAATAACAGCTCTGTCTCATATAAAGGTAAGCCGACAACAGCAAAATAGCTACCCGAAATATGACTCACAAATCGCCCGCCTAGACCCTGTATGCCATAACCACCGGCTTTATCCTGTGGCTCTTGTGAGTGCCAATATGCATCGATTTCGTCATCGTTTAATTGTTTAAAAGTCACATCAGTGACAACAAGACAGCTTTTTACTTGCTGGCTGTCAGCAATAGCTACGGCGGTCATCACTTGATGAGTACGCCCTGATAGGCGCTTCATTGTTGCGATAAAGTCAGCTTTATCAATCGGTTTGCCAAGTGCGGTATCATCAATCACTACCACGGTATCGCTGCCAAGCACAGGGCGGTCTGTGTAACCCATTGCAACACCAGATTGTGCTTTAAGTCTCGCTAAACGCTCAACATAATCACGAGGAGATTCGTTTGGGAATTGGCTTTCATCTGCATCAACGCTAAATTGAGAAAACTCGATACCAAGCTGGCTGAGTAACTCTTTTCGACGCGGTGATGCAGACGCCAAATAAATTGCGGTTTGCATTATCTAATCCTGAAATGACGGCGGTATTTACGCAATATTAAGAAAATCCACCACCAACAAAGCATGCCGGTTAGCACTGGCCATAAGTAATGCGGGCTGAAATAAACCCCCATCAAGAAATGATTAAGCCAAAATTGCATAAGGTGGTAAAGCGTTAAAAACAGAGCCACTAATATGCTCTGCTGCCATAGAGAAAAGTTTCTAATTTTTTGAAAGTTACTTGCCGTGATAAAAATACACACAGAGTAAGTTAATGAGTTCACGCCAAGTGGTGAGCCCGAAGCCAAATCCATTAATAACCCCACCACCCAAGCGGTGCCGATATTAAGACGATGTGGTACAGCGAGCGACCAGTACATCAGCACCATTAACACCCAATCAGGTCGATAAGGTTCAAATGAAATAGGCAATGGCATCAATGCCATCACCAGTGCAAAGAAGATACTAATTGCGATTAGCAAGGAATAGCGACTATTCATTACTTATGCTCTCCTGCTGGTTACGCCACAGCACAACCAATAAGCGGATACGGTCCAACTGTGCAATAGGCTCAGCATACACTTGCGCGAATGGGTGACCTTCATCGCGATTGATTTCTGTCACAACGGCCACTGGGTAACCTTCAGGAAAAGTCCCTCCTAACCCAGAGGTCACTAAGATGTCACCTATGCGTACATCAAGGCTATGAGGCACGTGTGAAAGCTTTACGACATTAATCTTACCAATGCCTTCAACCACTGTGCGTACATCGTTACGTAAAATACGTACTGGCGTAGCGTGTGTGGTGTCGGTCATTAATAATACGCGGGAAGTTGTCGATCCAACTTGCGTGATTTGCCCAACAACCCCCATTTCATCGATGACAGCTTGGCCTTCACCTAAGCCATCGGTTGTGCCACGATTAATCACCACTTGGTGACTATATGGATTTGAATGAACAGACAATACTTGCGCAATGATCTTCCGATTAGATTGCTTAGCCGATGAACCTAATAAAGCACGTAACTTATCATTTTCACGACTTAAAAAGGCTAGCTGTTGTAGTTGTTCGCTTTGTAGTAGCTGCTTCTTTTTAAGTGCTTCATTTTCGGTAAGAAGTTGATCGCGTGTATGAAGGTTTTTTGCACCTATACTAAATAGTTCATAAGGCAGATTAGCAAGATAGATAAGTGGGCTTACAAGGGTATTTAAGCTGGTACGAATAGTTGTACCACCTTGTGTATAGCGGTCACCCACAATCAAAACGACACTCAAAAGCACTGCGACAAAAAGTCGCAGTTGCAAAGAGATTGTACGACCAAACATTAACTTCATTAGTCGTAACTAAATACATCACCACCGTGCATATCAATCATTTCGAGAGCCTTGCCGCCACCACGTGCAACACAGGTAAGAGGATCATCAGCAACAACAACAGGAATACCCGTCTCTTCCATCAGTAAGCGGTCTAAATCTTTTAGTAATGCACCACCGCCGGTTAATACCATGCCATGTGCAGAAATATCTGATGCAAGCTCTGGTGGAGACTGCTCAAGTGCAACCATCACAGCACTTACAATTCCCATCAGTGGTTCTTGTAATGCTTCTAAGATTTCATGTGAGTTAAGCGTGAATGAGCGCGGCACACCTTCGGCCAGGTTACGGCCTCGCACTTCAATCTCAACAGGTTCATCTGTTTTAAATGCAGATCCAATTTGATGCTTAATATTTTCAGCGGTTGCTTCACCAATTAAGCTACCGAAGTTACGGCGCACATAGTTGATAATTGCCTCATCAAACTTATCACCACCAATACGTACAGATGATGAGTACACCACACCATTCAAAGAAATAATAGCCACTTCAGTGGTACCACCACCGATATCAACAACCATTGAACCTGTTGCTTCAGATACAGGTAAACCTGCTCCAATTGCCGCAGCCATTGGTTCTTCAATTAAATACACTTCACGAGCACCTGCCCCCATTGCCGACTCACGAATGGCGCGTTTTTCTACTTGTGTTGCACCGCATGGCACACAAATAAGTACACGCGGGCTTGGACGCATAAAGTTGTTGTTATGTACTTGTTTAATGAAGTGCTGAAGCATTTTTTCGGTCACATAAAAATCGGCAATTACACCGTCTTTCATTGGACGAATCGCTTTAATATTTCCAGGAGTACGACCAAGCATTTGCTTAGCTTCTGTTCCCACAGAGGCAACGCTTTTAGGACCACCAGCGCGCTCTTGGCGAATAGCAACAACTGAAGGCTCGTTTAATACGATTCCTTCTTCTTTTACATAGATTAGGGTATTGGCTGTACCCAAGTCGATCGATAGATCGTTTGAAAAAATACCACGAAGTTTTTTAAACATGAGGCTGGATGACCTTTGAAAATACGTTCTTATATTAGCTGCTTTCACTCTATCATGCTCACCATGAAAAAGCGCAGCTACCTTCTTTATTTGTTAAAAAAGGAAGCATCCACTGCTTCCTTATTAAATTTATCGTTCGCGTACTAGACGAAACCCAATATAGTTTGCACGAAAATCTGGCGCTAAAATTAAACGCGTAGATACACGAGCCAAGCTAGGTGCGAAATTCCATGCCCCACCACGAACAGCCACATCAGACTGTTCCGATTTTTTATTTGTCCACTCCCATACATTACCTACAGTATCGTATAGGCCAAATGCATTAGGAGAAAATGATCCTGTTGGCGCAGCACTTTTGTTAGACCACTCACTGCCACACCAACCACAATTCGCTAGGTTTTTACCAATTTCATTACCCCAAGGGTATTCAGTTTCTTTACCTGCACGTGCAGCGTACTCCCATTCAACCTCATTGGGTAAACGAAAAAGCTGGCCAGTTTGACCCGACAACCAATCTGCATATGCTTTAGCATCGTTGTAGGTTAAGCACACTGCCGGAAAATCACTGTCTTGATCAAAACCTGGATTACGCCAGTTTAGGGTTGCTTCCCACACTGGTTCACCATTTAGGTAATAAGCACAGCCGCGATTTTTCTCGGCTTCGGTTTTATAACCTGTATTGGCAACAAACTGTTCATACTCACCAACGCTCACTTCTTTACTTTGCATCGCAAAGGAGTTAGCAATGGTTTTCTCTTCCACTGGACGCTCATTGGCAAGACCACTGCCGTTGATATCGCCCATTTTAAATTTACCTGCCGGAATGACAACGAGACTCGCCGTATTCGTTTTATTCACAATGCTTGCCGCTGGTGCTGATGATGGTTGCTCAGCGGTTGTAATAGCTGCAACAACTGGCTCAGGCTTTTTTACTAGCTTGGCATGAATTGTTTGTGACTTATTGAGCTCTAAGCGAACTTGATAGCTTTTGTAGCCACGCTTACGAATTTCTACATTATGAAAGCCAACAGGTAATGATGTTGTAAGTTTAGTAGAACCAAAACTGACGCCATCTATAAACACTTCATCATCATAGACATTAGAACGAAGCGTTAATTCAACCATTTTAGATTTTTTTAGATCAGGTAATGGTTCAACCCTTACTGGCTTTTTTACAGAATAATCACTTACCGGCTCCTCACTCATACGAGAAACCGATACCACCTTACTATTATCCTGAGAGTCACTGAATGTTAACTGACTATCGGAGTAAGTCGTTGTATAGTTTGGTTGATAGCTGCCAGCCAACGGCGTACCATAATCAGCACAAAAACGATTATCCAAATTCAGTAAGCTACATAAGCGACTACTGTTTACGTCACCGCGCATTGTTACGCTTAAGTTCACGTTGTAATTGCCTTGGCCGCTAAACGCACTATTTACAACATGACTGCTAAGAATTTTAACTTGTGCGCCAGCAAGATTACGCTTTGGTTCAACAAGACGTTCTTCGGTTAAGTTAGCAAAAATTTGGTCCACAAAACGTTTGGTGGCTTTTTGTAAGCCCATTTGTTGGCCGCGCTGCTCACACGCTGCAAGTGTTTCGGTACGCTTACAGTTAATTGTGTGATTAACTTCTAAAGTGCCTTCACGAGTAAACTCATTGCGCAAACGCTCGACACGTGCTGTAGCCAACTGCTCTTTTAAGCTTTCTAATGTGTTTAGTTGCGTATGTTTCGCTACGCGAATTTGCTCGATATCTTTTCGGTGTGAAGCAATTGCCGCTAATTGCATCGAAATATCATCTTTGTTCTGTTTATGATCAACCACTGCTTTTTGATAACGTGCTTGCGCATTACTGATATCTAATGTTGGGTCATCAATAAGTCGACGGTACATCTCGTTCATTGCATCAAGCGCTTGGTTTTTTTCTTTGTCTAGCTCAGTTGAGCGTGCGCGTAATAATTCGAGTTGTTTTTGTAACTGACTTTCTTCTTTTAGGTGTTTTTCGAGGATTACGGTCGAGTTATCGTATTCGGCTTGTTTTTTACTGATCTCTGATTCAATCCCAGTTACCGTAGCAGTATCTTGTGCAAATGCACTCGTTGCTAGCAAACTAACTGAAATTAACAGAGATAAAGGAGCTATTCGCATATATTCCATTCCCAAAAAGCGGCAATTATTTGGTCATTATTATTTTTTATAATTAAACTCTTATGCTATGTACTTGCAAGGCAAAACACAAGCTTTGTTCAATTATTATCTGAGTTTACAACTATTACCTTAGTTGATGCCAGTAAATAACATAATCATTTTAGTTTAATTGACTAATTTCTATCTATATGACGATTTTGCTATAATTGAGCCCCATTTTTTATCTAAGTAGCATCGTGAATATTAGTTGTGAGTCACCCATTCAACCCATTTGCCACCCTCTGTTAGAAGCGCATAACTTACAGTTATTTATCAAACGTGATGACCTGATCCACCCCGAAATAAGCGGCAATAAATGGCGAAAACTTAAATTTAATTTACAAATAATGCAGCAACAGGGTAAATCAGAGCTGTTAACCTTTGGTGGCGCATTCTCAAATCATATCCATGCCAGTGCAATCGCAGGAAAACTATTTGGCTTCAAAACTCATGGCATTATCCGTGGCCCCTTACTTGATGAAGCTAACCCGACGCTAAACGATGCAAAGCGCTTTGGTATGACGCTACATCCGGTCAATCGCCTTACTTACCGCCAGCGTCATGACCCCCATTACTTAGACGAACTACAAAAGCAGTTTCCTAATGCTTACATCTTGCCTGAAGGGGGAACAAACCTTGCTGCGATTAAAGGCTGTATGGAATTGGCACAAAGCTTACCACCCAGTGACTATATTATTTGCCCAACTGGTAGCGGTGGCACATTAGCAGGATTAATAGAAGGAACGAGCAATCAAACAACCCTTTTAGGTGTTGCTGTCCTTAAACAAGCTGATTATTTAATCGAAGAAATAAAACAACTCAGTAAAAAAGCAAAAGAACAGCACAACTGGCAACTTTTATGTGATTATCATGATGGCGGTTATGGCAAGTTTTCTGATGAGCTATGGCGTTTTTGTCAAACCTTTACACACCAATACAACATTCCCCTTGAGCCTATTTATAGTGGAAAAATGATGTATGCTATTTGGCAGTTAATTGAGCAAGGTTACTTTGCATCTGGAAGTGTAATAACCGCCATCCACACAGGCGGGTTACAAGGTCTAAATGGGTTAAAGTACAGGGGCTTAATTTAGCGACGGTCAGCTATATGGGGTAATATCCGCCAACTTTTGTAGTGGTTCAGCAAAATAAAACCCTTGTGCAGCAACCACTCCTAAATTTTTCAGCGTTGCTAACTCATTTTGTGTCTCAACACCCACGGCATAAACAGGGCAACTTAATTCATGCCCTTTTGCAATAATTTGCTTCACGATCTTTTGCTGTTGCTTGTTAGTATCAATATTGTGTATTAACTCAAACGCAAGTTTTATGGCGCAAAAATTAGCAAGTTCACGGTAAAGAGGTAAATGCTCTGCGCTGCGTACATTATCAATCACCACACCTGCCGACAGTTTTCCCAAACAATCTAGTTGCCCTGCTAACCGATGGCGCTGCTTTAAAAAGTCATCCTCATTTAATTCAAATTGCAGCTTACTGACCGTATCACAGCTTCGCATCTCATCTTTCAACCACTGCCAAAACTCTTTGTTAAACCAATTCAGAGCATGTAAGTTGATGCTAACAGCCATTGCCCCTCGCTCACTCAACAGCATTTTTTTTACCTGCAAAACAACCGTTTGATCAAGTAAAAGTACATCCTTTTTACTGCTCATCTGCGGGATAAAATGACGCGCTGCCAAAAGCCCGAGGCTTTTATGACGAATGCGAATTAACGCTTCATGCTGAAGGATATCGCCAGTCTGCAAATCAAATAACGGTTGGAAAAAAAGCATAAAGTGCTTTTTCTTTATATATTCAAATAAGTGTTCTTTGCTGTCAGCGAGCACACTCGATTGCGTGTGCCCAAATGGCAAGCGATGAATATGTTGCCAAGCACTTTGTTTTGCTAGCGCAAGAGCCGATTTAGTCAATTGATAAACAACCGCTTGATCCGCGCCTGTACGGTAATTACATACCCCGATTTTTACATCACTGCGGGACAAGTCACTGCGATAATTAAGACATGCTTGGTAGATAACTTGATGCAATCGCTTAGTGTATTTATCAACCTCAGTCGCAGGGACGCTATTCAATGTGACTGCTATTCCCCCTGAAGGGAGCAACTTAACAGAGCGATTAACCAACTCACCAAATCCTTTAGCAATCACTAATTTAAAATAATTATCGACATCCAAGTTTTCAGGAAAAGGAGTTTTCCAAAAAAATAACGAAAATAAATGGTTATAATTGGTAGGAACACCATACAGAATGTTCAAATCTTGATGGGGCAAAAGCTTTGGTGTTATTGATTTACGAGGCTTTTCTGGCTCACCTTCACTCAATTGAGCTTGCTTCTTAATCCTTGTATCTTCCAGCATCGGTGTTTTAAGCGCCATTCGCCAGCGACGTAACCCCCAATAACACGCTCCAACCAAGATTAAATTTAGAAACAAAAACAAATGACTTTCCACTAACCAAGAAGGCCAATGAAATAACCGCAGGCTCACCGTTTTATAGCTAAAGACTTCCTGTTCTAAATCAATAAACTTAGCTAAATTAGGTGATACCTCTGACGTATTCATCACAAATCCTTGGCTTTGAACTAAAGTTGCAATAATGTCATGTGAGGAAACAGGATCGAGGCTTAAGTCATAGATTTGCTTGGCAAGCTCAGTCCCTGAGTTATGTACTTTTTCATGTAGTACATCACTTAAAAAAATATTAAAAACAACTAATAGCAAAAAAACGGCCGCCATATAAATGGCCTCCGATTTCTTAATATGTGCGGTAAAATCTTTTCTCATTTCACAGCTTTGTTGCTCAAACATACACAAAGTGTTGTTCAAGAACCCTATAAATACAAGGCTACAGAGCGATTAAAAGCAATTTCAGAATTATCCTAAGACCAACGCTGTCAAAAGTCATGTAATTTTAAACACCTAGCAAAAAGTGTTAATGATAATTATTTTGTAACCGACAGCTGCAAGCTTACACACAATAACAAAGCCATTTTAAAGCAATAAAAAACCCAGCAACTAGGCTGGGTTTAAATAACTCAAACACTCAATGTATGTGAATTAGAACGGAATATCATCATCAAAATCGATTGGTGGCTCCATCGGGTTTGATGCGCCGCCTTGTGGTGCATTTTGAGGTTTAGGCGCAAAGCCACCGCCTTGTTGTGGCGCGTTGTTTTGCTGCTGTTGACCATAACCGCCACCATACTGGTTATTACTTTGTTGTTGTGGTGCAGGTTGCTGTTGCGGGCGCTGTTGCTGCTGTGCTGGCGCAGACTGTTGTTGTGGCGCATAGCTATTATTGCTTTGTGCTTGTTGTGAGCCACCGCCGTAGCCGCCACCTTGTTGTTGACCACCTTGGTAACCGCCTTGTGATTGGCCACCTTGATAACCACCACCTTGCTGATCGCCACCACGGCCACCTAACATTTGCATTTGGCCGCCCATGTCTACCACGATCTCTGTGGTGTATTTTTCTTGACCTGATTGGTCAGTCCATTTACGCGTTTGTAAACGACCTTCAATGTACACTTGTGAACCTTTACGAAGATACTCACCAGCTACTTCAGCGAGTTTGCCAAATAACACAACACGGTGCCATTCAGTACGCTCTTGCATTTGCCCTGTGTTTTTATCTTTCCAGCTATCTGTCGTAGCAATGCTGATATTCGCTACGCCATTGCCATTAGGCATATAACGTACTTCTGGATCTTGGCCTAAATTACCAACCAAGATAACTTTGTTCACACCGCGTGCCATGGAACTTCTCCTATAAAACGTTAGATTAAACCAGCCACTTTACGTGCTTGGTCTAGGTCAAATTCTTTATCATTAATCTTTAAATAGCTGCGATTTTCATCACAAACAACCGTTGCTTCAATTACGCCCGGTAAAGCAACTAGACGAGAAGCAAGCGCTTGTGCCTGCTGCTCTGAACTTAATTCAGTCATTAAGCTAATAATTTTACTTCTTGGTGGGACTTGCATATTCCAAGCAAGGATAAGCCATATTAACCCAACAAGTGCCGCCGCCGCAAACACTGCTTGCGCACTTAACACTTGAGCAACGTAACCCCCTAATAAACCACCTAAAAAGGCACCAAAAAACTGCGTTGATGAGAACACCCCCATCGCAGAACCTTTTTGATTTGCAGGGGCAATACGCGACACAAGTGCAGGCATGGTTGCTTCTAAAAAGTTAAAAGCAATAAAGTAAACCAGCATACAAATACCAATGCCAATCACCGAATCAACCCATAACGACATCGCGAGCATACTTAAAACAAGCAGCGCGATTGAGCCAATAAAGGCTTGTTTCTCTTTTTCTTTTCGAATCGCCACTATCATCATTGGAGCCATCAAGAAAAACGCTAAAAACAGCACAGGGATGTATAAATACCAATGATGGTCTGCAATTAAACCATCTTTGATAAGCTGACCTGGTAAGGCGACAAATACGGTGGTTAATGTCAGGTGAAGCAACATCACACCAAAATCAAGGCGTGCTAATTGCGGGTGTTTAATGAGTTGCTTAATGTCATCAAGCGTCGCGAGCGTGTCGCCTTTTGGGGCTTTACTAACCGCATTAGGCACTAAAAATAACACAATAAAAATACCTAAAATAGCAAGCCCTGCGGTAAGCCAAAATACCCCAGCAACTCCCCAAGAGGCAGCAACAATTGGCCCAAGTAGCATAGCAACAGCAAAGCTCATGCCAATACACATGCCAATCACCGCCATAACTTTCGGACGTTGTTCATCACGGCTTAAATCAGAAGCCAGTGCCAATAAGGCACTGGCAATCGCGCCCATACCTTGCAGTGCACGCCCTAGTGTCACCATTTGCACAGACTCAGCGGTTGCCGCAATAACAGAGCCAAGTGCAAACACACAAAGGCCACCAATAATCACTTTTTTACGACCAATTTTATCAGACAACCAACCCATCGGAATTTGCAGCACGGCTTGTGTTAAACCATAGGCACCGATAGCAAAGCCAATCCACAGTGGCGAAAACCCTTCTAATTGCTGACCATAAATCGCCAATACTGGCATCAGCATAAATAGGCCAAGCATACGGAATGCAAATACGCTCGCCAACGAAACGGCTGCGCGTTTTTCTCGAGAGTTGAGTGAAGATGCTGTCATGAATTACTGATCTTGCTGTCTATTAAAATGTGAGCGTGGATTCTACCACAAGCGAAAACTAAATAATCACCTGTAAGTGATGATTTTTTCTTTGATCAAGGATTAATCTTATCGCGTATTATGAGATACTGAAAAAATAATTAGGTAATAAAACGAGATAGCATGGAAAACATTGAAGTCCGAGGCGCCCGTACGCACAATTTAAAAGACATCAGCCTAACCATTCCCCGTGATAAGCTGATAGTTATCACTGGCCTATCTGGTTCAGGGAAATCGTCTTTAGCGTTTGATACTTTGTATGCAGAAGGGCAACGTCGTTATGTTGAATCACTGTCAGCGTATGCAAGACAGTTCTTATCGCTAATGGAAAAACCCGATGTCGATCACATCGAAGGTTTATCTCCAGCTATCTCTATCGAGCAAAAATCGACCTCGCATAACCCGCGTTCAACAGTTGGTACAATCACTGAGATTTACGATTACCTACGTTTATTGTTTGCCCGTGTCGGTGAGCCTCGCTGCCCTACTCACGACTTACCACTTGCCGCACAAACGATCAGCCAAATGGTCGATACGGTTTTAGCGCTTCCTGAAGGTAGCAAGCTAATGCTGCTCGCACCTGTGGTAAAAGATCGTAAAGGTGAGCACGTTAAGCTGCTTGAGCAACTCGCAAGCCAAGGTTTTATTCGCGCCCGTATCGATGGCGAAGTATGTGACTTATCAGATCCACCGACTCTTGAGCTTCATAAAAAGCATACTATCGAGGTCGTGGTTGACCGCTTTAAAGTAAAAGATGGCCAACAACAGCGCTTAGCTGAATCATTCGAAACAGCCCTTGAGCTATCGGGTGGTATTGCCCATGTAGCGGCAATGGACGACTCACTCAGCGAAGACATGCTGTTTTCTGCTAATTTTGCCTGCCCTACTTGTGGCTATGCCATGAGTGAACTTGAGCCGCGCTTATTCTCGTTCAATAACCCGGCGGGTGCGTGTCAAAGCTGTGATGGTTTAGGTGTGCGTCAGTATTTTGATCCAAACCGTGTTGTGCAAAATCCTGAGCTAAGCTTATCGGGCGGGGCAATTAAAGGCTGGGACAAACGCAGCTTTTATTACTTCCAAATGCTGCAAGCTGTCGCAGAGCACTATAAGTTTGACCTAGAAGTGCCTTTCCAAGAACTTGGTAAAGATGCGCAAAAGGTGATTCTTGAAGGTTCAGGTAAAACTAAAATTGCCTTTAACTATCGTAACGACCGTGGCGACTTAATTACGCGTAACCATGAGTTTGAAGGCGTTTTAAATAATATGAATCGCCGCTACCGTGAAACCGAGTCAAACTCAGTTCGCGAAGAGCTTGCTAAATACCAAACAAGCCAAGCGTGTCCGAGCTGTCATGGCTCACGACTTCGTGAAGAAGCTCGCCACGTATTTATTGGCCAAACAAACCTGCCAGCTATCACCACTATGAGTATTGGTGAAAGCATGGCATTTTTTGAAAGTTTGAGTCTGACAGGCCAGCGCGCGCAAATTGCCGAAAAAATTCTCAAAGAAATTCGCGACCGTTTATCTTTCTTAATTAATGTAGGCCTTAACTATTTATCACTTGAGCGAAGTGCCGACACCCTGTCTGGCGGTGAAGCGCAGCGTATTCGTTTAGCAAGTCAAATCGGTGCAGGTCTTGTTGGTGTAATGTACGTATTGGATGAGCCATCCATTGGTTTGCATCAGCGCGATAACGACCGCCTATTAAAAACCCTTATTCACTTGCGTGATTTAGGCAATACAGTGATTGTGGTTGAGCATGACGAAGATGCCATTCGCGCTGCAGACCATATTATCGATATTGGTCCTGGTGCGGGTGTTCATGGTGGCCATGTTATTGCCGAGGGTACCCACGACGATATTCTAGCGAGTAAAGATTCAATCACAGGTCAGTACCTCTCTGGCGAAAAGAAAATCGAAGTACCAACGGCTCGCCATCAAACCACCGACAAATGGCTTGAGTTATTTGGTGCCACAGGTAACAACTTAAAGAACGTTGATTTACGTATTCCATTTGGCTTAATGACCTGTATCACGGGTGTATCAGGCTCAGGTAAATCAACGCTTATCAACGACACTTTATTTAAGCTGGCTCATACAGAGTTAAATGGCGCAACGACCGCCGAAGCGGCACCGTATAAGTCAATTAAAGGTCTGGATCATTTTGATAAAGTCATTGATATTGACCAAAGCCCGATTGGCCGTACTCCGCGCTCAAACCCTGCCACTTACACCGGCATTTTTACCGGTATTCGTGAGCTATTTGCGGGTACTCAAGAAGCCCGTTCGCGTGGCTATAAGGTTGGTCGTTTTAGCTTTAACGTTAAAGGTGGTCGTTGTGAAGCGTGCCAAGGCGATGGTGTGATCAAGGTAGAAATGCACTTTTTACCTGATGTATATGTACCTTGTGATGTATGTAAAGGCCAGCGCTACAACCGTGAAACCCTCGAAGTACAGTACAAAGGTAAAAACATTCACCAAGTACTCGAAATGACCGTAGAAGATGCCCGTGACTACTTTGATAAAATTCCGGCTATTGCACGTAAACTGCAAACCTTAATGGATGTCGGCTTATCGTATATTCGCTTAGGTCAAGCGGCAACGACTCTTTCAGGTGGTGAAGCGCAGCGTGTGAAACTGGCTCGTGAACTGTCAAAACGCGATACCGGTAAAACCTTATATATCCTTGATGAGCCAACTACGGGTTTACACTTTGCTGATATTCAGCAATTATTAGTAGTACTTCACCGCTTACGCGATCACGGTAATACCATAGTTGTTATTGAGCATAACCTTGATGTGATTAAAACCGCAGACTGGATTGTCGATTTAGGTCCAGAAGGTGGCTCAGGCGGCGGTGAAATTTTAATTTCTGGTACACCTGAAGAGGTCGCTGATTGTGAGCGTTCACACACAGGAAGATACTTAAAACCACTGTTATAAAAAGGATAATGCGTGCGTAGGTATTTAAAAATTGCAAAATGGCGCGCGAATAAACAGCTTCAGCAACGTAGCTGGCAGCCACATAAAACAAGGCTGGTTGAGCGCATACAAGCTATTTGGTTTAACTTAAGTACCGCACAAAAGCTCTATCTGTTAGCATTAAGCAGCCTGATTGTTCTGCAATCGGGCTGGTTAAGTGCCACCATTACGATCATCGCACTCGTTATAGAATTTTGGCCCAAATTTAATCAGCTTTGGCATTCACTTGCAGGCAAAGCGTTGATTTTAATCTTCTACGCCAGTATCGCTAACTTTGTATTGGCAGGTGCGAGTGGTATTGTGAACGATGTAACTCATGTCTCATCAACTCACTTTAACTACACACATAACTTTGCCACTCTCTTATATTTACCCCCTTGGGCGATGGGCATTAGCCTAGCGACCCTATTACTATTCCAACTTTTTTTACCTTTCTATATTTTTGCTTTATTACTGATAAAACCATTTGGCTCTGAGCGAATTAAGTTTATAAGCCAAAGCTATTCGCCACTATTAACCGCCATAGTACGCTTCGTACTAGCGTCAGTGGTATTGATCAACCTAATTTCGTTTATTGACGACCAACCGCCTGAAGAAGTACTCGACAACATTGTCAGTACCTTTGCAGACAGTAAAGCCATTGCTAAAGAGTCAGGTGAAGAGCAGCAAAAAGCGGTTGAAGAACTCAGTGAAAAAATAGAACAACAACTGCCAGACAGCTCAGAGAAACCACTCACACCAAAGCCTGACGTTAATCTTGACGGTGATGGCGAAACAGCCGAAAACCTACGCCAGTTTTTAGATACCAAAGGCTACTTTGAACGCAGTAAACGCTTAATTGCTATGTTTGCTTACAGCTTTGAGGCGGATAGTTACTCCCGCTGTATAAAAACAGAAAACAGTAAAGCGGTTGAACTGAATGATTACGAAATTGTACAAGTAACCCCAGATAACAATGCGGAATATGGCTACCGCTTTGAAGTGATTGCTTGTGACTCACCAGGTATCTTGCCAGTTACTAAATAGCAGACAAAAAAATAGCGCAGCAATCAATACTACTCACTTGGCTTACTGCGTTTTTCTCTGATGAAATGAAATATCGAAAGCCCAATAAAGCCAAAGCAAACTAAGGCGATTACTAAGTTGGGTATAAAAATAAGTAACATAGCAGCATCATAGCCGATCTTTGCGAATGCAGCACAAAGGCTACCAATGATAAGTTCAGTTAAGATTAGCTCCCATTCTAATGAGCTATTCGCAGGCACGGTTTTAGCCGCATAATGTTTTACTTTAAAACCCATATCCAAATCTCCAAGTTCCTATTTGCTACATTCAAACTATCATCAAAAGGCAAAACCACAAAAATAAAATGACTTAAAAGCTTATTTTTCCCTATTAGAATTAGATTTAAAAAGAATATCGATACTCGCAGTAAGTAAAGGCTACGTGATTGCACAGTTGAGCGCTGATGAGGAAGAAAAATGGAAAAAACAGACAAAACTGCTGCTGCACTTATCTGTTTGTTTACAGTATTAATCGTGCTGAGTTTTTAATAAAAAAATACCGCTATTTAGCGGTATTTTTATTTCAATAACTTGTTGAAAAGCTTACGGACGAGGGATAAAACCTACCGCATCGTAAACAGCTTTTAATGTTTTTTCAGCGCGGATACTCGCCTTTTCAGCACCTGATTTCATAATGCTATCAAGTAGTGACTGATCTTCGCGAATTTCTTTAAAGCGCGCTTGGATTGGCTCAATCATACTCACAACCGCTGCTGCTGTGTCTTTTTTCAGATGACCATACATTTTGTCTTCATATTCAGGTACTAAGTCTTCAATTGAGCGCTTAGTTGCAACTGATAATAAAGTGAGTAAGTTAGATACACCTGGTTTTTCTTCACGGTCAAAGTAGATACGCGCTTGCTCGTCTGAATCTGTGACTGCTTTTTTCAGTTTCTTTTCAATCTTCTTCGGCTCATCCAATAACATGATGTAACCGTTTGGATTTTCATCTGACTTAGACATTTTTTTCAGTGGATCTTGCAGGCTCATTACACGTGCACCAAACTCAGGGATGTATGGTTCAGGTAGTTTGAAAACATCACCGTATAAGTTATTGAAGCGTGTTGCAATATCACGTGTTAACTCAAGATGTTGCTTTTGATCTTCACCCACTGGCACTTGATCAGCCTGATATAACAAGATATCAGCCGCTTGCAGCACTGGGTAAGAGAATAAGCCCACATTTACGTTATTCGCATGCTTTGACGACTTATCTTTAAACTGCGTCATACGGTTAAGCTCACCCATTTGCGCATAACAATTTAACACCCAGCTAAGCTGAGCATGTTCTGGCACTTGAGATTGTACAAATAATGCCGATTTTTCAGGGTCGATGCCACATGCTGCATACAGCGCAATACCGTCAAGCACGCGCGAGCGTAGTTGCTCTGGATCTTGACGTACAGTAATGGCATGTAAATCTACTAACATAAAGAAACTTTCGTGGTCTTCCTGTAGCTTAAGCCACTGGTTAATAGCGCCAACATAGTTGCCTATTGTCATACCACCGGTTGGCTGAATGCCGCTTAACACTACTGGTTTACTCATGATGTTCCTTTATATTTTTACTTAAAAAGACGAATTTAAAATGCACTTACCTTTGGGTAAGAACAGGTATTATATCTAAGAAATTCTCGCAGAGGTACTCTGGATTGAAATCAGCGAGGTTTTCACCTTGGTTATAGCCGTAACCTAGCGCAACAACTTCAATATTAGCTGCTTTGGCAGCCAAAATATCACTTTTTGAATCGCCTATCATAACTACTTTTTCTGGGCTTACATCAAGTTGCTGACATGCAAATTGCAAAGGCTCAGGTGATGGTTTCTTTGCCATATCATCACCACAGACAATCAGCTGAAAATGGCTGGTCAGTGAGAGTTTATCAAGTAACTTCTCAGTAAAACGACGTGCTTTGTTGGTGATCACCACTTTAGGCATACCAGCAAGCGCAGCAAGCCCCGTTTCTACATGCTGATAAAGCGCACTATAGTCACCTACAACTTGGTCATAGTGCTGATAAAACAAATTAATGGCGCGCTCAGCAAGGGCTTCATCTAAATGTTCACTGACTTGCATATCGCCACTCAAACCACGCTTTACAAGCGTTTCTATACCATTTCCCACCCAGCTTTCAACCAGCTTTTGGCTAACAACCGGAAATGCTAGGTCAGTCAGAGTCAGGTTCATCGCTATGTATAAATCATAAACACTGTCGACTAAGGTGCCATCTAAATCAAAAAATGCTGCATCGTACTTCATGAATCAACCTTCGCAAGTTCGTTACGCATTGCATCGATTACCGCTTTATAATCTGGTTGATTGAAAATCGCAGAGCCTGAAACAAACATATCAGCGCCTGCTTTTGCAATTTCAGCAATGTTATCAACACCAACCCCACCATCGACTTCTAAACGAATATTACGTCCTGATTGCTCAATAATTTTACGCGCTTGGCGAAGCTTCTCAAGAGTATGTGGAATAAAGCTTTGGCCACCAAAGCCAGGGTTAACCGACATTAATAACACCACATCGACTTTATCGAGTACATGTTCAAGATAGCTAAGACTGGTTGCAGGGTTGAACACCAAACCAGCTTGGCAGCCACTGTCTTTTATGAGCTGCAAGGTGCGATCAATATGTTCACTGGCTTCAGGATGAAAACTAATAATTGAAGCGCCTGCTTCTGCAAAGTCTGGGATAATACGATCGACTGGTTTTACCATGAGGTGCACATCAATCGGTGCCGTCACGCCGTAGTCACGCAGCGCTTTACAAATCATCGGGCCAAAAGTTAGGTTTGGCACATAGTGGTTATCCATTACATCAAAATGTACAACATCAGCGCCACTTGCGAGTACACGATCAACATCTTCACCTAAGCGAGCAAAATCGGCCGAGAGTATAGACGGGGCTATTAAATACTTTTGTAATGTTTCCAACATGAGAAATTCCATCATAATTTGCGACTGCAAGAAGAGCGCATAATGTAACCCAATAGCTAGCCGATTAAAACACCGCGCTCTTTGTGAGGTAAATAAACACTATGAACGAGCCCATTAAACTAACTGAACTTAAGTATGAGTAATAAATTATTTAATTTATTCGCATAGTTAGATTTTGACACACAAAAATCAAACATAAAGCTTACCTCAAGACACTAATTTTATTAATTTTTCCTTAAATTCAGCACTAATTAAGTTTGTTATTTGAGCAATTGTTAGGTATGCTTGTCTAAATAACATAAACTAAGGTTATTACCATGCGTGCTTTTAAAACTGGGATCTTAATCGCGTCCGCACTGACTGTTGCTGCTTTTGCACATTCGCTTTCAACTGAGAATGACGACTTTTTATTAACTGCATCAAATTGTCAATGTAACACAACAGGCCTTTCTTCAACTGCTAATCAATGTATGCAAGCCGAACAAGAAACAGGTTGGTTTTCTTGGCTTACGGGTGATAGCCGCAGCGCACAATTCCATTATTTAGATTTACTAGAATTACTAACAAGTAGTGAAGAATCAAAGAAAGTTAGTAGTTTAGGCTCAAAATTTTAAGCCCAATGAGTAAGTTTTTTAGCGCGTTACAAAGTGTTTTCGCTGCTTTTTTTGGTGTGCAATCAGAAAATAAACGTCAGGCCGATTTCAAAGAGCATTCATTAAGCACGATCATTGCTATTGCTCTTGTGTTATTTAGCTTATTCGTAGCGGCTATTTATTTCACCGTTTCTTTGGTGCTAAATACATAGCCATCAACTCATTTACCTTATTCCGCGAGCCCCCTTTTGGACTAATTGTGCGTTTCACCTGAATCTCATCAAGTGCTGCTTGGCTGTATATTTTCCGAGTCCACACTGTATCGTGGTTTGAGATAAGCACAGGGGTGTTATTTTCAAATGCCGTTTTCTCTGCTAGGTTTGCAAGGTTAGCTTGATCATCTAAATTAAAGCCCCCTTTCGCATACGAGGTAAATGAGGCCGTTTTACTCAAAGGCACATAAGGTGGATCGCAATAAACAACCGCATTTTCAGGAATGAGCTTAAATACTTCGTCATAACCTAAGCAAGTAAAGGTTGCTTGCTGTGCCTTTTGCGCAAAAAAGTTCATTTCTTTTTCAGGAAAATATGGGCGCTTATATTTACCAAAAGGCACATTAAAAATGCCTTTGAGGTTGTAGCGACATAAGCCATTGTAGCCGTGGCGGTTCATGTATAAGAATAAAATAGCACGCTCATACACATCATTACTTTGATTAAACTGAACACGGTACTCATAATAGGCTTCTGGATGATTATTTAATTCAACGAATAGTTTTTTCGCATCACTAATAAACTCATCCGGAGTGCGTTTTAGTTCGGTATACAGGTTGATAAGGTCTGCATTGATATCATTAAGAATGTAATGCTTGAAATCTGTATTTAAGAAAACAGAACCTGCACCAACAAAAGGTTCAACTAAGGTATCAGCGCTCGCGCTCGCTTTTTTTAAACGGGCATGAATATCTTCTACTAAGCTGTATTTTCCACCTGCCCACTTAAGGAAGGCTCTGGTCTTTTGCTGCATCTGCTCTTAACTTCAATTCAGTGTTGCGCGATTCTACACTAATCTGTTTTATTTTACTGATCTAGTGAGGCGATTTCTTGCTTAATTTTACTTATTTTTTTGTAAAAAGGCTGATTTTTACGCACATTATCAGAAAGCTGTAAAGCAGCCTTTTTTGCGTCACCTAAGGTTTCATAACTGCCGGAAGTAACAATCCACCAACGTGTACCATTACGTAGTGCTTGGTATATATGAACTGTATCCTGTAAGTTATTTTCTGTAATAAACTTATCGGTAATCTCTTGTTTAGTCACTGCCAGTAGTTGAATAACAAAGCGCCCATCAGGTTCAGCTAAGTACCAGGCATTTCCTGTTAACGTTGCGACATCAGTGGGCTCTGTTAGCTTATCTTGCTCTGCAGATACATCGACTAAATCAGTGGCGATATCATCACTTTCAGTCGTTTTTTGAGGTTCAGCAGGTGCAGGAATAGCTAGACTATCAACAATTGCTGATACGTTATTTTCATGCGATAGCGTAGCAACGGGTTGTTCTTGCTCATTACTTTGTTGCTGAGTGGTTTCAAAAGGTGCTTTTTCAAGAGCTTTGTCACTTGGTGCTATGATTTTTTCAGCTGGTAGCGCAGTGGCAACCTTTGATGTTGTATCTTGTTGATAATGTTCTTTCCACCACTCGGTCATATCGGCCTTGTATAAAAAGCCAATTATCAGCAGCATGGTTGTTAGCAGTAATAAAAGTAAGTAGAGTAATTTATAACTTTTTTCTGGTTCACGAATATCAGCGCTATGTTCTTGTGGCTGCCAAGCCAATAAAAGAGCCGGATTGCCCTTAGCTTCTTCAACAAAAGTGCGAAAAACAGGATCTTCTTCAACTGGCAAGTTAGGAAAAAACCAACGCATCAATTGTTTGCTCTCACTCATATTGAGAGCTTCAAGATGAATTTCAACGGCTTGTGTAAACTGCCCTACCGATTGCGAGGCAATTAGGATATAGAGGGTACTGGGGCTTTGCTTTGCAATAAGTTCAAGCTGCTGAACGAGCTCTTCTGATAAGTGACGACCACCATCGATGACCCATAAACAATCGCCACATGGCTGCTGCTTATAGAGCTGATAAAAGTTCTCTGAAAGTGTTAATGAGTGATCGATAAGCGGGTTGCGAAAATTCTGTTCGAGTAAATCAGTAACGAATTGTTGATCCGTCATTTTACCGTTAAGTTGTACGAAAGCTTTATTAAACTCAAGGTACTTATCGGTAATAAAAGTTTCTAATAGATAACTTTTCCCTAAACCAGAAGGACCTAATAAACATATTAGGTTTTGCCCATATTCAAACTGCAGGGCGATTCGATCAACTAGCGCAGCACGGCTAGGCAATATTTGCGATTGCATCAGCGTATAAGTAAATCACAAACCTGCTGATCAGTTACATCACTAACCAGCGCACATTGACCAAATTTTGTAGGGAGAATAAAGCGAATAGTGCCTTTTTTATTTTTCTTGTCTTTGCGCATATGAGCAAGAAACTGCTCGCAAGTCATATCATCTGGCGCTTCCACAGGTAAATCGTATTGAGCAATAACCGCTTCAATACGTTCAACCTCTTGTTGTGATAAATCATTACGCTTGTGTGCTAGCCTTGCCGCCAATACCATACCAGCTGCAACCGCTTCACCGTGTAGCCAATTACCATAACCCATCTGTGCTTCAATCGCATGACCAAACGTATGACCTAGGTTCAATAATGCACGCAAGCCCGCTTCTTTTTCATCTTCAGCAACAATAAGCGCTTTTATTTCGCAGCAACGGTAAATCACGTGTTGTAATGTTTGCTCATCGAGTGATTTAAGGTTGGCAATATTTTGCTCAAGGTAAGCAAATAATTCTGTATCGTAGATCAGCCCGTACTTAATGACTTCGGCCATACCTGCTGCAAACTCACGCTCAGGCAACGTATGCAAAGATTTAGTATCAATGAACACCGCTTGTGGCTGGTAGAAAGCCCCAATCATGTTCTTACCTAACGGATGATTTACCGCTGTTTTACCACCCACAGAGGAATCGACCTGTGATAGTAAAGTTGTTGGTACTTGTATAAACGGCACGCCACGTTGGTAACACGCAGCCACAAAGCCCGTTAAGTCGCCAACCACACCACCACCCAAAGCGATTAAGCAGGTGTCTCGGCCACAGTTATGCTCAAGTAAAAATGCTGAAATCTTTTCAAACCACTCTAGTGACTTATATTGTTCACCATCAGGAATAATAAAAGAGAGCGGATTAAGATCAGCCAACGACCTCATTACATCATCTAAATATAAAGGTGCAATAGTGTCGTTGGTGATAATAACAGGTCGACAATCACCGATATGTTCACGGAGTCGACCTTCGTATTGAAGTGCAGATTGACCAATATAAATAGGATAACTTCGCTCGTCCAAATTAACAGTTAATTCAAGCATCGCTAGTTTCCTTTTATTCTTGGTTTTTAAAAATCTAATTTCTCGATGATTTGATTAGCAACAACTTTTGCGCTTTGTTCATCAGTGCGGACAACAAAATCAGCGACTTCTTTGTATAGCGGTTCGCGTTCTTCAGCTAAGCGCTCTAATACATCGCGCGGTGCTTCTTCTGTTTGCAATAATGGACGACGCTTGTCGCGCTGCGTGCGTGCAACTTGCTTTTCGATCGGTGTTTCAAGGTATACAACAATACCACGAGCAGAAAGCTTATTACGTACTTCTTTACTGATCACAGAACCACCACCGGTTGCAAGAACGATACCTTGCATCTCAGTTAAGTCTGAAATAACAGTTTCTTCACGAAGTCGAAAGCCCTCTTCACCCTCAAGATCGAATACCCAAGCAATATCTGCTCCAGTACGACGCTCGATCTCTTGATCTGAATCGAAAAATTCAAGGTGTAATTGGTCAGCAATGTGACGACCAATTGTGCTTTTGCCAGCCCCCATAGGGCCCACTAGAAATATATTACGTTTCTCAGCCATATCTTTTTAGTACAAACGAACTCTAAAATTTGAAATAAAACCCCGCCTAACGACCTGGCCCCAAAATTAAGGAGGGGATTATCTCAGTAATTGATTGGGTATTTCAAGTCAATTAACATAAAAAGCCATATAACGAGCAATTAAACAGGTTAATTGCTCGTTGATTAAGAAAAAATCACCTAATCGATTTGAATTTTTGGTGTTACGAAGATCAACAACTCTCTTTTTTCATTAAATTCACTGGTGCTTCTAAATAAAACACCTAAGTACGGAATATCACCCAATAGGGGAACTTTCTTTGTTGAATTGACGATTTGCTGTTGGAAAATACCGCCAAGCACAACCGTCTGTCCATTTTCAACTAACACTTGTGTTTGAATCTGTTGGGTATCAATCGCTACAGCAGGTCCTGTTGGTGTCTGAACAGTGTCGCCACGTGTATCTTGTGTAATCACAAGATCTAAGATGACTTTGTTATCTGGCGTGATGTGCGGTGTTACTTCTAAGCTTAATACTGCTTTTTTAAAGCTCACCGTTGTTGCACCACTTGATGCCGCTTCAACATAAGGGATCTCTGTACCTTGTTCTATGCGCGCTTTTTGCTGGTTTGCTGTTGTAATACGAGGACTTGCAATAATTTCACCTTTATTTTCTTCCTCAAGCGCTGTCAGCTCCAAATCAATTAAGGTGCCATTTGCAAGTTTTGCTACATGCATACCAATGCTTCCCGCAGGGTTTGAGATTGGTAAATTAACATTGAGTCGGTCAGATAAATTAGGAATAACCCCATTCGAAATCGTCTCTGCACCTTCTAATGTGCCAGCAATCCCATCACTCCCTTGTTGATCACTAAAGCCCCAACGAACGCCCAAGTCCTCTTGAACATTGTCACGTACTGTTACCATACGTGACTCAATCACCACTTGCTTTACCGGAATATCTAAGGTTTCAACCATACGACGAACACTTTCAATACTCTTTGCGGTATCTTTGATTAGCAATGTGTTAGTACGTTTATCAACTGAGACACTACCACGCGCAGAAATAATACTATTGGTGTCGGTTTTTAGTAAGTCCGCAAACTCTTCGGCTTTTGCATAATTAAGGCGAATATACTCGCTGTATAGAGGCTCTAAGTCTTCGACTTGTTGTTTTGCTTTTAATTCTTTTGCTTCTCGGGCAGCAAGTTCTTCAGATGGCGCAACCATTAAAATAGTGCCATCCATACGTTTGTCTAGACCTTTGACTTTCAACACAACATCTAGCGCTTGATCCCATGGCACACCTTCTAAGCGTAATGTAATGTTTCCTGTTACAGAGTCACTGGTCACTAAGTTAAACTCATTATATCCAGCAATAATCTGCAAAACGGCGCGCACCGGAATATCTTGGAAGTTTAAGGTCATTGGTCGACCTTGATACTCTATACCACCATCAAGGTAAGCTCGCTGTGAATCATCTTTCTCAACAGTGAGGGTAAAAATATTTTCTATTTGTTGGTGGGTAAATTTAAACGCAGCATTGGGCTCAATGACAACACGGCTCATATTACCTTCTTTGAAGGTTTCGATTGAGCTAACCACAGTGCCAAAATCAAGTACATCTAATTGATAAAGAAGGTCATCTAAAATATCTGTGTGGTGAAACTCCGCGACAATTTTCCCACCACTTTCGTGAACATCAATAGCAGCTTGTGTATCTTGCAAAAATACAAGTACACGCCCTTCACCCTTTTCACCACGGCGGAAATCTATCGACTGAATTGTATTGATATAATTGTTTTTTGCAGAAAGAGGATCAGCTTCGTCAGATGTTATTGGATTGTCCGAAACGTGCAAGCTGACTATGTTATCTTTAGCGGTTGTTTTATAAATTTTCAAACGCTCTAAAGATACCGTCACTTTTAGACCTTCAGAAGTCATTGTGCTTGTAACATGCTTTATACCCGCTTGGTTAACGGCCACATCGCGTACATTGTTATCAACACCTACGTCACTGAATAGCATCTCAATACGAGCTGGCGAGTTATACACCTGCACTTTAGGCTCAAAGGTGAGTGCTTCATCAAAGACGAGTTGTAACTGTGTTTCGCCTTTCATTAATGGGTTATAACGTATGTCATATAATAGTGGAGCGGCTACAGCAGCTTGCGCCATAAAAAACGCTAATGCAGCTAATATATATTTATGCATATCATTTAACCAAGTCGTTGCTTTATGCATTTTGTTTTTACTTTTCATACGATTAACTTGCACCATTTGTATTTGCCTCTAACATTTCTAGTTTTGTCAGACGCTCTTTCCAACAACCAGCCCCATCAGGGATTAATTCTAATAATTGTATATAATTGTCATGCACTTCTTTTATTTCGCCATGATACAAACCAAGATAATTACCAACAGTAACCCGATAAAGAGTTTCATCAGCCGCTTTGATCAGTGCCCATGTTTGGCCACTTCGGCCAATTGTTCCTTTCATTGATAAGTTATCAAGCGGGTATTTTTCTAGTGGCTGGCGAACACGATCAGGATCGGGATGTAAGCAGTTTTTTACCTGCACGAGATTATTTTGAATAATTTCAGGCTTAGGCGCTACAAAGGGGCTGCGCATTTTACCCGCACTGTATTCAAAATACTCAAAATTCGCCATTTGTGGAATCGGCTCGACCTTCGGCGTTGTACTTGCTTTAACCTGATCAATAAACTCTTTTTGCTCAGAGGTATCATCGTTACATGCACTGAGCAATAAACTCATCATGATTACTAAGGGGAACTGTTTCACTTTTTAGTCCCTCCTTCATAACGGTATGTTTTAGCAACAACACTAAACGTTAACTCATCATTCCCTAAGGTTTGAATTGTAAAATCATGAAGGCTCACAATACGAGGAAGCTGTGCGACTTTACCAACAAAATCACCAAACTCATGATAAGTACCCACAACCTCTATTTTTATTGGTAACTCAGTATAAAATTCTTTTTCTATTTCAGGTAACCAACCAATTTTCAAGAATGTAAGACCGCTGGTTGTTCCCACATAAGATAAGTCATCGAGTAATCCGGGGGTTTCATTTGAGGTCGGTAAGCGCTTCAATAGCTGCGAGAACTTCTCTTCCATATCAATCATTTGTTGGCGATATAGTTCTAAATTACTTGCTATAGCGTACTTTTGCTTATAGGTGGTGCGCAATTGGGTTTCTTTCTCAACAGCGGCTTGATAACTCGCTATTTCATCAGACACCAATAAGCTGTAACTAAAGTAAAGTACAATAGCTGCAACAAAGCTACAACACAGAACTTTAACGGCGATAGGCCAATCGCCCATGTTTTCGAGCTCTATTTCATTCCAATCTATTTCTGTTAACGATTTGATATCAAGGTTCATTGCGCGCCTCGCCTATCTTATCAAATGGCTTAACATAAAATTCCATATTAAAGTCACTCAGTAGTCTTGATGTTTGTTCACCTGCAACAATGCCTTGCATGATAGGTCGTTCAAGTAAATAAGAGCCTTGAACTTGGCGTAGCATGGTTGATAAACGGTTATTTGACTCGCTACGACCAACAACATGAATACTGTTACCACGGCGCTCTAATTTAGTTAAGTACACTCCCGCAGGCACTATTTTCGCAACTTCGTCCATAATTTGCGTACCTAGGTTACGACTGCTTTGTAACTCTTCGATTAAGCGCATGCGTTGTTGTAAGCTTTCTTTCTTTTTATCCAACTCGTTAATTTCGCGAATACGTTGATTCAGTAATGCTATTTCTGTATTCAAAAAATCATTTTTAATATTTTGCCCTTCGCGCAGGCCGCTATAAAAAGAGCTCAGAATGTACATACTCAAAAAGCAGATCACTACAACAGCAAACAAAATAGTGACGAATTTATTTTGTGACTCTTTTCGTTGCTGTTCACGCCAAGGTAGCAGATTTATATGTGGCATGATGAAAAGCTCCTTAATGCTAACCCTGTCGCTATTGCAAATTGCGTACGATGACGTTGTAAAACGTTACGATCTATTTTTGGGGCTATCTCAATATTAGCAAAAGGTTCTGCAACCACTGCATGGATCCCTAATTCTTCAATCAATAGACGATCTAATCCATCTATCATGGCAGTTCCACCGGTTAAAACAATATAATCGACCTGATCTTTACCACTGGTTGTTAAGAACATTTGCACTGCACGCCTTACTTGCTGTAATAGCGATGTTTGAAATGGTGCAAGTACCTCAAAGGTGTAATTAGGGGGTAAATCACCGGTTGTTTTACCAATTTCGGCTTCATCAAAACTCTTGTTGTAGTAGCCAACAATGCTATTAGTATACTGGTCGCCACCAAATACTTGGTCACGGGTATATATCGTTTCACCGGCTTGAACAACACTCACCAACATCAATACGGCGCCAATATCAACGACGGCTACACACTTGTTAAAAGCATCACTTGGTAGCTGCTGATAGTAGATGTCCATAGCACGGCTCAATGCGTAGCTTTCAACATCAACAACTTTTGCTTTTAGATTAGCTGTTTCAAGCGCACTCACTCGTGCCTCGACACTTTCAGTTCGCGCAGCAGAAAGTAAAACATTCACTTTGCTTGGATCAGCCTCATTGATTGAAAGTTTTTCAAAATCAATATTCACTTCATCAAGGGGATAAGGGATAAGGCTATCTGCTTCGATGGCTATTTGTGACTCTAATTCAGCATCAGTTAATGATACATCCATAAAAATGACTTTCGTGATCACGGTTTGTCCAGACACGGCTACGGCCGCGGACTGAACTGATTTGGGTAGTTTCTTTTTTAATTTAGTAATCACATTGCCAATTGCTTCAATATCTTGAATTGATCGTTCAGATATTGCACCTTTGGGCATAGGTTCTATCGCTAAAGCCTCAAGTCGCAAACCTGCGTCTGTTTTCTGCAACAACACCGCTTTGATACAATGCGATCCAATGTCGATCCCTACCATCATAGATGAAGGCTTTTTAAATAGCTGACTTAACATGTTTGCAACTTGGCCTTTGTTTTAATAATAAACAAGTTATAATTTTTATCTGAAAAAATATTATTCATTTTTTAATCAATATATACTAGCAGTCTCCGATTCTAATTGGGAGTCTATTTAGGGAAAATATAAGTGATTTTATTAAAGAGAACTTTACAATTTATTATCATCTGCTCGTTTTTAGGCCTTATTACTTTAGTCGGTCTATACTATTACGTTAAACCTGACATTCCTAGCGTTCAGGTATTAAAAGACGTTCAGTTACAGACACCTATGCAGGTTTTTTCTCGGGACGGCTTATTGATTAATCAATTTGGTGAAAAACGACGTATTCCCGTCACGATAGATCAAATACCACAACCACTCATTGATGCGATCTTAGCAACTGAAGACAACCGTTTTTACGAACATATAGGAATTGATCCTATTGGTATTGTTCGTTCTGCCATTGTACTCATTTCCACAGGTGAAAAGAAACAAGGCGCAAGCACTATAACTATGCAGTTAGCTCGTAACTTTTTCTTAACTCGAGAGAAAGCGTATATTCGTAAGGTCAAAGAGATCTTTATCGCCCTGCATATTGAAAGTATTCTTAGTAAAGATGAAATTCTTGAGCTGTACTTAAATAAAATTGAGCTTGGAAATCGCGCTTTTGGTATCGGTGCCGCCGCTCAAGTTTATTATGGCAAAGACCTAAACGAGTTAACCCTTGCGCAAATGGCGATGATTGCAGGCTTACCAAAAGCCCCTTCTGCTTTAAACCCTATCAGAAACCCTGTACGTGCTAAAGCACGCCGAAACGTAGTGCTTGGTCGTATGTATACAGAAAAATACATTACACAAGCACAGTATGATGAAGCAACCAGCGCACCAATCACGGCTAAGTTTCACGGCGCTGAAATTGATGTATACGCGCCCTATATTTCTGAAATGGTACGTGCAGAAATGGTCGCGCGTTTTGGTCATGAACGCGCTTACAATACTGGCTTTAGGGTATTTACAAGTATCGACTCTGAGATACAACAAGCCGCACAAGATGCTTTAGTCAATAACCTCCATGCCTATGATATGCGCCATGGCTTTCGAGGTGCAACAGCTCAACTATGGGATAGTGAAACAGAAAGTCCACTTAATAAAGACGCGATTTTAGAAAAGCTAAAAGACGTCAAAGAGTTTGGTCCACTATTAACGGGTGTCGTTACACAAGTTGCAGAACAATCAATTCAAGTATTGCTTAAAAATGGTGAACAGGTAACGGTTGAATGGGATGGCTTAAAATGGGCGCGTAAATATATCACCCGCTATAGACAGAGCTTTCCGCCAAAAACAGCTGCTGAAATCCTCACAGCTGGTGCACAGATATGGCTTCGTAAAAACGCTGATGACAGCTATATTTTGAGCCAAATACCAGAGGCATCAAGTGCCCTCGTATCGCTCGACCCACAAGATGGCCGTATTAAGGCTATCGTTGGGGGCTACAGCTTTGAGCAAAGTCAATACAACCGTGCTGTTCAAGCAAAGCGTCAAGTGGGTTCAAATATTAAACCGTTTATCTATTCTGCGGCACTAGAAAATGGTTACACATTGGCATCTATTTTAAATGATGCGCCAATAAATCAGTGGGATAAAAGTCAAGGTGTTGCATGGCGTCCAAAAAACAGCCCTGCTGTGTATAACGGTCCTATTCGTATCCGCCGCGCCCTTGCACAATCTAAAAACGTGATCTCTGTAAGATTACTACGCGGTGTTGGCTTACAACGCACCGCAGACCACCTACTTAAATTTGGCTTTTTGAATAGCGATATTAATCGCAGTGAATCCCTTGCATTAGGTAGTGCTTCAATCACACCGCTTGAACTGGCAAGAGGGATGAGTAGCTTTGCAAATGGTGGACACCTTATCACCCCGTATTTTATTACTGAAATACAGGACTCTTCTGGCAATACGATATTTAAAACACAGCCAGAGCTTGCGTGTGACACGCCTGAGCCAGCATCATTTACTAGTTATACAGCCGACAGTGACCAGGTAAATTCAGTACAATCGGATACTGCGCCGCGTTGTGCACCGCGTATCATTTCAAAGCAAAATGCTTTCTTAATTTCACAAGCGATGCATAGCGCAGTTTGGGGTGGCGGTAGTTGGACCCACAAAACGGGCTGGAGTGGTACAGGCTGGCGAGCTCAAGCACTTGAGCGCCGTGATCTTTCGGGTAAAACCGGTACAACCAATGACTCTGTTGATACTTGGTTTAGTGGCTTTAACCGTAACGTGATGACCTCAGTGTGGGTTGGCTTCGATAACCCTGGCAACCCACTCGGCCGTTCAACCTACAATAATAATCTAGATAAATCACAAATATCTGGTGCAGAATCAGGTGCTAAAACGGCTCAACCAGCTTGGGTTGATTTTATGCGTGTCGCGCTCGATGGCATGCCTGAGGCACCTATTGAGTTACCTGAAGGACTGGTGTCTGTTCGTATTGACTTAGCAACGGGCTTGCTTAGTCATAAAAATGATTATACCAGCCGCTTTGAGTACTTTATTAAGGGCACAGCACCTACAAAATATGTACTCGATCAGCCAACGGATATATTCGAAGAAAATCTTTCAACAGAAGAAGAGCTATTTTAGCTAATTGAGTGTAATAAAAAGACCCCCAGTAATTGGAATGTCCAACTGGGGGTCACTTCATTTGACGGCTTTTTTACACGATAAACAAGGTTTATTTTAGGTTGTTTACCAACCAATACAAATCAGAATGAACGCCTGCCGCAGTCACTTCTTTTCCTGCACCAGGGCCTTGGATTACCAAAGCGTTATCGGTATACCACTGTGAGTTAATAACAAAGATATTGTCACCGGGCTTAAGGCTTGCCAGCACATCGTCTTTTGCGACATTAACTAGGCCAACTTCAGCCTTCACTTTACCATTAGTAATGGTAATCGCACCGGTATAGCGAACAAGTTTATTTTCGACTTGTGCTTGTTCAGCTTTTGCCGTCATAAATTCATCAAGTAAATGTTTATTTGCTAAGAAATCTTGCCAGCTACCCGCAGCCAACTCTTCAGGCATTAATGGAGTTAAAGCGATATCATCAAGCTCTAAATCAAGACCGAGATCACGTGCTAAAATAAGCAGCTTACGTTGCATATCTCGACCCGATAAATCTTCACGAGGATCAGGCTCTGTATAACCCATTTGCTGCGCTTGTAGGACTAAATCAGAAAACGGCACGCTGCCATCATAACTGCTGCATAACCACGATAGAGTACCCGAAAAAACGCCTTCAATACGGTTAATTTTATCACCACTGTTTTGCAGATCCGCAAGTGCAAAGTTGATAGGCAAACCTGCACCAACACTGGTGTTATAACGCCATAATAAATTACGCTCAGCTAAATTAGTGCGTAAGTTTTGATACCAACTATTAGCTGCAGTACCAGCATATTTATTAGCACTGATCAGGTGGCAGTTAAGCTCAACAAAATCAGGGTATAAGAGGCTAAACGCTTCACTAGCTGTGATATCTACGATCACTTTGTGCTCATAATCAAGTTCACTAATACGTGTTAGTAGCTCTTCTTTTTCGTAGTTTTGCGCTTCATTTTGCCACTGCTCTTGCCACATCTCAGTGTTTAAACCACTAGCACTAAACAGCATTTGCTTAGAGCGAAGTAAAGCGACCACTTTCACTTCATAGTGCTCTGAAAGGCGTTTTAGCTGCGCTTGTAGTTGTGTCAGGAATACCTCTCCCACATTACCCAGCCCAGCAACAATCACAGCCAACTCTTGGCCTTTATTAATTAACTTGTCGTGTAGTAAGGTCAACACGTCACTATCAATCGCTTGGTCTTTTAAAACTAACACGTAGTTTTCATCTTGCTGTACAAAGCGTGTGTTGATACTTTGCTCTTTTAATAACGCCGTTGTTTGCTCTGCGAGTGAGCTAATATCACTACTTGGCGCTACCACCGCACAACCACTTAAATTTGACTCAACAATATTGGCACGCCCTGCAAGGTAACTTACAACTTGATGTGTACACGAGCCTGGCACTAATAGATACGTATCGCCGGCTTTCACAAAGTGATGCAGGCTATGCTGAATCAACTGGCTCAACTCACCCACTTCGCCACTACTTAATTTATCAACACGAAGTAAGTCAATGTTATCGAGGGTCGTAATAAAACGTTTAGCTTTACTGTACCCCTCTTTTACAACCTCTGTTGGGCTTGCCTCACAGTCAAAGCTGCTTCTTACAACGAGTTTAATGTCGCTACCTTTTAGCGGCGACAATGTCTTAGCATGCAATACAGGGTTACCTAAGCGGGCTAATAAATTCGCTTGTTCACGGCATACCTTGTTATATTTAACAGCATTTTTAACTTTGCGAGGATCTGTACTAAATACACCTTGTGTATCAGTCCAAATTGATACCTGCTTTGCAAAGGTATAACTAGCCAGTAATGTGGCACTGTAGTCACTGCCATTTCGCCCTAGCGTTACGGTATTGCCTTGGCAATCAGCGGCAATGAAGCCTGTTACAACATTGATCTGGTTTTGGCTGATTAACTCACTGCAACTTTGCTGGTTTTTTTGATGTAACAATTGACCATCATGCAAAGTAAAGAGTTGTCTTGCATCAACATCTTTAGATTCTAAACCGAGTTGATTTAAATAAGCTGCAAGTAACCGAGCAGACCAAACTTCACCATGAGCAAGTAAAGGTGCTTCTTGTAATTGTTGCTGGGCAATTAACTCTGTCAGTGATGCTAATTCATCTTTTAGTTTAGCTAATGCATGCTGCTTACTCTGCGACACTAATAGCTGCTCGATTAGTGCACGCTGATTATTATCAATAAGCAATAAAATATCACTCACAGCTTGATTATCATTTTGTTGATAGCTCTGCCAGAGCTTTACAAGTGTGTCTGTCGTTTTCCCAGAGGCTGATACAACAACACAATCGCCTTGCTCAGTGTTCGCCAACACAATGTTCGCAACTGCTTGATACCGCTCGGCCGAGCTTAGGCTCGAACCACCAAATTTATGAACAATATTAACCATTTCTTCTACCACAATGCCGTATGTGCAGGCGTTAACTTAAACGATGTATTTTGCTGACTAGTTGACTGTACTTGAGCGCCTTTAGGTTGGCTCGCTTGTAAGCCTTCGCCAGGCTTAACTTGATTGAAAACACGTTCAAGATCAGCAATTAAGTCGTTAATATCTTCAATACCGACAGAAATACGAATGAGTGTATCGCCCACACCTGCCTCAAGGCGTGCTTTAGGTTCCATGCCAGCATGAGTCATTGTTACGGGATGACAAATAAGACTCTCAACTCCACCTAATGACTCTGCAAGACTAAACTCTTTTAAGCTTGTTAAAAACGCAGCAGCGTCGTCAATATCACCTTTAATATCAAAGCTCACCATGCCACCAAAGCCACGTTGCTGCGCTTTAGCGAGCTCATGCTGAGGGTGAGAAGCAAGACCTGGGTAATAAACCTGACTAACAAAAGGCGAATTTTCTAAATACTGAGCGATTGCAAACGCATTTTCTTGATGTTGTTTTAAACGCACATTTAATGTTCGTAAACCACGAAGGGTTAAATAACTGTCAAATGGTGCTCCTGTGATACCGATGTTATTTGCCCACCAAGCGAGTTCATCACCAAGCTCTTGTGTTGCAGCAATCACTGCACCACCCACTACATCGGAGTGACCATTTATATACTTAGTTGTTGAATGTACGACGATATCTACACCAAACTGAATTGGATTTTGTAGTGCTGGTGATAAGAACGTATTATCTGCAGCAACTAAGGCTCCACATTGCTTAGCAACCGAAGTGATTGCTTTTATATCAGTTAAACGCAAAATTGGATTACTGGGTGTCTCTATCCAGATAAGCTTTGGTTTGATTGCTAAAATTTCTTGGTGATTCTCAGCTTTAGTTAAATCCAAAACTTTTAGTTTTAATAAACCACGTTTTTCTAATGACGTGAACAAACGGTAACTACCGCCATAACAGTCATGTGGGATCACTAACGTGTCGTCACTGTTTAATAGCTGCGTCGCTAAATGCACAGCTGACATACCTGTTGCAGTAATAATACCTTTTGCACCACCTTCAAGTTCAGCCAATGTTTCAGCTAAGATATCTCGATTTGGATTACCACTGCGTCCGTAGTCATATTGACGTTTAGTATCAAAATCAGCAAATGAATAGGTGGTTGATAAATAGATAGGTGGAACGACAGCACCATGATGTTTATCAGCTTCGATACCATGACGAACAGCTATCGTCGCTTTATTTTTTTCACTCATTTCATCACCTACTCATTGATTGGATGTTTAGACGTCTAAAAGGTTAGATGATCAATTATAAGAAGTCAAAGCATTTGTGACTTACACATGGAAGTTTATACATTTACACTACTAGATGGCTAAATAACTAGTATTTGACTATCTTTTTTAAAGAGATAAAATTTCCGCATCTTTGCGCTGTGAAAAAGGCGTAAGCTACTTATAACCGAGGCAACGAAATAACTTATGGCTAAATGGAACGGTGAATACATTCACCCATACGCAGAACACGGTAAAAAATCAGAACAAGTTAAAAAAATTACCGTATCAATTCCGCTCAATGTACTAAAAGTATTAACAGATGAACGCACACGTCGTCAGATCAATAATCTGAGACACGCGACAAACAGTGAACTTCTATGCGAAGCCTTTTTACATGCTTTTACAGGTCAGCCATTACCAAATGATGACGACTTACGCAAAGACAACCCTGAAAAAGTCCCTGAAGAAGTTAAAAAGATCATGCTAGAAATGGGATTAGATATCCCTGTACTTGATTCTGAATAAGCCATCGGATAAACGCCGATTCATAAGCATAAAAAACTCAGCAAAGGCTGAGTTTTTTATTCGCGTTAAACTAGTTCGCTTAATTAAACTTAACGCATGTAATCTTCTGGCATTTCAATTTGCGCAACGCCCGATTCAACTGCCGCTTCTGCAACAGCACGTGCGATACGTGGTAATAAACGCGGGTCCATTGGCTTAGGAATAATGTACTCGGCACCAAACTCAAGTGATTCAACGCCAGCCGCTTTTAATACTTCGCTTGGTACTGGCTCTTTGGCAATACCACGAATAGCATGTACAGCTGCAATTTTCATTTCATCATTAATTGCCGTTGCACGCACATCAAGCGCACCGCGGAAAATAAACGGGAAACAAAGCACGTTATTTACTTGGTTAGGAAAATCTGAACGACCCGTTGCCATAATTAAATCATTGCGCGCACTGTGTGCAACTTCTGGAGCAATCTCAGGGTCTGGGTTTGAACACGCAAACACAACTGGTTTGTCTGCCATTAGCTTTAAGTCATCCGCCGTCAATAGATCTGGCCCAGATACACCTACAAAGACATCCGCATCAGCAATAACGTCTTGTAATGTACGTTTATCAGTGTTGTTAGCAAATAACTGCTTATATTCGTTTAAATCATCGCGGCGAGTATGGATCACACCTTTACGGTCAAGCATATAGATATGCTCACGTAATGCACCACACTTAATTAACAGCTCCATACAAGCAACAGCAGCTGCACCTGCACCTAAACATACGATAATGGCATCTTCGATATCTTTGCCTTGTACTTCAAGGGCATTAAGCATACCGGCAGCAGTAACAATAGCTGTACCATGTTGGTCATCGTGGAAAACTGGAATATCGCAGCGCTCGATAAGCGCTTTTTCAATTTCAAAACACTCTGGTGCTTTAATATCTTCTAGGTTGATGCCGCCAAACGTATCAGCGATGTTTGCAACCGTATTGATGAAATCTTCTGTAGTGCGATGTTTTACTTCAATATCAATTGAATCAAGGCCGGCAAAACGTTTGAATAGTAAGGCTTTACCTTCCATAACAGGTTTTGATGCAAGAGGGCCTAGGTTACCTAAACCTAAAATTGCGGTACCGTTTGAAATCACCGCAACCATGTTACCTTTACCAGTATATTTGTAAGCATTTGCTGGGTCAGCAGCGATTTCACGAACCGGTTCAGCCACACCTGGGCTATAAGCTAAAGCGAGATCGTTAACCGTTTCGGCCGGCTTGGTTAATTCAACACTAATTTTACCTGGAACGGGGTGAGCGTGGTAATGTAATGCTTGTTCACGGAAATCTGACATAACGCGATAGTATCCTGCAAAAAAGTTAAAAAGTGAGAGAGCTTGCATCAGTACGATACCTGTAATGTATAAAAATTCCAAGTATTATCAGGTCTATCCTGTTATATGCTATATCGCTTAATTTTAAAGGATTTACCCACAACTTCTGTGCATAGTTGCGATTAATCAGACATAAAAATCCACCTATTTATGACCTTTTAAGCACCTGTTTTTGTATTTTATATGCACGAACACTGCAAATAGCCGAAATTAGTTCCAAACAACCATTTCGACGACATTACCAGCATTTACTTACAAAGTTATTTAAATTTATTACTTTTTATAACTTTTAGAATCATTTATACATCTAAGAATATAGCGAAGGGATTGCACTTTGTCTGCAAAATTAGCGACATAATGAGCATAACAAGCAAAAATAGTTATATAGGAAGTGAGTGAAAATTGCAGGTTCAGCATAACGTCTAACATCATGCTTTATAAATATCAGGTATAAAAAAAGCACCCTAAGGTGCTTTTTTTAACAAAACAGCAGATATTACTTCTTGCTGCTAAGTGCACCGAAGCGCTTGTTGAAACGATCAACACGGCCGCCAGTGTCTAAAATCTTTTGCTTACCAGTGTAAAACGGGTGACACTCAGAACATACGTCTAAGTGGATGTCTTTACATAAAGTAGAGCTAGTTTCGAATTTGTTACCACATGAACAAGTTGCAGTGATAGCTTCGTACTTAGGGTGAATACCTTCTTTCATAGGGAACCTCTAGTTAAGGCCGCATCGCTCTCCAAACCCGTAGTCTGGCACCATACGTCGTTAATACAATTAATAGGCCGCGTATTTTATAGGCCAATACGCTCTGCGACAAGCTTTAAATGCATCTTTCGCTAAAAAAATAAACAGACGGCGCTTGGTTTAGCATTTGTTGGTAGGTTTTTACGACTATTTTTAGTACATTATCTGTCTGTTCTTGTTTTCGTTGAGCCACCATGCACTTTGTAGAAGTTGCCATAAAAGTCCCTTTACCGCGTACCTTCGATTATAAAGTTGAACCGCTGTTGCATAACACTGAATTACAGCCGGGCATGCGTGTTCTTGTGCCATTCGGTCCACAAAAAAAAGTAGCAGTCATACTTGCCACGAAAACAAGTACTGATATCCCTAAAGAGAAGATAAAAGCCATCATAGAGGTGATTGACGAAGCCCCTATTTTATCCAAACGTCATTTAGAGCTATTAAAGTTTACAGCTCGCTACTACTGCTATCCTTTGGGTGAGACCATACATACCGCACTGCCCGCAGCATTAAGGCAAGGTGAATGCCCTGATAAAACCAGCATTAATATGGTTGAGTTGACCGAAAAAGGGGCAAAGCTCCCCTCTTTACGAGCGAAAACGCAACTCAACTTATTAAAACAACTTGCGCAGTCGGGTAAGTCATCGTTAACCGAATTAAAAGCGCTCGGTTTTAATAAGAAAACAATTGATAGCCTACTTGAGAAAGCGCTAATCAAACAATTTATTGAGCATGACAATCAATGGCAGCAACACGCACCCACAGTGGGCAAAAAACCGACTCTTAATAAAGAACAAGCTGTCGCTTGTACTACCATTAACCAAGCGCATGGATTTGCAAGCTTTTTACTCGAAGGGGTGACTGGCAGCGGCAAAACAGAAGTTTACTTACAGTGCCTTGAAGAAGTATTAAAAAAAGGCCAACAAGCTTTGGTTTTGGTTCCTGAAATAGGTTTAACACCACAAACCGTCAATCGTTTTCGTCGTCGCTTTCCAGATACGCCCATTATGCTATGGCATTCGGCACTCACTGATAACGAGCGCCTACAAACATGGCGCTTTTGTGAAAAAGGCAGTTGTGCGATAGTTATCGGCACACGTTCGAGTATATTTTTACCTTTTTCATCACTAGGCATGATCATTGTTGATGAAGAGCATGACAGCTCATTTAAACAGCAAGATACACTACGCTACCATGCTCGAGATCTTGCCGCTTACAGAGCCTTTCAACATAATATTCCACTGGTACTCGGCAGCGCGACACCTGCCTTAGAAACCTTGCATAAGGCGATTACTAATAAATATCAGCTACTTAGTCTAACACAGCGAGCACAAACCAGCACCGATAATCAGTTTCAACTATTGGATATGAAAGGCCAGCCAGAACAAGCCGGTATCGCTCATGCCAGTCTTGCTTATATGCGCCAGCATTTAGAGCGTGGCAAGCAAGTAATGGTATTTTTAAATCGCCGTGGTTTTTCACCTACACTTATATGCCATGAATGCGGCTGGCTAAGTGAGTGCTCACGTTGCAGTACTAGCTCAACGTTTCATAAAGCCATTGGCCAAATGATTTGTCACCACTGTGGTGAACAGCATAGCGTGCCTCATCAGTGCCCTGATTGTGGCAGCACACAGATCTTCCCAAACGGTAAAGGCACTGAGCAAATCGAAGAGTTTTTAACGCAAACCTTTCCTGATATTCCCATTAGCCGTATCGACCGTGATTCAACACGCCGCAAAGGTAGCCTGGAAAAAGCCCTTGATGACATCAACCAAGGCGGCGCTCGTATTTTAGTTGGGACGCAAATGTTGGCAAAAGGCCACCATTTTGCCGATGTTAGCTTGGTACTGATTTTAGACGTGGATAGTGGCCTCTATTCATGTGATTTTCGTGCCACTGAGCATTTAGCGCAACTTGTAACACAAGTAGCAGGCCGTGCTGGACGTAGTGGTGAGCCTGGGCAAGTGTTATTGCAAACTCACTTTCCTGAGCACCCGCTACTGCAAGATCTCGTTAATAATGGCTACCACGACTTTGCTCGTTACGCCCTGACCGAGCGAGAAGATGCTCAGCTTCCCCCCATTACGAATATGGCGATTGTGCGTGCTGAAGGGCATAACATAAATCAAGTTATGGATTTTTTAACTGATTTGGTTCCTGTACAGAGTGTATCTGGTATACAATTGCTTGGCCCGATCCCCGCACCACTGGAACGTGTGGCGGGTAAGTATCGGTTCCAATTACATATTCAAGCGCAGGAGCGTTCCCACTTACACCAGTATTTAGCGCAAATGGTTGACTATATTAGTACTAGTAAACTTGCGCAAAAGGTGCGGTGGAGCTTAGACGTTGATCCTATAGATATGATTTAAAGGCCAATAGAGAATCATGGCACAACACGATTACATAAATAAAAAACCATCGAATCGAAATAATAAAAAGCAGGCACCCACTAAAAAACCCTTTCCAGTTGTTTTAGTCCTAATTGCTATTATTCTTGTGGGCTGCTTTGGCTATGGTTTGTGGTACATAAAGCACAATGCTGACCCTGCACTTGTTGAGCAGCAAGCCAATCCGACTAAAGCGGAAGAAAAGGTGATTCCAAAACCTAAACCGCCTGAGTTTATAAAAGAAATAAAAGAGCATGAAGTTCAAGTTGAAGTAAAAGAGCTTGAACAAAAAGGCCCGTACGTTATGCAATGTGGCTCATTTAGAACACTTGAACAAGCACAAACCCTCAAAGCAAAAATAGCATTTGCAGGCCTTGTTGCAGAAGCTAAGCGCGTCGAAGGAAGTAATGGCGTATGGTACAAAGTGCGCTTAGGGCCCTATAAAACCAAACGCCAAGCAGAAAGTGACAAAAATAAACTGAAACGCATCAAAATAATGGGCTGCGGTATTTGGCTTTGGACTTGATTTTAGTTCATTCACCCATATAAACACCTCATCAATCGCTTTTTACGAGCGGCTCTGCCGCTCGAAGATGAGGAAAAACATGACCACTATTGTAAGTGTACGCCGCGACGACAAGGTCGTTATTGGTGGCGATGGCCAAGTTTCACTTGGTAATACCGTAATGAAGGGCAACGCCCGTAAAGTTCGACGCCTTTATAATGGCAAAGTAATCGCTGGATTTGCTGGCGGTACTGCTGATGCCTTTACCCTATTCGAACGTTTTGAAAGCAAATTAGAAATGCACCAAGGCAACCTCACTAAGGCTGCCGTTGAGATGGCTAAAGACTGGCGTAGTGATCGCGCCCTTAGAAAGCTTGAAGCTCTACTTGCAGTCGCAGACGAAACCGCCTCATTAATTATCACTGGTAATGGCGATGTGGTGCAGCCTGAAAATGACCTTATTGCCATTGGCAGCGGTGGTAACTTTGCACAATCAGCAGCCACTGCACTACTGGAAAATACCGATTTAAGTGCCCGTGAAATTGTCGAAAAAAGCCTGACAATTGCAGGTAATATCTGCGTATTTACGAATAACTACCAAACCATTGAAGAATTGTAATAGGAACTGCTATGTCTGAGATGACGCCAAGAGAAATCGTTCACGAGCTTGATCAACATATTATTGGCCAAGCAAAAGCTAAAAAAGCAGTTTCAATCGCGCTACGTAACCGCTGGCGCCGTATGCAACTGAGCGATGATTTACGTGCAGAGGTAACACCAAAAAATATTTTAATGATTGGTCCTACAGGTGTGGGTAAAACTGAAATTGCTCGCCGCCTTGCAAAACTTGCTAATGCCCCTTTCATTAAAGTGGAAGCAACTAAGTTCACCGAAGTGGGCTATGTTGGTAAAGAAGTTGAGACGATCATCCGTGATTTAGTTGATATTTCGATTAAAATGACACGTGAACAGCAAACTAAGAAATTCAAACATCGCGCTGAAGAAGCGGCAGAAGAGCGTATTTTAGATGCTTTATTGCCACCAGCACGCGATACCTTTGGTGAGTCAAAAACCGAAGAGAACTCTTCAACTCGTCAATCTTTCCGTAAAAAATTACGTGAAGGTCAGCTAGACGATAAAGAAATTGATATCGATGTTGCACAAGCACAGCCTAATGTTGAGATCATGGCTCCTCCTGGTATGGAAGAAATGACCAACCAGCTTCAGAGCATGTTCCAAAACATGGGTGGTGATAAGCGCAGCAAGCGTAAGCTAAAAATTAAAGAAGCGTTTAAGCTACTAGTTGAAGAAGAAGCAGCAAAACTTGTTAACCCTGAAGAGTTAAAAGAGCAGGCTATTTTCGCAGTTGAACAAAACGGTATCGTGTTTATCGATGAGATTGATAAAATCTGTAAACGTGGTGAAGCGTCTGGCCCTGATGTAAGTCGTGAAGGTGTACAACGCGACTTATTACCACTCATCGAAGGCTCAACAGTAAGCACTAAGCACGGCATGGTGAAAACTGATCACATGTTATTTATTGCTTCAGGCGCATTCCAGATGTCTAAACCATCAGATATGATCCCTGAACTTCAAGGCCGTTTACCTATTCGTGTTGAACTTGAAGCACTATCAGCAGATGACTTCAAACGCATTTTAACTGAGCCTCACGCATCGCTAACAGAGCAGCAACGTGAACTGTTAAAAACAGAACAAGTTGATGTTGAGTTTACTGATGACGCAATTGAGCGTATTGCTAAAGCAGCGTGGCAAGTTAACGAGAAAACCGAAAACATTGGTGCTCGTCGTCTGCACACTGTAATGGAAAAACTAATGGAAGAAATTTCATTTGATGCATCTGAAAAAGCAGGCTCAAAACTGACAATCGATGCAAGCTATGTTGAACAGCACTTAGGTGCACTTGTTGAAGATGAAGACTTAAGCCGCTTCATTCTTTAATCAACAAATTAGCGTTATAATCAAAAGCCTCCAATTGGAGGCTTTTTAGTTTATAAATCGTCTATTCGAGGCTGACATGAAAGAAGTCACTAAAGTTCATTACCACACTGTAAGTAAAGTCTTAGATGTTCATTTTGATGATGACTCTATTGCGCGATTTAATGCTGAATTTTTGCGTGTTCACTCGCCTTCAGCAGAAGTACAAGGTCATGGCAACGAACCTATGAAACTGGTGCTTGATAAACAGCAAGTAGCGATTAGTAAGATTGAGCCGGTTGGCCATTATGCTCTGCGCTTAGTATTTAGTGATAATCATAATAGCGGTTTATACAGCTGGCATTACTTAGCAGACTTACAAGCCAATCATGATGAACTTTGGCACAAATACCAAACGCGAGTCACAGAGCACGAAGCTAACAAAGACAGCGTGCCTATTAAGTTTGTGCCTTAGTAGAGGCTATCAAAAATCAAAAAGCGCGATGACGACCTGTCAACGCGCTTTTATTTTATCTCCAGAAAATGTATTAAACTTTAAACTTATCAATTGCTTGATAAAGCACACGCGCTTGCTCAGATACTTCTTCGCTGGTTTGCGCATTAGTTGCCGCATGGCCTGACGCTTCTTGAGCTATATCACGAATGCGAACTACATTCTTGTTAACCTCAGAGGCTACTTGGCTTTGCTCATCGATTGCCGTTGCAATGTGTGTACTCATTTCCATAATAGTTTGCACATCTTCGGTAATCGAACGCAGTAACTCACCCGCTTTGCTGGCTTGATCTGCACTCTCGCCACCTTGTGCACGGCACTCCTGCATAATGCTCACCACTTCTTGAGTACGCCCTTGTAGAGTGGAGATAATACTCTCAATCTCTTGCGTTGAATCTTGCGTGCGCTGTGCCAGTGAACGTACTTCGTCAGCAACCACAGCAAAGCCACGCCCTTGCTCACCAGCGCGAGCAGCTTCAATTGCCGCATTCAGAGCAAGTAAGTTGGTTTGCTCTGCAATACCACGAATTACATCAAGCACTGAGCCAATCGTTTCGGCATCTTTTTCAAGTTGAGATACAACATTAGACGCATTGCCTAATGACTCAGACAGGTGGTTAATTTGCACCACGGTTGATTCAACTTCAGAGCGACCTTGCTGAGCACTTAAGTTGGTTGACTCTGCTTTTTTGGCTGCTGCTTCAGTGTTATGAGAAATATCTTGAATTGTTGCCTGCATTTCTGTTGCTGCTGTGGCAACCATATCTGCTTCGTGTAACTGCTCTTGCATACCCGAACTAGTCGCAGCGGTTGTTTCTGATAAGTGCTCAGTAGCAACATTCAGCGTTCCTAGTGCAGTGTTCACCTCATAAATTAGCTTTTTAAAATCACCAATCAAGCTATTGAAATCCATAGACATAGTGGTAATTTCGTCTTTACCTGACTGAGCAATCGCCATACTTAAGTCATTGCTACGGCGAATCTCATTAATCGTGTGGTAAACACGCTCAATTGGCTGGATAATCGAACGGCTGGTAAAGTAAACCAATGCCATGACCACGATACTGGCAATAATAAATACCATAACAGCAATGAACTGTGCTTGCGCTGCGCTTGATTCTACAAACGCTTTGGTGTCACTAGTAAGTTCAGAGACAATGGCATCACTTTTCTCAACACTGGCCTTCATTTCACCTAATGCGCCTGACTCTAAATCAAGCCCAAGTGATACTTGAGCATCGACTAATGCTTTAAACTTTGTCTGATAGGTGGTTAGTAAGCTCAGTAACTGACTTTCATAACTGGCGTCGAATCGTGAGTTTCTGATCTCTGCTTTGAATGTTTCAACTAGCTCATCAAACTTGCTTAGATATTTTAAATCAAAGCGTAACATAAAGTCTTTTTCTGCACGGCGCAGCTGTAACATTAAGCTGAGTAAACGATAGTTTTCGCGCTCACTTAATAACGTTTCGACCTGATGAACAGCCCCTCGTAAGTCACCATAAAGCGCATCTTTAGGGTGTAGACCGATTTTCTTTTGCAGCACAACAACTGTCTGAAAATCTTCATAGTAGCTTTTCGCAAGCCCTCTAAATTCATTTAGTTTACTTGTATCCATTGATAAATCAGCAAGTAACTCATCAAGGCGTGCCATTTTGGTTTTTAAAAAACCATATTCTTTTTCGAATAACTCAAGGCTATCTACATCTTTGTAAAATAGGAAGTTTTTCTCGTGCTTACGCATAGCGAGCTCGTGAATATCGAGCTCTTCAGCATTTTGAATCGTTTCATTGAGCTTAAGCATCATGCGCGACTCAAAGATAATTACACACAGCATCACAACCATTGCAAGACCAACAACCAGCGCGTTTAACTGTAAACGACGCTTTATAGTTAAGTTTTGTAATACATTCATTCAAAGTGCCCCATCGAAATATGCATTTTAGAGTATAGCTAAATTATTGAAAGCAGCTAAATTTTGCATGCATTTTCCGCTATAAGAAACGCTTAGACAATGATTTTTTGTCCCAGATCAACCTGTTGCCATAAATGATGATGCAACTTATCTAGCTGTTGCCATTGTTTTTTCTGCAACCAGTCGACTAATGGAGCTGGATCACTCGGAAAATTCAGTTTTTTATTTTGAGGGGATTGAAGCCAGTCATCCATTGCATTTGGATTCAAGTAGCTCATGACATGTGCAGCTCCCATCGCTAATAACGTTTGTGCATTGATACCTTGCTCGAATTGTTTACCTAGTGGCTTTAAGAGTAGCTTTTTACCTAATTGTAAAGCTTCACTAGCAAGCTCAAACCCCGCATTACCGATAACGCCACCCGCATTGGCTAAATCATTTAAAAAGCCGACTCTTGATGGCGCACGCAAATGAATATTGCCTATTGAGCTATCCTTGGCATCGGGGTGATAGCAATAGAACTCACGTTCAGGGAAATCCTTTAAATAATCAACAACACTGTCTAGGTTTTCAAATGGTAAATATACAAGTACTTTGTTTTCGACCATTACAGGGTTGTCATGGTGATGGTTTGCAATAAATGGCGGAATAATATTCTCAGCATAAGGTTGCCAGTGCACACCTAGATAAACATTCGCTGGTGCATAATTACGTATAAGTGCACGCCGCAAGAAAGCCCGACCAAACATAGGCACTTTATCTGATAAAAATGCAGCTTGATGGCTCATACCTACCACAGGTATTCCTTGCTGTCTGGCAGCCCACGCTGTAATAGGTTCAAAGTCATTGAACACTAAATCATAGTGGCGCAAGTCTAAGTTTTTAATATCTTTTAATAACTGTAAAGGGCGTGCATTCTTTAGGGTTTTTAGACTATCAACCTGCCCTGATTTACTATTAAACGATAACCCCCGAAATGTTCTGTAATCGGCAAAATCGTCCATATCAAAGTAATCAAGCTCACTTCGACCAGAAAACACATAGTCTACCTCAACACCCAATGCACTAAAGGTCGTTGCCATGACACGAGCACGTGTAATATGACCATTTCCCGTCCCTTGGATACCATATAAAATTCTCATAGATATTCCACCACCATTACAGCTAACATTGCACAACACGACCCCATCGCCGCTCCTATCAATACATCGGCAGGATAATGTACTCCAATTACCACTCTTGATATGGCTACACCTGATGCCCACATAAAACAGACAAATGAAAGCTCAGGAAAATAAATAGCCAATATTGTGGCCACGACAAATGCTCCTGCACTATGCCCTGACGGTAAACTAAACTGGTCACTCGGGATCAAATAAGCACTTTTGACTAAGCAATCACATGGACGCACCCTTGCAATCCGTTTTTTTGCTAAGAAATAGATAGGCCGTTCTATTGCAAAACCCAATAATAGACACTGTGCAAGTTGCTGAAAGTGTAATTGCTCTGTAAACCACCAAAGAACAATGAACAACACCACATATAACCCGCCATCTCCCGTCTTTGATAAACCGATTGCTGACTTTTTCACCCAATTTGGCGAAGCGTCATTGAAGACACTCAAAAACAGCTGCTCATCAACCTTTGCTAACCTTGTAAGTATGTTGTTTGCCATGGTGAGCTCCTTGTCATACTTTGCGCCTAATTTTTATACTCATCTCAGCTTAGGCGTTAAAAATAACAATTAGGTGACGCTTTTGAGACACTAATGTTGCGGTGCACAAAATCCTTTGATTTAAACCAATAAACCCACATTAAGTCGTTGTTATTGAGTTGTATCAAGGTATACTGAATACTAAACAGACAGTCTCTTTAGAGGATGAAAAAATGGATTACAGCACTTCGGATTTATGCGACCACTTTGCAGATGTGGTTGATGTGCTCGAACCAATGTTTATTAATTTTGGTGGACGCTCAAGCTTTAGTGGTCGAGTAAAAACTGTTAAATGCTTTGAAAACAATGAGCTGATCCGCGAAATTTTATCAACAGATGGAACTGATAGTGTTCTACTCGTTGATGGTGGCGGCTCTACTCGCCGTGCATTAATCGATATTGAGCTGGCTGAGATCGCATTAGAAAATAATTGGCAAGGTATCATCGTTTACGGTGCAATTCGTCATGTTGATGAGTTAGAAGAACTCGACTTAGGTGTTCAAGCGATTGCTTCAATTCCCGTTGCAGCTGATAGCGAAGGTGCCGGCGAAGACGGCATTGGTGTTAACTTCGCAGGGGTTTCGTTTTTTGATGACGACTTTATCTATGCAGATAGCACTGGCATTCTTTTATCTGCCGAAGAATTAGAGTTAGAAGTAATAGAAGAAGACTAAACTCGGTGACTGATTACCTTAAAATTTATGAACGAGCGGCTGTAGAACATTTATGTACACGCCGCTTAAATGAACAAAAAGCATGGCAGGCACTGTCTTTACTTGATACCCATGTTAACGCCCAACAAGCTTTAATTGATGCGAAACACTTCGGGATTCGCTATGTATTGGTTGGAGTATGTGAAGATATTGGCCCACGGGCAAATTTAGGTAATGGTGGCTCACACCAAGCATGGTCTGCCTTTTTAAAGCGTTTCCTAAATCAATCACATAACCAGTTTTTAAATCATGAGCGCGTATTGCTACTAGGCGAAGTGGCGCTTGATGACTTACACCAACAAGCCACACACCTTGATAATAAAAACAATGACGAATTGGCGAAGCTACGCCAGCTTTGTGCAGAAATAGACACCCGCGTTGAGCACGTGCTTGCGATGATCTTCGCTGCGGGTTTAGAGCCTATCGTCATTGGCGGTGGGCACAACAACTGCTTAGGAATTTTGCGGGCCTTAAGTAAACAGTATAATAAACCAGTTCATGCTATAAACCTTGACCCTCATGCAGATTTTAGAGAATGCGAAGGTCGTCACAGCGGCAATGGCTTTAGGTATGCCTTTGAAGAAAATCATCTCGCTGATTATCACGTCATAGGCTTACATGAGTTTAAAAATAATCAAGCGATTCTTGATGCACTTAAAAACGCTCACTTCACCTTTGATAGTTATCAAGATATTCAAGTACGCCGTACTATTGACCTATCAACTGCATGCAAACAAGCAACAGCGCGTTTAAGTAAAGCGCCATTAGGAGTTGAAGTCGATCTCGACAGTATTTCACTAATGCCTGTGAGTGCTTATACAAACTGCGGGTTTAGTGTCGCTGATGCAGAACACTTTGTACATGTTGCAGCAAGCAACAGCAATGCGCATTACTTGCACTTATGCGAAGGTGCGCCCTCACAACATCCGGTTGGTTTAGAAGCAGGAATGAACGATGCTGGCCAAATCATCACCGCTCTTGTGAACGCTTACTTACAAGCTAGGGAAGCAGGTTAGTTCGAGGTTAAGATTGTAGGCGCGATTTTATATCGCGCAATTTATATCACGTAATAAGCAACGTGGGGTAAACCCACAGCTATAATCATTGATGCTCTAAGCGCCACTGTTTTAACCAAGACATCATCCCTACACTACTCAACGGATAGCTAAAATAATATCCTTGAGCCGCATAGGCATTAAGCGACTTAACAAATTTAAGATGCTCTTGAGTTTCTACCCCTTCGCATATTACTTTTGCATTGTTTTGATTGTGCATATCAACCATACCAGACACCAAGCTACGCACTTGGCTTTGATGAGCGAAGTCAGCGGTAAGCGACGGAGCTACTTTTATGTACTCCACATTTAAGTTTGGCAGTTTTGAAAGTAAAATAGGGGTATCACCAAACCCATCTACGCATAATTTGATACCAATACTATTTAATCTGGCTATCATCGCTTTGCCTTGATCATCAAGATTCATAAACAAATCAAGTGGACATTCAATGATCAAGTCACCCACTTCTAAGCGGTGTTCACTGAAAATACGATCGACAAATTCAATAAACTCTTCATTGAGCATTTCGGGGCCAAACACATTAATACTTAAAGGAAGCTCAATCCCTTCCATTCTCAGCGCCATCGCAAGCTCTGCAGCTCGCTCTATTACATACGCAGCGACAGGATAACCAAGGCCTGCAACACGTATATCATCAATGAACTTATTAGCAGCCAAAATACCTTGCTTTGGGTGCTGCCATCGCAATAGCAACTCTAAAAACTCTATGTGCTCATCACTATTACGAATAATCGGTTGAAAATACAGCTCTAATTCGCTGGCAAAATCAAGGTTAGACAACTCGCGCAGCCGTGCTTGTTGTTCAAGCTGTTCAACCATCATATTTGCATGGTAAGGCACAATGGCCTTATGCGGGTTGGAATCAAGCGCAAGGTTGGCAAACGAGAGCAAATTATCAAAACTATGTTCTGGGTTATCACAACTAACGTAGCTGGCTCTGACTTTCACTTCAATGGTGCAATTTGCCACATTAAATGGCTTTAAGGTTACTTGCCTAATTTTATTAATTAATTGCTCATGATGATGTTGCTGCTCTTCGAGTGAACAAATAAACGCAAAATTTAATCCACCTAAATGAACAAGCTTTTCATGAAGTCCTGAAGGGGCCGCGACACTCAGTACAGAGTCTGATTCAAGTTGATGTTTAATACGGCTGGCTGATTGCGCAAGCAACAAGTCTCCAAAATCACGACCTATATGCTGATTTACACTTTCAAAGCCTTCTAAACGTATCACCACTAAAGCGCAATTATTTGGGTGTTGCTGTCGAAAGTGTAAAAAGCCATCTTGCAACGCTTTACGATCAGGCAAGTCGCTTAGAGGCGTTTTATCCATATCATTATGATGAGTTAATACAGAAGGAACTTCTTCCTCTTCGTTGGCTTCTTCGTAGTTGAAAAAGCCCGACACAGTCAGAATTATTACCGCAGATACGAGCCAATAAAAAGCAACATCCAGTAATAAATGGGCAGAAAACAACACCGCAAAACACAATGCTGCTGTGACACTTATAATAATGGCTAACCAATTAGTGGTTCTGAATGCCAGCCAAAGATGGAAACAAAAACTGATCGCCAAAAGCAAAATCAGCCAAGGCTCACTTAAACTCAGGATAGCAAGGCCTAGCATACCATTGACCACTAGGCTGAGTCGTAAAATAGGATTTTGAGTCACACACAGGGCACATATCATAGCCATAAACAGTGCACCTGCCAAAAACACAGCAATGACATCTCCACTCACAAAGAGAAGACTTGTACTGGCACTTGTTAAACTAGCAATCAATGACATGTAATCCAAACTGTGTAAAAGCTCTATCTAATTTAGTCTACCCAAAATCCACAGATTTGACAGTTTATTTACACCAAACTGATAACTTAATTGTGCAGGATGAGATATTTGCCAGTGAGCAATATCAGCACGGGCACCCACTTTTAAGACGCCACGATCATCAAGACCCAATGCACCTGCGGCGTTTCGTGTCACCCCAGCTAATGCTTGCTCTGGAGTCATACGGAAAATAGTACATGCCATATTCATCATCAAATGCAACGAACACAGTGGCGAAGTACCTGGGTTAAAGTCAGTAGAAATAGCAATGGGCACTTGGTACTGCTGTAGCAGCTCTATCGGCGGATATTTTGTTTCTCTTAAGAAGTAAAAAGCACCCGGTAATAATACAGCTGCGGTACCCGCTTTTGCCATAGCCTGAATGCCAGCTTCATCAAGATGCTCGATATGATCGGCTGATAAACCATTAAATTCAGCGACAAGCTCTGCACCATGCTGATTTGATAACTGCTCAGCATGCAATTTTACAGGTAAGTTATATTTCTTCGCGGCTTCAAATACACGCCGTGTTTGCTCATTACTAAACCCGACATTCTCACAAAATGCGTCGACCGCATCAGCCAAGTTGGCTTGGACGACCCGCTCTAACATCTCACCACACACAAGATCGATATATTCATCACTACGACCTTTATATTCTAAAGGTAATGCATGAGCGCCTAAGAAGGTCGTTTTCACATCAACCGGATGGTTTTCACCTAATAAGCGCGCAACTTCGAGAAGTTTAATTTCGTTTTCACAATCAAGACCATAGCCAGATTTAATCTCAACCGTTGTCACCCCTTCTGAAAACAGCGCATTTAAACGCTCTTTTGCTGCAACAAATAATGTTTCATGATCAGCTTCACGCGTAGCGCGAACAGTACTTGCAATCCCCCCGCCATTTGCAGCTATTTGCTCATAACTGACACCTTGAAGTCGTTGTTCAAACTCTTCGGCACGGCTTCCAGCAAAAACAAGGTGAGTATGACAATCAATTAAACCGGGTGTGAGCCATTGCCCTTTCGCTGACACGGTTGGGGTAGCTAATGCATCAAACTTTGGTAGCTCAGCTTGTTTCCCTAACCAGGCAATCTTGCCATCTTTAACAGCAATAGCGCCATTTTCGATAGCACCATAGGGTGCATCAATAGCAGGGTTCATTGTAGCAATATTGGCATCTGTAATTAGTAGATCCCAGTGTGACTCATTATTATTCATTGTGTGCATTTTTCACCTATACTGAATTTTGCAGTGCCCTGACTTAGCTATGCTCAAAGCAGATAACTAAAATAGACGTAAAGTTTATCAAGTCACCTTGTATATACAAGATAATTATGCCACCTTGTAACATACTATTAACTTTATACATCGCCTTCAATGAGCATCACTAAATTCGCACAGATAAAGCAATTTATAGTTGATAATATTCGTTCCGGCCAATGGCAAGAAAACGATCGTGTACCATCAGAGAATGAATTAACCAATCAATTCAAGGTAAGTAGAATGACTGCAAGACGGGCACTGAGTGAACTGACAGATGCTGGCATTCTAACTCGTAGCCAAGGACTCGGTACCTTTGTTGCCAGTTTAAAATCACAGTCTTCTCTCCTTGAGATAAAAAATATTGCCGACGAAGTTAAAGCTCGAAATGGCCAATACAGCTGTACAATTTTAGTAATGGAATCAATACAAGCCGTTGCGCCTATTGCTATAGCATTGAGTGTTGATATTGATAGTCATGTTTATCGAAGTGTTATTGTCCACAATGAAAATGAGCAACCATTACAAGTTGAAGAGCGTTTCGTCAATCCAAAGCTGGCTAAAGATTATTTGCAACAGAACTTTCACACCCTGACTCCCCACGAATACCTTTCAAGTGCAGCCCCGTTAACAGAAGCAAGACATACAGTTGAAGCAATCATGCCAAATAATGAAATGTGTCAGTGGCTCAACCTCTACAATGAAGAGCCTTGCCTGCAGGTTATTCGTCGAACTTGGTGCTCTGAGGGGATCGTAAGCTTTGCACGCTTAGTCTCCCCAGGCAGTAAATATAGACTGGGAGGGCATTTAACCTTTAAAAAATAACCGCTTAAATTGGCCACTGATATTGAAAGCCTAAAGACTCAATTGCCGAGCCATCAATGATTCGCATCTTGGCCTCATCGCTGGTAAAACTTGGCTCAGGGCTACCCTGCTCAGCACACTTTTGCTGGTAATAATCAACTTTTGTCGGGTGAGCAGGATTGACTACATTATAGATTGCAGATGCATCTGACCAACCTTCAATCAACTTGAAAATGGCATGAATAACATCGTCTCGATGCACCATATTGACGAGTTGTTGGCTTGAACTCTTAAGCTCCTTACCTGCAACAAACCGCCCTGGTTCACGGTTTGGCCCAACTAGCCCCGCCAACCGCAATACTTTACCGCCCACTTGTAGCACACATTGTTCGGCATCATACAAAAGCTGTTGGCGAGGTGATGAACATTCAATCGTACTTTGCTCTGTATATGTATTATCAGCGTTGTTATACACACCCGTTGAAGAACATAAAATAAACCCACGGCATTGCAGCGATTTAGCTAACTCTAAACTAGCAGAAAGCGTTGCTAGGTAATCACTTTGACTATCACGACTTTTAGGTGGAATAGCACATACCCACCACGCGTCCTTTAAAGAGACAGTATGCTTCAATCCACTTGGTTGTAATATCAATTGGCGTTGAAAGTCATAGTCATGCTTGGCCTCTCTTCTTGTGCCTTGCACCTGCCAACCTAACTCCTTTGCCTTAAGACAAAGTGCTTCCCCTAGCCAGCCAGCGCCTAGTACCACTAATTTATTATCATTAACAATCACTTGGTAACATCCCCTTGTGTTATGTATTATTTTATTAACAAACTTTACTTTGCCTTGTAGCGATTTGGGTGCAAATATGATTAGATAGATTACTCTAGCTAATAATAAAAACACGTGCACCTATGTTAAACAACCTCTCTTTACGTAAAAAAATATTACTTCTCATCGGTGGGACGATCAGTGTACTACTTATCATCGCGTCGAGCTTTTTTGTTAGTCACATTGCTGACTTATCACGACAAGCAATTCAGCGAGAAGCTGACAGTTATCTACAAAGTGAGCGACTTTCAATGCAAGGTTACTTTGCTCGCTATGGTAAAGTTGTTGAAACTTTTATTACTAACCCACATTTAGTGAATTGGTTTGAAAATTGGACTGAGCGTGATCAACCACTTGATAACCAACCTGGGTACGACAGCATCAATCAAGACTTTGTACGCATCAGTGGTAATGATGACAACATTCTATCTGCTTTTTTTGCCTCAGCAACCACCGGTGAATACTTTAAAGAAAATGAGCGTACTACACACTTTAATGGTGACCCCTATTACGCTTATAAACGTGGTTGGTGGCAAGACGCGCTAGCAATAAACAAGCTCTATGTCGGCCCTATTTCCGTTGACTTAACCACAGGCAACGCATCGGCGGTTGTACAACAACCAGTGTATAACCAAAATAAACTCATTGGTTTTGGTGGTGTCGACTTACAGCTCAACAATATTAACGACATGGTCGAGAATATTCGTTTCAACGGTCGAGGATTTGGTTTTTTACTTGATGGCAACCAAAAAGTTGTGCACCTTTCAAAACGAACAGGTCACAAACTATCAATTACCGACGAAGGCCCAAATGGCAAAGAAGGCCTAGAAGCGCTAGAGAAACAATTTAACGATACATCAGGCTTTAGCGAATTAAATCGTGTTATGAAAAGTAAAAAAGACGGTAGTAGCTTCATCACTTTTAAAGGAGAAGAGTATTACGTTGTCTTCAATCGCCTTGAATTAGAAACCCCTTATCTTGATTGGTATGTAGGTATTTTAATTCCGACCAGCATGATTGATGAGCCTGTCAATGATGCCGTAATGACAACCACAACATCAGTGATCATTATTCTCGCGATTATCATTGCAATGATCTTTTGGGCTACGCAAATGATCACCAAACCATTGACTAAGCTAACTTATATTATGCGTGATATCGCCTCAGGAGATGGCGACCTAACACAAAAAATCGATATAAAAAGTCACGATGAAGTGGGTCAATTAGCCCTGCATATGAACACCTTTATCGATAAATTGCGTGCAATGATGCTCAATACTGCAGCGCAAGCGGAGCAGTTAAGCCAAGCAGCTTCACAACTAAAAACAGTGTCACAAAAAACCAATGATGAAATTCAACAAGAGAAACAACAGGTAGACAGTGTTAGTGCAGCGGTCACTGAAATGGCCTCAACAGTACTCGAAATTTCGCGCAATGCACAAAATACCAATAATGCTGCTGAACAAGTACAAACCATTACTGTTGATGGCACAAAACGTTCTACACAGGCTCAGTCAGTCATGACCGCATTAGCAAGTCACATTGGTGAAGCGTCTAAAGTCGTTGCTGGTCTTGAGCAAGAAAGTGGCAATATTGGTGCCGTCATCGATGTGATCAACTCTATTGCAGAACAAACTAATTTACTGGCTCTTAATGCTGCTATTGAAGCTGCGCGTGCAGGCGAGCAAGGTCGAGGTTTTGCTGTGGTTGCTGATGAGGTTCGTTCATTGGCAAGCAGAACGCAAGAGTCAACTGATGATATTCGTAATATGATCAGCCGATTGCAACAGATTGCTCAGCAAGCATCAACGATGATGCAACAAGGACAAGAGCGCGCTGAAGGTTCTGTTGAACAAACACAAATTGTGCTTACAGCACTGCAAGACATTGCACAATCAGTGACAAATGTGCAAGATCAAAGTCATCAAATTGCGACTTCAACGGAGCAACAAACGGTAGTCGCAGAAGATATCAATAACAGCCTTGCGGCTATTAACCATTTAGTGAATAGCACGGCAGATCATGCTCATGAATTGGCTGATGAAGCCCGTGATTTGAATGAGTTAGCAGTCTCGTTAAATAAAACGGTTAATCAGTTTAAGTTATAAAGATAAATTGCTGATGTGATTAAAAACCCGATATCACCTGAAGATAATATCGGGTTTTTATCGTCAGCCTTCCCTGTTACCTGCGGCGCAACTGCTTTCGCATGATCCATAAAGTCTTGCCACTGCTGCTGATTCCATAAAGCAGCTCCTTGTTTGTCCATTCCTTGTTTTGATTGCGTTTGTACTTGTTCCATATAGTCACCTCCTTACGCTAGCTTCATCCATTTTAGGTTCCTTACCACTTGCCGCTCCTTAGCAATTATCCATTCACCTTTTCCATAAAGCGTTGCCATTGTGCGCTTGTCCATAACGCCTTGTTACTTCCTTGCTTTCCATTATGCTTTGCTACGTTTTCCATTATGTAACTCCTTGCGGTTTATAATCCATTATTCCTACAGCTTTTCCTTGCTGTGCTCCTAAATCATCCTTATGTGCAATTATCGTTTAGCAATGATATACACAGCATGAATCAAGCCTGGAATGTACCCTAATAAGGTTAAAAGAATATTAATCCAGAATTGTGCACCCAAACCTACCTGTAAAAATACACCTAAAGGGGGAATTAAAACTGACAATATAATGCGAATTAAGTCCATGATTCACTCCTTGAAAACAAAATAAAAACCCAGCCAAAGCTGGGCTTTCATTAATTACTTATTATTCAGCAACAATCGTTAACTCATCGATTACTTTGCGAACATCTTCAGCATTTTCTGCAATGCTTACTGCAAGCTGTTTTTCAGCTTCTGATTCAACGGTACCTTTAAGGGTTACAACACCTTTGTCAGTATCTACATCGATATCAGTACCACCTACTTCAGAATTAAATAGGAAGCGAGTTGTAATCACAGTGCTGATTTTGGCATCTGTTAGATCACTTTCAGCTGAATCACCTTTCTCTTTTTTGGCGTGCTTAGCTTTCATGTCTTTTACGACTGTAAGCTTGTTTTCAACATCAGTTACGCCATCTAAGCTTAATACCAGCTCTTCTGCTAACTCTTTATCAAGCTCACTATTCACTTTACCAGTTAGTACAACCTTGCCATTTTTTACATCTGTGTTGATGTCAAAGTTGTTTAGATTTGTGTTCATTAAAAGAACAGTTTCTGCCTTACCATCAATCCAAGCGTCTTTACTTTCATTTTCCCAGCTGCTTGCCTGAGCTGACATGCTAGTAGCACCAATAACTAACGCGGCAATCATAGACTTGTTGAATGTATTCATAATCTTTCTCCTTTTGATTAAAGACACATTACTTAATGCGACTTTGATGCCAACTATTTATCACTTTAATATCAAAAGGTTATAATTACATCTATTCAAGACACATATTCTTCTCGGTAACAATTTACAGGCTGCTCGGTAATAAGTTCACAATGTTGCAAAAATAACCAATTAATTGCAGATAACATTAATCTATGGTTAATTTAACGAAGTTGCTAATAAGCCAAAAAACACAACAACTTGATTTTTATATAAATAAAATTTGGCCTAAGCTTTGCTTTATATCGAATAACAGAAGAATCACTTTATAATCACAACAGGGAACTACCATGGCCGTTAAGCTCGAAGATCGTCCAATCGATCAAGTAAGAGAAGAAGTCATTGACCAACTCATTTATAACTACAGTCATGCAGTTATTTCAGCTGAAGCATTTGAACGCCGACTAGATCAAGCAATGGCAGCCACCAGCAACGAAGTACTTGTTGAGCTTGTTGCTGACTTAGCGCTAAAAGCTGATACAGATTACAAATCGCATAAGCATGCGCAATTTAAACCTCACTACAGCCATAGCAGCGACAACGAAAACTTACAGCTACGCAGTATTCTTGGTTCAAATGAGCGTAGCGGCCAGTGGCTTGTGCCAAAAGAAATTCACCTCACAAACTGCTTAGGTTCAATCGAGCTCGACTTTAGCGAAGCGATTTTCCAGCATCAGCATGTCACTATTTACGTAAACTGTATTTTAGGTAACGACGAAATCTACGTGCCTGAACATGTCAATGTGGTATCTAAACTGTTTAGCGTTATTGGCAGCGTAGAAAACAAGTCAGTCGCTCTAAATAAAGGTCAGGGCCCAACCATTACCATTGAAGGTAACGTATGGCTAGGCTCAGTAGAGATCAAAGTAAAGCGTACCATGAAAGAAAAGTTCATCAGCTTTGCCAATAGCCTAAAAGCCAGTTGGAAAGAAATGAACAAGGTGCAGTAAAAGTTGCGAGATATTGTAGGCGCGATTTTACATCGCGCAATAGGAACAAATGACGCAGGGTAAACCTGCACCTACAACCACCACACGAAATAAATTTCACGCTTTTATCAAACCGAAACCACCTTTGTAGGCGCGATTTTACATCGCGCAATAGGGTAACAAATGACGCGTGGTAAACCTGCTGCTACAACTACCGCGCGAAATGAATTTCACGGCGAGATCAAAGATCATTATTCCTTTCACTTGGAATATCACTGAAATATTCTACAAACTCCACTTCAAAACCTGCGGGGTCGATAAAATAAACATTTTTACGGTATGGATTTTCTGGGCCGTGTTTATCAATTTCATAACCGGCTGAAACAAGACGTTCAATGACGGCATTAATGTCGTTTGTTACATAAGCAAAATGGGCAAGGCCAACTTGATGACCCGCTAAATCACGATTTTCATCTTCACCGTTATCACTTAATGCAAGGTATTGGTAATCATCACCAAAGTGCAGCCATTTGCGTGGTTTTCCAGACCATGTGCTGTCACCTTGACTACGCACACGCCAGTGCGGGAATGCGACTTTATAAAAGTGCAGCATGGCATCAACATTACTAACAACAAGGTTTACGTGTTCTAAATACATGGTAGTTTTCCTTTTTATTTTTAAACTGCCACCAAGATAAAACCTCAAGTTAAGTTTAGGTAAAGCGTTTTTTCAAATAAAAAAGCCCCACTAAAGTGAGGCTTTTAAAAAATGATTAGTTATTGATGAATTAACTACCCGCAACCTGCATTTGTTCAATTAATACAGAGCCTGTTTGAATACCGCCACGACGCTCAATATCACCACCTAAGCCAACGACCGCTTTAAGCATATCTTTTAAGTTACCAGCAATTGTGATTTCACTTACAGGATATTGGATTTCACCATTCTCAACCCAGAAACCCGCTGCGCCACGTGAGTAATCACCAGTCACCGTGTTCACACCTTGACCCATAAGTTCAGTTACCAATAAGCCTGTGCCCATGGTTTTTAATAGCGCTTTCAAATCGGCATGGGTTTGTTCAACTAGCCAGTTATGAATACCACCAGCATGACCCGTTGGTGCCATCGATAGTTTACGCGCTGCATAGCTTGCTAACAGGTAAGTTTGCAGCTCACCACCTTGAATAATTTCACGATCGACGGTTTTTAAACCTTCAGCATCAAACGGCGAAGACGCTAAACCTTTTAATAAATGCGGGCGCTCAGAGATATTCACACAATCGCTAAATACTTTAGTTCCTAAGCTATCAAGCAAGAAACTCGATTTACGATAAAGCGCACCACCGCCAATTGCCGACACTAAATGGCCGAATAATGAATTGGCAATATCCGCTCTAAAAATAACAGGCACTTTCATGGTACCGAGCTTTTGGCTATTAAGTTTAGCCAAGGTTTCTGTTGCTGCTTCGAGACCCACTTTTGCAGCGTCATTTAAATCATCTTTATGGCGCGCTACGGTATACGCGGAATCGCGCTGCATTTGCTCGCCTTCTTTACCAATCACCATAGTGCTAATGCTATGACGCGTACGCGGGTAACCTGCAATCATGCCATGGCTGTTACCGTAAACACGTAAACCTTGGTGAGAAGAAAAACTTGCACCGTCTGAATTTACAATACGCTCATCGGCGTTTAGTGCCGCTTGCTCTGCTTGATGACAAAGTTCAATACCTTGCTCTGGGCTTACTTCCCACGGGTGGTATAAATCTAAATCGAGCGGCGCAAACTCAAGTAGCTCTTTATCAGCGATTCCATTATATGGATCGTCAGAAGTAAATTTTGCGATATCAATGGCTTTTTCAACCACTGTACGTAATGTTTTAGGGTTTAAGTCGGCCGTTGAAGCAGAGCCTTTGTTATTACCCACATAAACACTGATACCTAAGCCACCGTCTTGGTTAAACTCTATTGTTTCAACTTCGCCCATGCGTGTACTGACAGACAAACCTGACGTGCTCGACATCGCCGCTTCTGCTGCTGTTGCACCGAGCTTTTTTGCATGCTCGAGTACTTCGCTGACCGCGTCTTTAACTTCAGAAATGTGTTGATAAATAGGATCTTTCATCTTGTGTGTCCTAGGTTCTGCTATTTTTTATAGTGTAACGAATGCTAACACACTGCGAGACGTGCATCAGCTAATATTAATCATTAACTAAATGACGTATAATAGCGAATAGTTAAGTTTACTGAATGAGCATCCTTATGGCGAAGAAGAAAAAGCCACTTATCGAAGAAGAAATTATTTACGTATCAAAAAGCGAATTAAAACGTGAAGCCATGCAATATCATGGTCTGGGTGCTGAAATCGCAAAAATGCCAAAAAAGCAACGTGATCGTTTACCACTCAATCACGATTTAAAAGAAGCGTTAGTTGTTTCTGATAAGGTCAGTGATAAAAGTGATGCTTACCGCCGTAACTTAAACTACATCGCAAAAGTATTACGTACCACAGAAAACGTGGACGAAATTCAGGCCATGATCGACATCATGCTAAACAAAAATAACCAAGCTGATGTATTAATGAATAAAATCGAAAAGCTTCGAGATGATTTAATCAAGCAAGGTGACGACTTAATTAATCCAACTATTGAGCAATATCCAGCACTTGAGCGCCAAAAAATGCGCCAGTTAGTGCGCGGCGCTGCCAAAGAAGTAAAAGCAGAAAAACCAGCTAAAAGTTACAAAGAATTATTCCAGTATCTGAAAGATGCGATTATGGTTTAAATTATTTTAATAAACTGAAAGCCGCTTGATGTAAATGGTACGGATTTTTACAGCCATTCCTGCGTTGAAATGCTTCCTGAAAAATAAAACATATACAAAAAAGGCTCTGAGCGTTCACTCAGAGCCTTTTTTAAATCAATAATCCATTACCAGATTTTTACACGATCTTCTGGTTTGATATACATCTTGTCGCCTTCTTTCACATCAAACGCCTGATAGAATTCTGGCATGTTTGAAAGAATACCGATTACACGGTAATGGCTTGGTGAATGTGGGTCTGTCATAAGACGGTTACGTAACTCTTCGTCACGGTATTTACGACGCCAAATTTGTGACCACCCCATAAAGAAACGCTGATCACCTGTGTAACCATCAATGATAGGCGCTTTTTCATCACCCAGTGATAATTGATAAGCAGTATAGGCAACTGTTAGACCGCCTAAGTCACCAATGTTTTCACCAAGTGTAAGCTCACCATTTACGCTAGCATCTTCAAATGGCTTATATTCATTGTATTGAGCAACTAACTGGCCGGTGCGCTCTTCAAACTGTTCAAGGTCTGATTCGCTCCACCAGTTACGTAAGTTACCGTCACCATCATACTTCGCACCTTGGTCATCAAAACCATGACCTAGCTCGTGACCAATTACCGCACCAATTGCACCATAGTTAACAGCATCATCTGCTTCTAAGTTAAAGAATGGTGGTTGTAAAATAGCCGCAGGGAATACAATTTCATTGTTCACAGGGTTGTAGTAAGCGTTTACTGTTTGCGGTGTCATGTGCCACTCAGAACGATCAACAGGCTTACCTAGTTTTGCAGTCATATCTGCAAATTCCCACTCGCTATGGCGAATGTAGTTACCCACTAAGTCATCACCTTTCATTTCAAGTGCTGAGTAGTCTCTCCACTTATCTGGGTAACCGATTTTTGGTGTGAACTTATCAAGTTTTGCTTTAGCAGCAATTTTTGTTTCTGGGCTCATCCATTCAAGGTTTTCAATCGCAACGGCGTAACCTTTGATTACGTTATCAACTAACTCTTCCATGCGTGCTTTCGCTTCAGGTGGGAAGTTGTCTTTAACGTACACTTTACCCAGCATTTCACCTAATACACCGTTTGATGCATCAACGGCTTTTTTCCAAAGTGGTGATTGCTCTGTCACACCACGAAGTGTTGTGCTGTAGAAATTAAAGTTAAGATCAACGAGCTCTTTATCTAATAACGCAGAATAATTACTAACAAAGTGGAACTTAAGATAGTTCTGCCAAGTTGCTAAGTCTGTATCGCTATAAATACCTGCAAATTTTTCTAGGTAACTAGGTTGGCGAACAATGACATCTTCAGTCTTGATGCCTGACGCATCAAGGTAAGCAGCAAAATCAAAGTCACCAGTAAGTTTGTTGGCATCTGCAACGCTCATCTTGTTGTAAGATTTAGTTGCATCACGGCTTTCTACTCGGCTCCACTGTGCATCAGCGATACGTGTTTCAAGATCAATAATAGCTTTAGCCGCAGATTCTGCATCAGCGACACCCGCTTTGCTTAAGATAGCTGTGACGTATGCTTGATAAGCTTCACGAATTTTTGTGAATTTTTCATCATCTTTTAGGTAGTAGTCGCGATCGGGTAAACCTAAGCCAGACTGATAAACATACATCGCGTTTTCGCTAGAGTTTTTTGCGTCGTTATTTACGTACCAACCAAACGGCAAGTTACCGCCTTTAATACGAAGTTCAGCCATTAAAGCAACAAGATCGGACTTGCTCTTTACAGCATCAACGCTTTCAAGTACTGGTGATAATGGCTTGATGCCTGCCGCTTCACGAGCAGCTTCATCCATGTAACTGTTATAGAATGCAGCGAGTTTTGCTTCATCAGAACCTGGCTTAACATTGGTATTTGCCGCCGCTTTTTCGAGTACTTCTTTCATCGCTTTTTGCGAATCATCATAAAGCTGAGTAAATGAACCGTAGTTTGATTTATCACCTGGAATATCTGTTTTTTCTAACCATTCACCGTTTACATGATAGTAAAAGTCATCTTGTGCGCGAACAGACTTATCCATGTTCGCCAGTTCAATACCTGAATTTAAAGGCGCTTTTGCTTCAGTGACGGCAGCAGTTGCTGGTGCTTTAGTTTCTTGTTCTTTTTCACCACAACCAACAAGACCGAGCGCAAGTGCAATACTTGCCGCGGTAAGTGTTACTTTTTTCATGAGGTTCCCGTACTTATCGTATAGTTAGAGGTATCTTCGAAATACTACGAATAGGCAGTCTTTCGCTTTGTCCATCATAAACCTCTCAAGCAAAACAATAAAATCGAATATGTAACAATTCTTATCAAAAGCGATGAGTCGCATATTTAAGCGATAGTGGGAAACAAATAGACGCTTATTTTGTAAGGTCGCAATTACTTAAATAAAGATAATAGTTACCTTACAAACATCCGCAGGTCGAAGCTGAATCATCTATTGTATTTGGGCTTTATAGTTTAGCTATAAAATGATTTATACCAAGTAACCAACTTTGTTACACCCTCTTCTAAACCAATAGCTGGTTTGTAACCTGTTGCAGCAAATAAGTCTTGGGTATCTGCAAACGTTTTATAAACATCACCCAGTTGCATTTCTCGGAAGTTTTTCTTTGCTTCAATACCCAGCTCAGACTCGATTGCTTCAATAAACTTCATTAGATTTATAGGGCTACCATGACCAATGTTATAAACACGGTACGGAGCAGAACTTGTCGAAGGTGACCCCGTTTCTACTCGCCAGTGTTCATCACGCTGTGGAATAACATCTGCCGCCCTAATAACGCCCTCAACGATATCATCAATATAAGTAAAATCGCGCCACATATCGCCATTGTTATTGATATCTATCGCTTCACCTGCAAGCATCTTTTTAGTAAAAATAAAAGGCGCCATATCTGGGCGACCCCATGGGCCGTACACAGTGAAAAAGCGTAACCCTGTGGTGGGTAAATCATATAAATGCGAGTAACTATGCGCCATTAACTCATTCGCCTTTTTAGTTGCCGCATAAAATGACACAGGATGATCAACGCTATCTTTTGTTTCAAATGGTGTTTTTTCATTTAAACCATATACAGAACTAGAAGACGCATACACTAGATGTGCTACCTTGTTATGGCGACATCCCTCTAAAATATTTAAGTGTCCAACTAAGTTTGAATCAGCGTATGAATCAGGGTTTTCAATCGAATAACGTACACCAGCTTGAGCCGCCAAGTGAATAACGCGTTCAAACTTCTCTACTTCGAATAACTCAGCCATTTCAACGCGATTCGCTATATCAAGCTTTTTAAAAGAAAAGCGCTCATGAGATTCAAATTGAGCCAATCGAGCCAGTTTTAAGTTAACATCGTAATAATCATTTAAATTATCGATACCTATAACATCATGCCCTGCGGTCAATAGGTTTTGACACGTCGCAGCACCAATAAAACCCGCGGCTCCGGTGACTAAATATTTCATTGTTAACCTTAAAAAAGAGGTTCAGCACTAAACGCTGACAAAAAACAAAAGTGTAGGTCAAAAAACACTGAATAGAGAAGCTATGATACCGTAAACAAGTAAGGCATATAATATTAGAATATATTTATCATACGCTATTTAGTGTAATTTTATTTTATCTCAGGACTTTTGATAGAGAAAGAGGGAATTACACACCACCAAGCGGACAATAGCTTGCAGGGCGCGTTTTCAACATAGCACAAACTATAATCTTTGCGCGAAGGAAACTTCGCGCCTTCATCTAGATTTAAAGCGCATATTTTTGCTTTATCTTTTCAACTATTTCTACATTGGCAGCAGGAAAAGCATAAGCATCAAGTGCATTAATTGCTACCCACTTACCTTGTTGCCCCTCAGCGCCATGAGCAGTGCCTGTGAAGTCGTCAACAATATGCACATCTAAGCGTACGCATTTATCGCCGTAGTCATGTTCAATCACGATTAGCTCTTCACTGCCATTAACGGTTAGATTTACTTCTTCTAGTAACTCGCGCTGTAGCGCTGTAAATACGCTTTCGCCCTGCTCTACCTTACCGCCGGGGAATTCCCACAAGCCGCCTTGGTGTTTGTCATCTGGACGTTTACAGATAAATAGCTGCTGATCTTTATAAATAACGCCGACTGCAACATGCACTATTTTTTTAGTCATTTTATATTTCCTCAATCATAAAAAAAGCGACGCAAGCGTCGCTTTTTATCCCAATGCTTAGGTTACTTTAATTTACCGCAACACTGTTTGAATTTTTGACCTGAACCACAAGGACACGGTTCATTACGACCGACTTTTGGTTCTGCACGATGGCTAACCACAGCATCTTGTGGTGTTTCGCCACCAAGGTGCTCTGCCTCTTCGTGCTGGTATTCACGCGGTGCATTTTCGCTCTTACGATGTTGCTCTTCAACTTTCTCAACATCTTCTTCAGCGCGAACTTGTACTTTACTCAAAATACCGACAACGTCGACTTTTAAGTTCTCAAGCATTTCAGAGAATAACTCGAACGACTCACGCTTATATTCTTGCTTCGGATTCTTCTGTGCATAGCCACGTAAGTGAATACCTTGACGAAGGTGATCCATCGCTGCCAAGTGATCTTTCCAGTGTTGGTCTAGGCTTTGTAGCATAATCGCTTTTTCGAATTGACGTAGGACAGACTCACCGACCATCTCTTCTTTTTGCTTATATGCTTGCTCAACCGCTTCTTCAATGCGCTCACGAAGTTTTTCTTCGTACAGTTTATTATCATCAGCTAACCATTGTGCAATAGGTAGCTCGATTAAGAAATCCTGCTTTAAGCGCTCTTCTAGGCCTGGAATATCCCACATTTCAGCTAGACTTTGTGGTGCAATATATTGGTCAATCGTACCGTTTAGCACATCGCCGCGAATTGCAGTGATAGTTTCTGAAATATCGCCTTCTTCAAGTAGCTCATTACGTTGTGAGTAAACAACACGACGTTGATCGTTTGCTACATCATCGTACTCAAGTAATTGCTTACGAACATCGAAGTTACGCGCTTCAACTTTACGTTGTGCGTTTTCTATTGCACGGTTAACCCAAGGGTGCTCAATCGCTTCACCGCGTTGCATACCTAGCTTACGCATCATGTTCGTCATGCGCTCACCAGCAAAGATACGCATTAACGCGTCATCCATTGATAAGTAGAAACGGCTTGAACCGGCATCACCTTGACGACCCGAACGGCCACGTAACTGGTTATCGATACGGCGAGATTCATGACGCTCAGTACCAATGATATGTAAGCCACCCGCTTCGATTACCGCGTCGTGACGTTTTTGCCACGCTTCTTTAATCGCTTTGATTTGCTCATCCGTTGGCTCTTCAAGCTTTTCAACCTCACTTTGCCAGTTACCACCTAACACGATATCGGTACCGCGACCGGCCATGTTAGTTGCAATGGTTACTGTGCCAGGTAAGCCCGCGTCAGCAACGATGTCTGCTTCTTGCGCATGGAATTTCGCATTAAGTACGTTGTGCTTAATTTTTTCTTTACGTAAGAACTGCGATAAGTACTCAGAACTTTCGATAGAAATAGTACCCACAAGTACCGGTTGACCGCGCTCTTGACAATCTTTGATATCAGCAAGGATTGCTTCGTACTTTTCTTCTTGTGTAAGGTAAACAAGGTCAGCACGATCGTCACGGATCATCGGTTTGTTAGTCGGCATTACAACTGTGTCTAGACCGTAGATAGACTGGAACTCAAACGCTTCTGTGTCTGCTGTACCTGTCATACCCGCTAATGTGTCGTATAAACGGAAGTAGTTTTGGAATGTGATTGATGCCAATGTTTGGTTTTCGTTTTGAATGCGTACACCTTCTTTTGCTTCAACAGCTTGGTGTAAACCTTCTGACCAACGGCGACCTTCCATTGTACGGCCTGTGTGCTCATCTACGATGATAACTTCGTTTTCTTTAACAACGTAATCAACGTCTTTTTGATACAGTTTGTGAGCACGAAGCGCCGCATACACATGACTTAATAATGTGATGCTTGAAGCTGAATAAAGTGAATCACCTTCTTCGATTAAGCCGCGCTCAATTAATAGCTCTTCAACTTTAATTTGACCACGTTCAGTTAAGTGAACTTGCTTAGACTTTTCATCGATAGTGAAGTCGCCGTCACCTTCAACGCCTTCTTCATCTTCTTTTTCTTGTAGCTCAAGATCAGGCACAATTTTATTGATTTCGATGTAAAGCTCAGAGCTGTCTTCAGCAGGGCCTGAGATAATAAGCGGCGTACGCGCTTCATCGATTAGGATTGAATCCACCTCATCCACTACCGCGTAGTAAAGTGGGCGTTGTACACGCTCTTCGATGCTAAATGCCATGTTATCGCGAAGATAATCAAAGCCAAATTCGTTATTAGTACCGTAAGTGATATCTGCAGCGTAAGCGATTTTCTTTTGCTGTGGCATCATACCCGGTACGTTACAGCCTACTGTAAGGCCTAAGAATTCAAATAATGGGCGGTTAGTTTCGGCGTCACGTTTTGCAAGGTAGTCATTCACGGTAATTACGTGAACACCTTTACCTGTTAAACCGCGAAGGTAGGCAGGTAATGTTGCTGTTAGTGTTTTACCTTCACCGGTACGCATCTCTGCGATGCGACCTTGATGTAAAACCATACCACCAAGTAGCTGTACGTCGAAGTGACGCATGCCGTTTACACGCTTAGATGCTTCACGTACCACAGCAAATGCTTCTGGTAAGATATCATCTAGGCTTTGTCCGTTATCGTAACGCTCTCTAAATTCTGCTGTTTTTGCTTTTAGATCTTCATCAGAAAGCGCTTCTAATTGCGTTTCAAGCGCATTGATCAGTGCGACCGTCTTTCTTAGGTTTTTAATAGTGCGGTCATTGCGACTACCAAAAATCTTGGTAAATAAATTAGATATCATGATAAAACCGTTACAATATATTCTTTGTTAGCTAGTCGTTAGCTAACCCACTTTCTTTAATTGATAATTAATATGCGCTTATGCTCATGATGTAGGGCATATTAATTAACAATTTATCAGTACGCTGTTTAAAACACAGCTTATTTCGTGCGCTATCATACCAGAGTCTGCGCAACATCAAACCTTCTGTGTGTGAAGATATGGATTTTCAGCAAGAAAATTTAAAAATTAGCCGTAATCTTTGATCTAATGCGTAAAAATTAAATCACTGAGTAGATATGGCGACAATCGAAATAAAATCAAGATCAGGAAAGAAAAAAGGCGAATCTGAGGGCCCTATGCTTGCGAGGCACACTTTGAATTCAAGTAAACCGCAGCCCTCGTGTGAAATAAATTTCACGCCTACACGTTACTTCTTACGACCATGTTGCGCTAAACGCTCTAACTTCGCTTTTAACGACGGTGGTGCATCTGCGGCGATGGCGCTGAGGTAATCGGCTGTTTGCTCGCTCATTTGACGTTTTGTAACTGGTTTTTTATCTTGTTTTGATTTTGCTGACAAACGCTGGGTTGCTTGTGGATTAGCAGTAATTTTAATTTGTCCGAGCTCGGCCATGCCCGCCTTTCGAAAGTGCGAAAGCATGTCCATTTTTAAATAATTTAAGCGCAGCGCAATCGGGGCAGAGACCGCCTCAATCATCAAAGTGCCGTCACGATAATTACTCACTCGGCATTTTTTTGATAATGTTTCGCCTAAAAAGTCATTCAGTATAGCTTGTTGACTCGATAGCCCTTGCGCCTTGCCTGCATAGGACGCAAGCCGGCTATTGAGCCCTGCCATAATATCGCCCAGCGCTTTAGGCGCATACCTATCTTTTGCCATCGCCCACTCTACTTAAACAATGTAATACCACAAATGACAATATACCACTGAGGTAAAGGGGATGCGAGTAAACATTACTCGCTAAAATAATGCCCACAGAATGGCTCCAACCGTAAATAAACGATTCAATATTAAAACGCCTCCTACGTTTTGCTTGTTTCTGATAGACTCAGATTTTGTTTTTTATTTAATAGATATAATGGCACAACATTCTCTCACTTTAGTTGTATTAGCTGGTGGCTTAGGTAGTCGCTTTGGCGGAAATAAACAAATCGCTGAAATTCCAACTCTTGGTCGCACAATCATGGAGCTAAGTATCGCCGATGCAGTCAAAGTGGGTGTTAGCCAAGTTGTGATCATTATTAATCAAAAAATTCGCGCTGAACTTGAGGCCACAATCTTACCTCGGCTTCCTAATGACCTCGATATTGTTTTAGTTGAGCAAAGTATTGATGCGTTACCCGATAAGTTCAGCCATCTAGCTGCAGATCGCATCAAGCCATGGGGAACGGGGCATGCACTGCTTTGCGCAAAGCCTTATGTACATAACCCTGCGATTGTGATCACCGCTGATGACTATTATGGCGATACTTCGTTTGAAATAGTTGCTGAGCACTTTAAGCACAGCACGCAATGGGCCATGGTTGGTTATCCTATTAGCCAAACTCTGTCAGATGAAGGGGGAGTTAACCGTGGGCTATGTGAGGTAGATGAACAGCAGCAACTCACTAATGTGATTGAATACTTAAATATTGAACGCGAAAATGCCACTCTCTACGGCGATACGCCGCAAGGTAAAAGAGTGGTAATTACAGATGACTCACTAGGCTCCATGAGCTTTTGGGGAATAACTCCCGATGTGTTCAATTACTTAGAAAGCGGCTTTTTTGAGTTCCTAGAAAGTAATGACAACGGTGTCACAAAAGAGTATTATTTGCCCGACCAAATCCAAGCCGCCATCCAAGGTAAACATCAATCTGTCATTGTCTATAAAGCACAATCACCTTGGTATGGTGTGACTTACAAATCAGAGCTAGAAAAGGTTTCGAAAAAGCTTTATGAATTATATCACGGAAGAAATAGCAGTCATCGCCCCAGTGCAATCAAAAATGAAGAGTGAACTCTCAATGAAGTCAAACCCTGTAGCTGAGCATTTATCTCAGTGCTATGGCCTAAACGACGCCAATATTAGCTTAAAGCCAATTGGAAATGGTCATATAAACACAACCATGCTACTTAAAACAGATGATCAGGCCTTGGTGGTACAAAAGTTAAATACGGATGTATTTCCAGCCCCTGAGAAGCTCGTTGAGAATGCACGTTTAATAGAACAGCACTTAACTAAGAAAAATAATAATGGTGAGTATGATTTAGATATTATTCGTCACGTACCCACTATTGAAAATGACTTTTTGGTTGAATATGACCAAGGAGTATGGCGCGCACTCGAATTTATTGGCGGCAGTTATAGTGAAGATGTTGTAGCCAGCATCTCGCAAGCACAAACTGCGGCCAATGCATTTGGTCAATTCGCCCTTGCTCTGCAAGATTTTCAGGCTGAACAGTTACACCATGTTATTCCTAACTTTCATAACCTAGAAATGCGATTTGATGCCTTCAAAAAAGTGCTAGAGCAAAACCCACTGAACAGAACTGCACTATGCCAAGACGATGTTGATTTTTGCTTAGAACAGCAAAGCCTCGTTGCAGAACTAAAAGCGCTTGAAGGCACCATTCCTTTAAGACCTTGCCATAATGATACCAAAATCAACAATATGCTGTTTTGCACAAAGTCAGACAGTGCGAAGGCGGTGATCGATCTTGATACCTGTATGCCTGGCTATTGGCTGTTTGATTTTGGCGATATGGTACGTACATTCTGTTCACCTGAGCAAGAGGATTCAACTAACTTAAATAATGTTCGCGTGCGTGAAGAAATTTTCGCAGCAATTGTAAAAGGCTATGTTGAACCGCTGCAAAATGTGATCACCGATGCCGAAAAACAAAGCTTTTGGCTAGGCACCAAAGTCATGACGTTTATGATTGGCTTACGCTTTTTGACTGACTTTATTGATGGTGATAATTACTTTGCCACTAAACATGCGAACCACAATTTAGAGCGGGCTCGTAATCAGTTTGCACTGTATCGCGATATTCTTGATAAAGAGCATACCCTTAAAGCGATTTTAGAAATCAATAATTAAGGTTGTTGCGCGACATAAAGTCGCGATTAGGATTAGGCTGGCTGCATTTGACTTGCGCGACATAAAGTCGCGACTACATGTTTAACTAAGGTCATAACGATTAGATACAAAAACGCCTGCATTAATGCAGGCGTTCTGTGTACTCTAAACCAGCAAACAGTATTAAACCGCTTTTAAATGAGCTGGCTGTGGTGCAACTGCTTGTGCAACAAACTCTGAAAACTCAGCACCTAGCTTTTCATCACGCATACCGTATTCGATGATTGCTTTTAAATAGCCTAGCTTGTCACCACAGTCGTGTGAACGGCCACTCATGTGGAACGCTTCGACTATTTCAGCTTCCATCAATGCATCGATTGCATCTGTTAATTGAATTTCGCCACCAGCCCCTGCCGAGGTTTTTGCTAGGATAGGCCAAATAGCTTTAGACAATACATAACGACCAACAACCGCAAGATTCGATGGCGCTTCTTCAGTTTTTGGCTTTTCTACCATAGTTTTGATCGGTGCGCTTTCGCCAGCTTTAATCGTCACTCCACCAATATCAGCAATACCATATTTACTAACATCTTCAGCTGCAACAGGCTCAAGCATGATTTGGCTTGCTCTGACTTCTTTGAAGCGTTTGATCATGGCGGCAATATTTTCTGTTTTTTGATCAGCGGTATAGCTATCAAGAATGACGTCAGGTAGCACAACAACAAAGTCATCATCACCTACAATAGGTTTCGCACACAATACCGCATGACCAAGCCCTTTTGCTTCGCCTTGGCGCACATGCATAATCGTCACATCATCAGGGCAGATAGAGCGTACTTCCTCTAATAAAGTACGTTTAACACGCTTTTCGAGTGTCGCTTCGAGCTCAAAGCTGGTATCAAAGTGGTTTTCAATGGCATTTTTAGAGCTATGTGTTACAAGCACAATCTCTTTAATGCCTGCCGCTACACATTCATCAACAATATATTGAATAAGAGGTTTATCGACAAGCGGCAACATTTCCTTTGGAATGGCTTTTGTCATTGGAAGCATACGAGTTCCAAGACCCGCAACAGGGATAACAGCTTTCATATTAAGTCCTTTTTTAAATATTAACTCAAATTTATAACTAAGTTAGCAGTGTAAAGCTTGATCAAATATGAACAAATCATCACTTTTACTACTCATACAAGCGAGGCAAAACTTCGCTCACTTCATCAAATATGGTAACCCTTTGAGGTTCATGTCCTTTTAGGCTAAGTCGCTAAGCTAATTTAATACCCGCTATTTTTTATTTTATGACTTGCTGAATAAAATAAAGCGTACGACATAATCAATCATTTATTGTTACGCGCTCAACTCAATAAAGTGCTAAATCGTGACTAAAATAGCGCTTTAACGTAAGACGTTCATTTGGCTTAACGGAGTATAATGATACCACTCAAAAAGGGAACATTATATCAAACCGAAGGTAATTTATTATTAATATTCTTCATGTTAACAATAAATAATGACACTTTTTGTGTTGAATAAAAGATGGGGAAATACAGCGCAAAATAAAACCATACTATTGAATTAACCAAGCCCCTCACCTAAAGATAAAAGGCTTAGTTAACATTTAATTATGGTAATAAATAACTAATCACTACCGAACAAATCGCGTGTGTACACTTTTTCAGCTACATCAGCCAATTCATCGGTATTTCGATTAGAAATAATAATATCGGCGCGTGATTTGAGTTCATCAATTGTTTTTACGACTTCTGAATTAAAGAACTCACTCTCTTGTAGGCTAGGCTCATAAATAATAACCTCAATGCCTTTTGCTTTAATACGCTTCATAATGCCTTGCACAGCTGAAGCCCTAAAGTTGTCAGATCCGGACTTCATAACCAGCCTATAAATCCCTACGACTTTAGGGTTTTGTTTAATAATTGATTCGGCAATAAAGTCCTTTCTTGTCGAGTTTGCATCAACAATTGCTCGAATCATATTATTCGGCACATCTTTATAGTTTGCTAGTAATTGCTTGGTATCTTTTGGTAAGCAATATCCGCCATACCCAAACGAAGGGTTATTATAATGAGAGCCAATACGCGGATCTAAACCAACACCTTGAATTATTTGCTTAGCATCAAGGTCATGACTTTGGGCATAACTATCCAGCTCATTAAAATAGGCTACACGCATTGCTAAATAGGTATTCGAAAAAAGCTTAATCGCTTCGGCTTCCGTTGAGTCAGTAAACAAAATATCAATATGTTCTTTTTCTGCCCCTTGGGTTAATAGCTCAGCAAATACCTTTGCACGCTCACTTTTCTCACCAACGATAATACGTGATGGGTGCAAGTTATCGTAAAGCGCTTTACCTTCACGCAGAAACTCTGGAGAAAAAATGATATTGTCGCTATTCACCTGCTCTTTTATTGCTTTAGTAAAGCCAACCGGAACCGTAGACTTAATCACCATCGTTGCATCAGGATTGATAGCTAAAACATCATTAATAACCGCTTCAACTGAACCCGTATTAAAATAGTTAGTATCTGGGTCGTAATCAGTGGGTGTTGCAATAATCACAAATTCAGCATCTTTCAATGCTAAGTGCTTATCTGTGGTTGCCGAAAACTGTAAATCTTTATTCTTCAAGAATGCTTCGATTTCTGTATCGATAATTGGCGACTTACCAGAATTAAGCAACTCAACTTTTTCTTCAACAATATCCAGTGCAATAACTTGGTTATGCTGAGCAAGTAACATTGCATTTGATAAGCCTACATAACCAGTTCCAACAATAGTGATTTTCATTAAACTTTCCTAGGGTAATAATCGCTTTTTGAGTTCATTTTCTAAATGCTGCGCGACTTCAGTTGAACGATAGTTACATACCGATTGACGAGCAAATGAGCTCAGTAATTCATAGTCTTGAGGTGCCATTTCGAGTAATTCGACGATTGTATCGGCAATAGAGTTTTTGTCCTTTACATCAAACAATAAACCGTTTTTACCAGGTATGACTATGTCATTCACTGGGCTGATATTGGATGCTAAAACGGGTGTTCCACATGCAAGAGCTTCTACGGCCACTAAACCAAAACTTTCTCTGTGAGTTGGAAAAATAAATGCATCCATTTCACTATACTTATCAACTAATTGATTTGGCTCTAATGCCCCATAGTATGTAACCAACGAAGATAAGTCACTGTTGGCTATTGTGTTTACTAGTTCGTCAACCTCTGCGCCTGTGCCATAGATATTCAACCTTAGTTTACTAATCAAATGAGGGTGAGACTGTCTAATTAACACTAAGGCTTCTAGCAATTCTTGCCACCCTTTCCCTTCATCTATTCGAGAGACATACCCTAAAGTAAAAAAAGATGGTGAAGGGCTGATGGTTGGTTTAAATATATCAAAGTCCACACCACCAGACGGAGATACAATAATTTTCTCCTTATCATACCAAGGATGTAGCTCAAGAAGTTTATCTTTGAAATAGGATGATGGAACAACGACTACAGTACTTTTTTTTAATATTAACTTAGACGCAAATCCCATTACTTTATGGATAGTTGTATTACCAACAAGATCATCACCATGAATATTTACTACGTACTTCGGCTTTCCAACCAATAGAAAAGGAATAAGGCAAAGGGTCGAATATGTTAAGTAATGAAAATAAATGAAGTCATAATTCCGCTTACTTATTGCATACATCCCGCTTGCAATAAATTTTATATAGCAGATAAGCTTTGCAAAACCTGAAGCACGGTGATCAATAACGACTTTACTTACAATATGATTCCCTTGTGTTTGAAGCTGTAGATAATTTTTACCCACAAAGCTACCAAATGAAGGGTCTTTTTTTGATGGAAAAAGGTTTGCAATAAAACAAATCTTACTCATTTTTGAACCTTTCTAAAACGCTCTAATCTCTTTTTAGCAAGTCCAGGAAATAACGAAGCCAGCCATGCTCTCAGTAATTTCCCCGCAATAGGAGGAGTAAAGTATTTAAATACAGTTAGCAGACTTACTTTTTGACCGCTACTGTAATAAACCAAAAAATCAAAACACTTTTTGTTTCTTTTTGACATTAAATGACCATACCGATCGTAAAATTGTTGGAACCCTACAGAGCGATTCTTTTGATTATCCGTAATTCTGGGTTTGTCATGAGCAGTATGCACTATATATGAAGGAGTACTTATTCGTTTCGCAGCACCAAATTTCAAAATCATTCGAGTCCACAGTTCCCAATCCTGAGATGACACAACTGACTCATCAAATAATCCTGCCTCTATTAAACGCGCTCTCTTAGTAAGAACTTGATTAGACGCTTGATTGAAGTTCAGCTGAGCATCTATATCAATGATCATATCTGAATTTAAGATAGGTCGTTGAGTTTGACCGTAATCCCAAATATAGCCGCTACAAACAAAGGCATATTTCTCTTCAAATGCCTCAACTAAGTCTGCGATTCTGGTTGGTAAAAATTCATCATCATCATCAAGGCCTGTCACATACTCACCTTGAGAATGTTGAATTGCATAGTTGCGAGCACGACATGCGCCCTCATTTTTAGCAAAGCTATGAAAGCGGATATTTTCATTTTCGCCAGCTAGCTGCTTTAAATACTCAACAGTCCCGTCTGTGGAGCCGTTATCAACGATAAATATTTCTATGTTTTTATAAGTTTGCTTTTTTACCGACTCAACAGCTCTTTTGAGAAGTGAAAGTCGGTTGTAGGTTGGTATCCAAACACTCACGAGAGGTTGGCATAATGTCATGAGTTACTCCTACTTTCCGTGTCTACCCATAATAACGATACAAAACAACCGAGTGAAATCCCTAACGTGCCAGAAATCCAAACATGGCCACTCAGCTGCGATAAAAATAGCAGGATAAGAGTACCAGCCAACACCGCAGGACTATAAATAGATTCAGGCCTAACACACTGCTTTAAGGCTTTAATAAAGGTAAAAAAGTAAAAGGAAAAACATACAAATAAGCCAGTGAATCCAAAGTAAACTAATACATCGATCGCATCAATTTCTGCAGAGTATTTTATAGGGATAAACTCAGCGATTCCCGCAGTTCCGACCCCAATAAGTTGCTGCCAAAATTCTAGGTAATTAACGTAAACAACTAACAATTCTTGTGCAAATTCATCTCTGCCAGATAGAATTATTCCTAAAACGCCTTTTTGGCTCAATACCCACATGAGTCTGTCGTACAAGCCTAAAGCCATGAGTAAATCGTTAATTACATATACAATGACCGCTATAGCACAGAACATAGGTACAAGAATATATAATTTCAGCTTCGTCATTTTAAACAGCCTCTCTCTTTCATTGAGAATAGGCACAATAAACACAAGACTAACAGCAGCGAGCATGGCAGTTTTAGTGGCGACAAGTAAGCCACAAAGCACAGTAAATAAAGAAAACACAATGTACCACTTACGCTTATAGTTCCAACACATATGAAGCATAAAAGAGAAAAGCACGACCATGGTCGCACCTAATTCATTTGCCGCATATATAAAACCATTAGAACCTGCCGTTTCACCATCTCTTAATTGATAACTTGAGCGACCAAAACCTAACGCACCTAAAAATAAGTTAAAACACAGGATAGCAAAATTACTAATTAATATTCTTTCGAGCCATTTTCTAGTAAACAACCCCCAACGCGCAGCCAACAGGCCAAAATAAATAAAAATAGACATTGGCATGAGGATTTTATACACGTTTGAGAAGTCAGTAATAAAAAAGAAAGTATCAGCGTATGAGAGTAATTGAAATACCGGCCCCATGAGCAGTATCGCTAATAAAAGGCATAAGAAAATAAAATACCTTGGATCAAGTTTCAGTACGAGTAACAGCACCAATCCAGTTAATGGTAATTTGTATAGCAGTGACAGCTTTAAATCCACCCCTAACTGAAGAACAGTAAATCCAGAAGCAACATCAGCAAGTAGATAAAGGCTCATCATAAATACGCATAGCTTATCCGCATATGAAGGCCCATCATCGTTAGAAAAAAAGAGCTTTAACATCAGAAATTACCGGGCTCTTTTTTAAGGGTTTCTCTATAAGCTGTAACGTAGTCGTCTGTAGACTTGACAACTTTAGCAGGGTTTCCAGCCGCAACCACTCCATCAGGAATATCTTTTGTGACAACACTTCCTGCACCAATGATAGTGTTACTTCCAATAGTGACCCCAGGTAAAATAATGCTCCCCCAACCGATGAAAACATTATCGCCGATGGTAATTGCTTTTCGGTAAGAGCGCCGAGATCCTTTCCTATAGCTATCTTTGTGAACCACCAGTTCCTTTAAAAACAATGTAGGAGAAGCATCGTGACCTAAAAGTGTAGCTCCGGTAATAGTGCAATCTTTACCGATATAAAAACGGTCTCCTTTAGATGAAGACGAGAGTTTAGTATCAATAATAAGTGTATTTTCTCCAATCTGAGCACCTTGTCTGGTGTATTTTTGGATACTCAATGCATAGCCTAAGCTATCAATTTTAGTCTGTAATTTATCAGAACTAACGACTCTACTAATGATTTTTAATAAATAATAGAATAACTTAGAAATCACCTGCTAACTCCTTAGCAAGCACACGCCAGCTGAATTTTTGCTCTGCAAGTTCTCTATTTTCATATTGTAACTGAGCATACTGCGTCTCAGGTAAAGCCATTAAGCTCGTCATTCCTCTGGCAAAGGCAGAGGCAGAATACTCATCGACCAATATATTGTTTGAAGGCTCCAAAATCTCACTCGTCGCAGTAACTACGTTGCTGCTCGATTTTGCACCTATAATAGGTAAGCCTGACGATAACGCTTCTAAAATGGTTTGTCCTAAGGGCTCATATGTTGAAGACATAATGAAAAAGTCAGCTGCTTTATAATAATTTTCAGGGCAACTTTGGCGACCTAAAAAGATCACTCTATCACTAACATTTAACCGTTCAGAAAGTGCGCGTAATTCAGCCTCTTCAGCGCCTTCACCTAGTAGCCAAAGCGACGCATTGTTGTCGTTTAAAAGCTTTAAAGCTTCAATTGCAGTATCAAACCCCTTTGCTTTCACAAAGCGTCCTATACATAAAAAAGCCTTGCTTTGCTCTGGTAAACCTAGCTCTTTTTTTAGCTGAGATTTTTCAGTTTGTGTCGCCAAACTAAATCGAGACAAACTAACGCCTGGCTTACAAATATTCATTGCTTTAGAGCGGTTAATATTTCGGATTTGCTGCTGCATGTTTTCGCTGAAAACAAATAATTTATCAGCGCTATTAAATGCCATACGTTGCACAGTTTTATGCAAAAAAAATGATAGGTGCCCTTTTAGCTTTAGTAGCTTATTATCATTAGCTCTGTAGCTGGCTTTTGTTTCGTTAGCAACAACCCCTGGCACTAAATAAACAATATTTTTATATTTTAGGGCTTTTAAATACAGAACATTAAAGTGAAAACGACAAATAGTTAATACCGGTGAGTGACGCTGTAAAACTTTTTTATAAAGCTTAACAGCATTATAAGTCTGCTTTAACACTCGCCCTAAACCTCTGCTGCGTCCGAAACAGTAGCGATAAATAGTCACACCCTCTTCTATTTCGACTTCAGGTAATTCTTTATTTTCTGGGTTGAGATCACTGGCTACAATAACAACTTCATAGCCCAGCAGAAGGTATTCTTGTGCTAAGTGATAAAGCGAGTTCTCAATTCCACCAATATTAGGTTTATATTGATTACTCGTGAGCAACACACAAGGCTTAACATGTTCTGTCGTCATTGCTTTTAAGCCTTTTTTCTTAACGCAAGAATAAATGCAACAATTAGAGAAACAAGGCCTCCAAAAAATGTTATTCCTAAGCAAATAAGAGCGCGAGAGGGGCCCGACTTCTCTTCAGGATAAATAACCGGAGATAAAGGTTTTACTAGGTGAAAATCGCCGACCGTAGACAATAACTTTGAGCGAGTTTGATCCGCAATAAGTTCGTAGAATAAAGAGCGCAACTCAGCGACATTAGTTTCCGCAGCTTTCTCTTGTAGGTAATTAATAGCCTCTTCAGCTTCATTGCGGTCTTTGTCACGCCAAAAGGCATTAATATCTTCAATTAACCAATTAGTGATATTAACTGATAACTCTGGTGAAAGCGCAGTCACCTCTAGCTGAACGACGCCCTTTTTTTTCATATAAAGTACATCGAAGCTGCCCAGTAGAGGAATATAACCATCCCACGGCGAAGGCTCAACATCTTTACCAGGAGGCGGAGTTCTTACCCACTTTTTTTGCTCAGCATCGTAAACTTCAGGATTATAAATATAGGTGTCAGTGCTTTGGTCCCACCCCTTTAGAGCAAGTAACTCTGGTAGTAAGTTCCTTTTTTCTATAAACGGTTGAATAAAGCCTCTGCTTCTCATAAATTCAATTGCTGTTTCAACTTCGTCAGCCTCAGAACCACCAAGCGATATCCCCGCCATACTTGCAAGACCACCAAATTGACCAGCTAATTTATTAAGACCGCCCCCTTCCTTAGCATTAGATGGGACCAAGTAGACTTTTGCTGTGTATTTATTTGGTTGCTGCATAGCCACATATACAGACAATGCTGCCGAAAGTAGAGTACCAATTACAACTACCCATTTATACTTCATTAACTTAGAAAATGTTAAGTTTATACCTTTACTTTCCATGGAGTTTCTCAACCAACTGACTACTAAAAGTCAGGCATTATAGCAAATGAAGGTATGATTAAAATAGATTTAAAAACTTTAGTTACGCCCGCGAATATTTCACTTAAAAATGCTGATAAAACTAGCGTTAAGTAATTGCTGCTAGGAAATGTTTTTTGAATTCGTTATCATAAAGCATGTGTGTTTCTTATCCTTTTGTCCCCCGACTTTATAGCCATAAGAACCGATTACAAAAATGAACCTAAAATCGAATAGAAATCAATAAGCATGTCAAAACAACCAGTCGTTATTCTCGCATATGGGGAAGGTGGGCACAAAAAAGAGATGAGCTTACTATATAAACACATTAAAGAGTCAGAACTTAAGTTTATATCTTTAGGGCCATCTCCACTATGTTCACGAGTAACACATTTCAAACTAGGTGATGTTCGTCACAAAGAGAATCGTTTAAAGTCATTGTTAATGGCAATGGTTGGACTCTTTCGCTCTACCGTTATTACGCTAAAGATTTGTCATAAATACCAAGTGACGGGGATCGTTTCAACCGGACCAGGTATGGCTATTATTCCTTCTATCATTCTAAGAGCTATGGGTAAAAACGTCATTTTCATCGAGACGTTTTGTCGCTTTTATACACGCTCTTTCACTGGTAAATGGATGTCGAAAATATGCAGTGAATTTTGGGTGCAAAATAAAGAGCAACTTACCCTCTATAAAAATGCAAAATATTGTGGACGCTTATGAAAATCCTTGTCACTGTAGGCTCATCATCATTTGATTCTTTAATTCGTGCGGTAGACCAAGCCGCTACAAAATTGACCGCGTTCTCATTTACTTTTCAGATAGGCACGGGAGAATACAAGCCTCAAAATGGCAACTCTTTCGCTCGTTCAAATGAGTTTTCAAGCGTGCTTGCCGATGCAGATATTGTTATTACACACGCGGGGGCTGGCACTGTTTTTGAACTATTAGAGCTCAACAAAAAAATTATTGTCGTGCCAAATTTTGACAGAGTCGATAAACACCAATCAGATTTAGCCCTATATATCGAAAGAAACAACTATGCCTTGGTTTGCCATGATGTAAGCCTTATAGAAGGTCATATAGAAGATATCATCGCGTATGAGCCTGTTCCCTACAGCAAAGACTCTTTTTTCCTCGCGGATGAGTTAACAAGTAAGCTCCTAAAAAAGTAACTCCGTACTTTTTTTGAAAAGTACGGTTTAACGTTCTGAACTACTGAGTTAACTCGCTGTAAAGTCTTTTAATACTTGCTGTATTCATGTCTATTGAAAATAGCTCAGCTAATTTATGTCTTTGCGCAAGGGTTAAACTCGCTTCATTTTTATATAACTCAGCTATTGCCCCTGCCAATGACTCAGGATCTCTTTGAGGCACCACCTTCACTGCAGGTGTATCGACCAATGAAGCCAGCTCAGTTAAACCACCACACTCTGAAACAACCGTTGCTAAACCCGATGCCATTGCCTCTAGTGCTGCTACACCAAAAGACTCTTCTTGAAATGTAACATCATCTCGAATCGACGGCTGCGCATAAACATTATACGATGAAAGAAGATCTGGTAATGCTTGATGACTCACCATATCGATAAATTTCACATGCTTAGTTAAAGCTAACTGGTCAGTTAAGCCCTGTAAATGCTCCTTAAGCTCGCCACCACCAATAAGGGTGAGGGTCGCATTAGGGTAGTCTTTATGTAAAACAGCCAATGCACGAATCAAAAATTCATGACCTTTACAATTAATTAAGCGTCCAACCGAGACAATATTCAAAGTATCAAAACTCTTTTCCTGCTTTGTTGACAAAAACATAGAATTAAAAGAGTTATGCACAACTGTAATTTTTTCTCTCGGAACATCCAGATTTTCGACTGTTTTACGTTTTAAAAACTCTGAAGGAACAGTCCACTTTATAAAGTCTTTGCTGCCAGCTTTTTTAAGTACAGCCCTGTATTTAGCCCTAATTAAAGGCTCACTATTTACATCAGAGCCATGCAATGATGCCAATGTTGGTATGTTGAGGTTCAGTTTTTCACTTACGTGCATCCATGTCTTCACCCCATTACCAGTGTGGCAATGAACAACATCTGGCTTAAATTCGTCAATTACCTCTTGCCAACGTTTGTAGTCAATCATATATGGCAGCAACTGTAGCCTTAGCGCAAATGCTTGTGTAAAGCGCTCATTAATAACCGTTTTAATTGGGCAAAAGTAGACAAGTTCAAAAGGACGGCTTTGTTCATTGACTCTTTTAGCTGTCACTACCGCAGATTCTATCCCCGCTTTTTCCAACGCTGTAACTTGATCATAAATAAATGTTTCCGTACTCATTGAAAAATTAGGTATGTAATGTAGAACCCTCATTCTTTTCCTTTCTTAATCTACTTAAAATTACAGGGAGCTTGCATGCTATAGTCAATAAATATTGAGCGAAGATAGCAAAAAGCACTCCCCAAAGTTCAATTTTCGCCCCTAGAACTAGGATCCCTAAACATAAAACCAGATTAGAAAAAAGCGTAATCAGTAATAAACTCTTAACATAACCTAAAGCCAGAAAAACAGGATGTATAGGAGTCAATGCAGCTGATACTGCATGAACAATCATAAATACCACAATATGCCACTTGTAAACCAACAACTCTGCAGAAAAAAGAGTCACAACCCAGTAATCAAATGTCATACTTGCAACAGCAACAAATGCAAGAGAAGGTAACAATAGTAACAGCACTATTTTTGACATTATCTTTTTGACTTTGTCATATGCTTTTTCAGCTAAATAGACATTAATCTCTGGGTATAAAACCTGATTTAAAGGACTGGTTAACCTTGTTGAGATAGTGGCTATTTGCTTAATAACACGATAAGCACCAGCGGCACCGACGGAGACAACAGCACCCACTAAAATAGTGTCTAATTGCTTGACTGGAATATCGGCCAACGAGGTCATGTGTACAGTCAAATTAAAACGGTTAAATTCTTTTTTCTTATCATTAGACAGTAAGTTGCAATCACTCTGGCTTTTTATCAATGAAGCAACATACCGACTGCTGTGGCATTGTATATAAATAACCCCCACACCTAAAGTCAGAAGGTACGCCGTTACAAAAAAACCGACACCAAAGTTTTTCCAGTAGCCTAATAATACGCACAGAAAAAACAACACAGCGCTAACGATTGCCTGCATCGCCAAAACGTTGTAGCGTTCCTGATAACGCAAAACACCTATAGCAACGCTAGTTTGATTAAGTAGGATATATACTGAGCACCACTGCAATAATTCAGTGTGATGCTGCAAGTTGAAGCTCTCTGCATAGGTTTGTGCAAAGCATATCGCAATTAGAGTCCCGATGAGGGCACATATCAGATCATACTTGAGGGTTAACACAATAAGAGATGCTTTATCTTTTTCAAGATAAAAGTAGCGAATAACGCCCTGCCATGCTTGCGGATTAAAACACAGACTTAAAACCAATATGTAAGCTTGAAGTAGAGTCACCTCTCCAAAAGACTCAACACCTAATGCTTTCAACGAGATGGCGACAGAGAAGAAGTTAAGGACAGACGCAGATAAATTTCCGCTGATCAGCGTTCCAGTCTGCCTTATTAATTTACTTAGCATTACCTAGGTTGTTCACTAATACAGAAGCAATAACAAAGCTATTGCTTAACTTTATGAGCCTTTCCCTCTGGCTGCTTTTTTGAAATACCAAAAAATCGGCGAGCACGTACTGTTAATCGCCATATGTTAACCATAACTTGATGATATACGATTAAACAGAAGATAAAGCCGTAAAACATGTAGTAGTCAGGAACAGAGTTTAACTGGGCTAAAATACCCACTAACGCAAAACAACAACCTAGCATAGAAATAACAAACAAGGTCATCTTAGGGCCAACCCCTAATCTTTGCAGAATATGGTGTAAGTGCTCTCGGTCTGGCTTAAATGGAGACTGGCCTTTTTTGATTCTGCGAATAATGGTAGAAATCGCATCCATAATTGGAATAGCCGCAATCCACAGCCCTGTAACAGGGTTAAAGGCTGCGCTTTCTGACTGCGAACCTTCGAGTAAAAGCCAAACAACGCTAAAACCTATCACCGTACTGCCAGCGTCGCCCATAAATATTTTAAAGCGCTGACCTAAAGGAATACCTAAATTCATTAATATATAAGGAATCGTCGCTGCAACAACAACCATGCAGAATACAGCTAGCTGGATTTGACCATTGAAATAAAATAACAGACCGAGCGAAGCAAACGTAATAGTCGCTAATGCACCTAATAAACCATCGATTCCATCCACCATGTTGTAAGCATTAATTGCCCCCACTACCACAACAACGGTAACGAGATAACTAAAATACGACAACTCTAAATCAAAGCCACCGAAGATTTGTCCTGCATTGGTAAAAACCAACTCGCCAAACACCATCATCATGGTTGAAATAAACGCTTGTACTAATAACCTTAATCGGAAACTAATATCGTATAAGTCGTCAAAAACACCTATTACTAATAATATACTGGCGCAAAACAAATAAATAAAAGTGGAAGAGATTGAATCGGGGTAGATAACTAAATAACTGAATACAACAACAAAAACAGCCAAACCACCCACTAAAGGGACAGGGCCGTTATGATGTTTACGCATATTTGGCTGATCAACAAGATTTATATAAATGGCAAATTTTCGAAATACAAAAAGGCTCAAAAACGAGCACATAAAAAGTGCAATAGTTGTTAAAATCACAGAAAATAAACCTTAATCAACATGAAGTACCCCGAAACATCATCAAAACGCCTATCATTATAGATGATTACAAATAAAAAGACATAAACGTTTTAACAGCTGTAACCCTTGTTTTACTAAAAACCTAACTTTAGCTACCGATTAGTACCTATAAGTTATAAAACTAAAAACTAAACTTTGACCCACACATATAAACCGTACCTGTTATAGTTACGAACGAGACAAAGGCCGAAAATAATATAAGAATTACAATTACCTTACAAGCAAACATAAAAACAAACTGTAAAACTTCGTTACTAACATGTAATCATACAATTAAGAACTGAATTAAAGCTGACTTCCCCCGTCAGTTAGCGCAACTTTTAATCGTGAGCCAAAAAACAGTTACTGTATGGTAGACAGCAGCGTTTGCCACATGTCTTTACTTTGCTGCTTATACTTCATCGCGTAATTTTCTAGCTGAGACTTTCTTTCAGTGTTTTCGTTCAAACACGTATTGAGTAAAGCATCTAAACTCGCTGGTGAAACATTGGCAGGGAGCAGCGTTTCCTCAGAGCCGTACTCTCTAAAAAGCTCTTGATACTTGTGGCTCCAACCAGTTGCAATACATGGAATAGCCTGAGAAAGCGCACTCACACAACCGTGAAAGCGTGAGCAAATAATAAGCTTGCCTCTGGCAATTAATGCTTTGACTGACTCAGCATCTGCTGGCTCAACCACTTCGCAAGGCGTGTCTAACAAGCTATTAATTTCATGGCACAGCGGTGCGTCATCTGCCCCACTGTGATTGAGAATAATCACCTTCTCCCCTTTTTTAATAGCTTGGTTAGCCAAGTGAGCCAAGGTTGTGACATAGTTCTCTCGCCACCATGTGTTTTTATTTCTTTTACTGAGCATTTTTGAGTTAGGGATCAAAATAACATGATCCTGGTATATGTCGTATTCAGGCTTGGCTGTTGGTACAAATAAATTGGTAAAATCAGGAGCTTGCTTAATATTAGTTGATTCACCCACAAGCTCTACAATGTGCTCATACGAAGGCTGCTCTCTTGCAAACACAAGGCTTGCATTAGAAAACGCGATCTTCGCATACTTTTTATTTTCATCGCGTGAGAAAGGCCCTAACGATTGCGGCATAAAAATATAATGCTTTGAGCGAGACTGAGTGCGTTTAACAACACTTGCCACTTGTCTTAAAACGAGATCAGACCATTGGTCGCCATAACTAAAACCTGACGCATCTAAAATCACATCAACATCCGCTTCAGTTACAATGCCAAAGCGATTTTTAAAATAACGACGTATTGAAGACGGAACACAATAAAATAGCCAATTAAGGTCAAGAATATTTTTGCACAGGTTGATCTTTTGGTATGCACCTACTTTTGCTCGTTTTACATAAGGTGAGTTAGCATTATGCACTAAACAAATTTCAGCATTTGGTAACGCTTTATTTAACTGCGCAATAATCGATGCAAGCATCAACTCCGCACCCTTATTAACAAATTGAACACCCTTAATTTCAACTAACACAAGCAACCCAAACTGAATGAAAACGCAAAGCGAGTAAGAATATACAGCAATCTACAGTCATTCAAGCATTCCGTGCAATTTCTTTGATTTACGATAAACTACCCGTTCAAATAGGCAATAAAACACCTAAAATGAGCTCAAACGTTAAAAACTCACTACTGCTTATCATCGAAAAAGTTGTGCTACTTGGCCTTGGCTTTATAAACAATATTTTATTAGCACGGCTAGCTGGCCCTGACCTATTTGGCGAGTTTTCTTACATAGTTTCGTTTGCTGCCATTTTCAGCCCATTGGCAGTCATGGGGCTTAATAATATTATTACTAAATACATCGTAAAATACCCTGCAAACAGCCACTACTATATAAAGTCTGCCTTACTTATTCGCTTATTGGGTGCCATTGTCTCGTTAGCGATTACTACCTTAGTGTGCTTATACGCCTTTAATTTAGATCATCAGCAAGCAGGGCTGATAATCATGTTAGTCGCTATGCAAGGTTTCACATTTTTATATGTGCTGGAATTTTTCTATATAGCTAAAAAGCAAGTATCTCAGTTGGTAAAGCTACGCCTTGTAACCATAACACTTATTAATATTGCAAAACTCATCGCTATTATTAATGCAGCTGATTTAACAACACTTATTTTTTTACAAGGGCTTGAGACCGTACTGATCGGCGTGTGTTACTACATTATGTATACCAGCCAAAAGCATCATCAGGTTTATAAACTACAACCCAAAAAGCAAACTTACCTTGCGCTTTATCAAAAAGGAAAATGGCTTTTATTTTCAGGCGTTGCAGCCGTTATCTATTTAAAAATAGATCAGATAATGCTTGCTAACCTAGTTAACACAGAAGCAGTGGCTTTCTATGCCGCAGCGGCTAAGTTATCTGAATTTTGGTATGTGTTTCCGGTATTAATAGCCAATGTTTATACAACACAACTTAGCCATTGTCGTTTTAAACACCCTACCCTGTATCAACAGTTACTACAGCGATTGATCATAGTGCTAACCTGCTCTGCCATTATTTTAAGCTTAGCGACTTGGTTTTTTGCTGACAACATCATTGCACTAATTTATGGCTCAGCATACACAAGCAGTGCCGCTATTCTTAGTGTTCATATTTTTGCGAGTTTGTTTGTTTTTCAGCGAGCAGTGCTATCTAAATGGCTTATTCTTGAAAAACTTTATAAATACAGCCTGCTCTCTAACCTTTTAGGGGCTGTTGTAAATATTTTACTCAACTTATTACTCATACCTAAATACCAAGGGTTAGGGGCTGCATGGGCAACAATTATTGCTTATATGGTTGCAAGCTATGGCTTTTTGTTTATTAACGCAAAAACTCGTGAGTACGCAAAAGTATTGCACCAAGCTGTGTTACACTCTGTGCCAATTTTGACAAACCTTATTCACGATTTAAAAGTACAGTATGAAAAGCACAGTAAAAAAAATAATTAACCGACTTGGTTACGACGTTGCCTTTAGACGTATTGCTAAAAACAGCCATAACCACTCAAAACCAATCTGCTTTGTACACGTACCTAAATCGGGAGGTATTTCTATTGATTTAGCCATGCGTGAGCAATTTGCGATTGCTGGTCAACCTCGCTTTAGCCGCGAAGGTGCCATTGCCATGAGCCTAGCAGGTATGAACCGCGAAATTACTGATTTAGATAGTATTAGTGAGTTTAGCGATCACCATGCTAAACAATTAACTGGCTTGCTTGCGTACCACCTTGCACAAGACTGGCCCTATATAAGTGGCCATGTAACAACAAACAAACAATTGCTTAATCAATTTGCCAATCAGTATCACTTTGTGACTGTGCTGCGTGAGCCAGTAAGCCGATTTAAGTCGAACTACCTATACAACAAACTGACCAACTCATTGCCAATGATGGCACCAAACAACTTAAACTACGATAACCTCACAGCAGAGGTCGACACCATTTTGCAGCACCGCAGGGGGTGGCAAATGGCCAATGTTACCAGTATGTGTATTGCTGGCCGCTTTGCTAGGGATGAGCATGATGCTAAAACAATGCAAAGTGAGTTCAGTGATAACCTTGAAAAATACAGCGTGGTGAGTTTTTTAGATAATCTGGATGGGTTTTCTTCTAAGATACACACGTTAACAGGTAAGCAGATTAACATTGGCAGTCATAATACAACCGAAAGCCATTTAGATAAGCAAAAGCAAAGTGTGAAAGACACACTGCAAAATTATTTAAATGAACCGCACATCAACAAACAAATACAGCATTTATGCCGATTTGAAACCGACAACTACCTACGCGCAAAAGACAAGTACAGTACGCTTTAAAATCAGCATATGTAGAGGTGAGGGTGAGTAGAGGTGAAGAGTAGAGGCGAGAAGTAGACGATTTTAGAAAAGTTAAAATCGTCTACAAAAAAGCATTAAAGGCTAAATGAATTTACCAGTTTAGTGTATTCGCTTTTAATTTCATCACTGACACGCTCATTACCGCTAACAGAAATGGTAATTACTTGGTTATTTTTCTTATCTAGCAATGCAAGGTTATGAATCACTTGCTTATTACCGCCATTATCACCGGTAAAAATATATTCAATATTGGCAAGTTCACCGTTATACACAGCGTCATTAGTACCGACTTTCGTAAACTGTACATCAGTCACACCTGATTGTAGTAAGCCCTTTATACCGTTATCAATAAAACCCGCCCATTCTTGCTCTGAGCCAGTATAAGCATGCCCCGTTAAGTGCTGACATACCACATTTGAAGCTATCTTTGTCCTTTTTACTACCTTAGTTGCAAGGTATTGCTTTATATCCACCTTAACCGTCGGCGAGGCGTTCACCGTTTGTGAATTAACTTTAGGTAATGAAGAAAATTTAATATCAAATTGGCATGCGCTATCATTTGCAACCGCCACACCTGAAACCAATAAAGAAGCGGTAAATAAGAGTGCTTTGTACATCGTGTCATTATCCTTAAGGTAGTTTAGAGGCTTATACCTCATACTGCGAAGTCGCCATCATATAAATAACTGCGTCTGTGGGCAAGCATGATAGGAAAAAATCAGAGAGGCATTTTTGATTGTTTTTAAGTGCTAAAGAGTGCTTAAAAATAAAAAACCCAGCCTAAGCTGGGTTTTTTCAAAAAAGATTAAGTAATATTAATTACTTGATACCTTTTTCTTGTGAAGTTACTAGTGCTTGACGACCAGTACCAGCGTTGCTGAATGCGTATGCATTAACGTCGCCATCGTTAGCGTTGATGTTGAAAGTAACGCTTAACTTAGAACCAGCAGGAGCACCTAGAGCTTCCATGATAGCTACTTGAGATACTTTAGTTACTGTATCACCAGCTAGGTCAGCGATAGTACCATCGTACTCGTTACCAGCTTGGTCGATTGCAGTTACGATTACGTCTGCATCGTTAGCTGACTCGTTTGCAAAGTGTACAGAAGTTGAAAGACCTTCAAAACCTACTGGGAAGTAAGGGATGTTGATTACTAGTGCGTCAAGAGCCCACTCACCAGCGTCAACGTTAGTAGCGATTTCAAGAGTTGCAGCTGAACCATTTGATACTGCAAGAGTAGCAGATGCAGCGATATCACCAGTTTGAGGGATAACAACTGGAGCAGTGTTGTTATCAAACACTAAAGTACCAGCAGTTTTTGCACCATCAGTAGAAGGTGTAACAGCAGTGAATGTTAGGCTGTCTTGAGACGTTGAGAAAGTAGCAGCAGGAGCAAATTGGCCACCAAGTACTGGTGTACCAGTTACGCCGTTGTCGAAGTCACCTTCAAGCTTAACAGTTGCAGCAGTAACAACTAGAGATGCTTCTAGGTTGTCAGCGTTATCAACAAGGTAGTAACCAAGTGTATCGTAATCAACTGCGCTCACTGTTAGGTTGTTACCGTTTTTAGCGAAAGTTGTTTGTGCAACACGCTCAATACGACCGTCGAAAGGTGCAGTTACAGCGAAATCAAACTGTGATGTAGTAGTAGCTAGAGTACCAGTACCAGTTTCGATAGCAGCGCCGCTTGATTCTTCAGAAGCGTAAGCGATTTGTGAAGCACCTGAGAAATCAATACCAGCAAAAGTGCTTGCACTTAAACGGAATGCAGATTCAGCAGTGATTGGGTTACCTAGGTTTACTTCGAAAGAAATAGTACCTGCGTCAGCATCAACAACTAAACGGTCAAATGTGAATGAACCAGTACCGTAGCTGAATGTTAGAACAGTGTTAGTACCGTCGCTAACAACACCCGTACCTAGCGCAGGGTCATTAGTTACTGCAACAGCAGATGTACCGATAGCAGTTTCTAGATCAGCAAGATCAACAGCGTCGTCAAAAGTTAACGTGATAGTTGATGCAGCTGGAGTTAGTTTTTTAACTACGAAGTCAACGTCAAAAGCAACGTCAGTAGCGCTAAGACCTGCAGCAACACCTTCAGCAGAAAGCTTTAGTGGATCGCTTGATACTGTAGCAGCTTGTGCACCCATTGCACCAAAGATAGCCGTAGCTAATAGTGCTTTTTTGAATAGTTTCATTATTTCCATTCTCCTAGTTTCATGAAACTGGCATATTGTTAATGAAGGCAATACACCAAGATTTTTTATTGTTCCGGCTGGAGGTTTGCCAGATCAATGCAAATTTAAGGGCTTATTATAGAGATGTCAAGTAATTACAGCTAAATTGCAACTTTGTTCACAATTTAAACTACTTTTAATATGAATTTTGCTTGCTATAAACAGCTTTTAATACTTTTTACAACAAACCTACTTAACACTCACCTGTTATTTACAATCGATTATTGCATATAACGAATAACTAACCCAAGTATAAAATTGTTACTAGCATGCATTTTTAAATCATTTTTGATTTAAAGCAAACACGCACCTTATAACAAGCCTACATTACAGTTTTATGTAATGTTGTTTAGTACGTACAGTTGTCGTTTTATTACCGCTTTTTTATTACGTAACTTGACTTTGACTGAACAATCTAAAGTTATCTTTTAAGGCACATCTTTTCAAGTGATTATTTATACAATTTTGCCACTTTTACAGCTATTTAGCACTTTTTTTGCACAATTAGAGCAATTACACAACTAAAATTCAAATTTAACTATTTGGTAGTAAGTGTAAAACATCCTTTAACACAAAAAGCTTACAACCACTCTAATAAAAAAGAGAGGCCGTTTAGCGAAACACTCACCAAACGGCACCTTAGTATTTATATCGTCGCCCTATTCACATTACTTTAGCGATTTACAACAATTAAAAGGTAATGTTTTCTAAGCCTTTAATAAAGCTGTCTTTTACCCGTTGCCAGTCTTCTTTATTTTGAACAATTTTAGGGGTGACTAATATTACTAACTCAGTTTTATCTGAGCTACTGCTGTCAGTTCTAAATAAGTGGCCAAGCACTGGTAGATCACCAAAAAATGGCACTGATGAAGCACCGTTTGATTTATTCTCACTAATTAAGCCGCCCAGCATTACTGTTTGGCCGTTACCAGCCACGACTTCAGTGTTTAAGGTACGCTCAAAAATAGACGGGTTATTCCCAGCCCCACTACTGTCTGGTGATATATTCGAAATATTTTGTTCAATAGTCATAATCACCGTACCTTGGGCATTAATGGTTGGCGTTACCGTTAAATCAACACCGGTTTTACGGTATTCTACTTCTGTGGTTTGGCGGTCGCCACTAATTGGGTCAGTGGTGGTACTGCCAACGGTTGGTATGTCATCACCCACGCTAATATTGGCAGCAACCCCATCACGTACCAGTAAGGTTGGGCGCGACAGCACATTCACAAGGCCATCTGTTTGCGATAAGTTCACGCTTATATTGCCAGGTAAACCAACAATCGAGTAATTAAAAGCCCCTTCGCCATCAGTATTAAAGCTAAAACTTTCTTTACGGCCTGTGGCCTCACCGCTTTCTATTGCATATTGCACACCTTTAGAAAAACTGCCGGTAAGCTTGACCTCAGCAATCACCACTTCCATCATTACTTGCTTAGGCATTATATCGAGCTGGCGAATAATAGGCTGTAACTCTTGGTAATATTGCCCTGTCGAGTAAAAAATCAGGGCATTAGCGCGCTCATCCACAACCAAGCGAATACCATCACCTTCAATGCTACTCACTGTATTTGCTGGCGTTTTGGGGGACGCATTATCAGGTGTTGGCGCATCGGTACTTGCTTTTTCAGCTGTTTTCTTACTTTTAAAAGTGCCCCCTAATAATGGTGCAAGGCTTTGCCCTAAGTCAGAAGCCCGTGCATATTTAGGATGGTAAATATAAAAGCTTTGTTCAGCCCCTGTGGCTGGTTTATCAAGCTGATTGGCCCAATACTCAACGCGGTCGAGTATTTCATTTGCAGTCGCGAACACAACGATTTTACCTAGGTGCTCAAGCGGTACAAACTTCAAGGTTGCTGAGTTACCTCTTGACGAGCTTGTTACAATTCCTTCTTGCTTAAGTAGTTCAGTCACTTTTTCAATAAAGGTTGTAGAGTCAATGTAATTGAAACCAAGTAATGCCATTGCTTTATTACCAAGCGCAGGCGTGTCTATAAGCTCAACGAGCGATAAGGCTCTTAATACTTGCGTTCTTCTACCTTGTATCTCTAATGTGTTTTGCTCTTCATCAACCGAAATACGCGCATCCACTAATGCTGAAAACGTTGTTCGCATGCTAACCGACACACCGTATTTCATCGGCACAACTTGAATAATTTTTCCTGACACATTAGGAACAGACTCTGGGGTGCGGCCATAACCATAAGCAACATCTGACTTATTGCCTTTTTTGGGTTCAGGAAACACATAAAACACGTCGTCATTTAGGGTAATATTCACCCCATTTTGTGAGAGTATTTCTTGAAACAACTGAAACAAACGCTTTGCCGATACTTTTTCTTTTAGCTCTAACGTGATAGGTGTTTTAGCTGACTTAACAGACGGCTCAATGTAATAAGAAACCTGTAATAACTCACCTAGGGTGTAGTGAATAAAATCGTTTAACGGTAACTCATTAACCGACACCTGATAACTGGCTTGGTTTGAAAACTGGCGCGACAAATCAATTTCGAGCTTTACGCCAGCATTTTCGTCAATGCGGTTAAGTCGCGTGAAAGTGTTTTTTTCTTCATCGTCTTGTTCAGAAGCGTTCGGTACTTCATCGCCTGTTTGCAACTGTGTATCTTCTTTTAAGAAAGAGTTTGCTACATCGACTTTTTCTGCACGCGTACTGCTAGTCGGATCAATTAATGAAGCACAGCCAGTGCTAAAAAATAAAATAGCAAAAAGTAATGCGCTTGATTTATGAAGGTGATTGTTCATGAGACTGCCGTTGAAAAAGTTTAAATTCTTTTGTTTGTGTTTCGTTTGCAAGGGTAATGGTGTTATTTGTTACAGCAATTAACTTTACATTGCCGCCCAGTGTATCACCTAATGTGGCTTTTACTAACTGCTGTTGGTCATTTTTTATAATCACAAACACTTTGTTCTGCTGGTTAAAAATACCTAATAAATGAAAAACCTGATCGCCAAATACGAGTTCATTTTCAGCCGCTGTTTTTTTATTTTTGCTCTCGGCTTGCTTTTGCTCAGCCAGTTGCTGGCGTTTTATGCTGTCTGCTTCGTTTTGCAATTGAGTTAATAGTAATGACGGTGAATCTTGCTTTAATGCTGACTCAGAAATAGTTAATGCTGCAATATCAGTACTATTACTGGATTGCTCTGTGCTTGAGTCAAGCAATTCAGGAACAGCAAAAAACATGACACTCATAACAGAGATGGCTGCGATTATCCAATTCATGCTGCTGGCTCCTGTTCTTGTGGTTGGAGCACTTGACGGTTATTCCACATAATAAGATCAATATCACCCGTTAATGACTTTGTTGTACTTCCATTCCACTCTCGGCTGGTAAAATTATATTCTGCAAAGCGTATTAAAGGCGTTAATGACTCTAGCTTTTTAGTGGCCTTTACAACACATAATGCATCACCGTTGAAGCGCACATTGAGTCGCCACTGGCTAATGTTTTCACTTATTGGAGTTTCGCCTCGCCACGCAACCCGTTCTATTGAGCAATTAACAGGCTCTAAAGTTGACTCCAAAAGTGTTTGAGCCGTGAGTTTAAAGTCGCTCTCAGAGGGTTTATTAAACATAAGAGCTTGTAATTTCGTTTTATTTTGCTCGGCTAACGCCAGTTGCTCAGCGAGTACTTGTTGCTCAGAAAGTAAGGCTGTTAATTTAGTTTCACGCTTTTGATTCAGCGTATTCGTTTGTTTAAGCTCATCGTAGGCTAGCATTAATGGTTCGGTAATATATAAACCAAAAATTAAAGCAGCGGTGACAATTAAATAATGCTTATATTTTATAAGTTCAGCCATTCGCTTTTGCTCCTGCAGGTACTTCTGTATGCAAGGTTATCTCAATTTCAAACTTTTCAGAACCTCTGTACTTGCGCACACCTGATTTAAAAATGGCACTATCAACCTGAGATAACTTAGCAATTGCAGCGATTGTCGTATTCGCGCTTTTAGATTCACCACTTAATGTGATCACTCCTTGGCGTGATGAAAACTTGTCTATTAACATGCCTGTACTTAATGCGCTGTGGACTATATCCCAGTCTGAAAAAACGGCCGGATTTTGTTTAACCTGTGTTTCAAGTAAGGTAACTTTATTGTTCAAATCGTCAAGTTGCTGCTTTTGCGATAATAACTGGTTAGCATTGTCAGCTTGATTTTCAATTGCTTGCTTCGTGGCATTAATACTTAACCACTGCCATCCAGCCATAACAGCAAAGTACAAGGTAACACTAATGAGTGGCCCCCAGTATAGGGCATGTAGCTGCGTACTTTTAATTTTATGCTGGTAATTAAATACACTTATTTTGGCTAAATCAGCAATGGCTAATGCATTAAATTGCTCAGCCAAAAAGCGAAAATAAGCGGATTGACTAATTATTGTTGGCTCTATGTCATCAGCAAGACCAATACTGTGTTTATATGCCGCTATATTTTGAATGAGTCCCTTACAATAGGCACTATGAGTAGTTGTGCCTGAACGACTAAAAAACAATACACCTTGGGGTGTAGTAAGCTCAAAAAGCTGTTTTTCTGCCGTGCTTTGCTTAGATAGAATAGCCGTTTCAGGGATCAGCACTTTGCTTCCTGTAGCAAGTGCTGCACACTCTTGATCAAAGACGATTGTTGTTACATCAAAACCATCAATTTCTTTGTTGGGCTTTATTTCAACTAACGGTTTTGCATCACTGTATTGTTGCTGATTTATTTTCAGTAATGCCTTTAGCTCTGTCATGTTAAGCGCAGGGTAACTTTTACGAGTGATGCTGTAGTGCTTTCTAGCAACCACTACAAAAAACGGCTTAAAGTGAGTGCAGTCCTCATAAATAGGGGTTATTCCCCCATTAGCGAGATAGCCTAAAGTATTTTTAAGCTGCGTGTTTAATAATCTTGATTTTGTAAGTTGATTTAATTTCACGATTTATTCCAGCTAACTTGAGAGAACACCATAGGTTTTATGTAAGAACGTGGAGTAGCATCTAAAATATATTGCTTGCTCAACTGCGCACCATTTAAAACAACACGTAATTGTACTCTTATTTTGCTGCCAGTGACAAAATTTATAAACTCACCTTCTTCAATGCCTGTTAGCAAATAAAAGTCATAACTGCTTAGTGTTCCTGCTGCTCTGCGTTTCAACACTTTATTGGCTGTCGATTCATCCTTTATTATCGCTTTTAAAATAGCCTCTGGTGCGTTAATTGGGTTAAAACCTGTCACCATTTCTGTTGAGAAATAGCGTGCAAAGTATTCTTTCGGTATTTGTTCAGCGCCTCGAATAAGAGCCGCTTCATTTACGCTTTGTAAATAACCATTACGGGGAACATAACGTTTACCTTGCTGCTTATAGAAGCTGGCCTCAGCACCATTGACACGACTTACATCGTTTTCGTCTTTCCAGTCAGTCAATGAGCTTACAAAGGTTTGTGCTGTGTTTTCTTCAACATTGAGTTGAACTAACAAATTTTTGATCAGATCAGGACTTGAAATATTCAAACTAAATAATGATTTCATGTCCATTAAGCTTATAAATATTGAATCGCTTAATCTAAACTCTTCACCATAGAAGTTCCAATTTTTAACTAGTTGGTTATTACTATTAGTGTCTGGGTATTTTTTATGGGCTAATAAGGCTGAAAATAGCTGAGTTTCGGCCTCTTCCAGCTCCAAACGCATTGCAAACTTGTTTTGAATTTGCTGCGTAACTTTAACTTGTTGTTGTATCGACTGATTAATAAAAATCCCTAATAAGGCCAAAATAAAGGAAATAATAAGGACTTGTATAAGTGCAATACCTGTCTGAGCTTTCATATTAAACGTCCAGCCTTAAGTGTCTAACGAGGTCAAGGTACGAAACGTTAATCAAATCAACTTGTATATGAGTAACTTGCTGTTGTTCATTTTCAAAAAACAGCGCTAACTTATTAGGTAAAAGCCTGTTGTTAGGGAGGTTATGTTCTGTATACCAACGCCTTTTAACACGCGTTTCTCCAATTGATAGCTCAGCACTATCAAGGTTACCAGCAACGGCATTTTCTAAGGTTTCCCAACCGTAAAACTGAAAATTTATCTTCGCAATGTCGTTTACTAAGATATGTTGGTACTGCCAGTTTTCTTCTATTGGGTAGTTTAACAACAATGTGTTGTTTAAAGGCATTTCACTATAAAGTAAGCTTTGTAGTCCGTTATCTTGGTCAATTGCTTTAATATTAATAAGCGCAGTTTCATTCGAAAATAAGCCTGTGTTGGTGACAAGTGTGATTTCAGTTTGCTGGCCTGCAAATAATATTGAAAATTGCTCTTTTTGATCGCGAACAATATACACACTTGCCGCTTCTAATGTTCTTATAATTGCCTCTGTACCGAGTGCACTTTGGTTAAGCTGCCAAAAATGGTCCGCTCGCTTTTGCCATTTGTCTGTATATAGGCTGTATGCAAAGTAACCTGTAAACATTACCATAGACAACAGCGCTGTGGCTATCATAAGCTCAATGAGTGAAAAGCCTTTTTGCTTTACCATGCAACCACCCTAAATTGAAAAGAACGCCCAGACTTTGGTGCTTCCACTTCAACTAGAAAGATAGGAAAACGAGCATCAGGCGGGAAGTCTTCATCAACTTCCATTGGCGGGGTTATCATTGTTTGTGTTGTTGCCTGCCATTCAAATTCGAAACCGAAAGCTTGTGTTACACCACTGTACTCTTTTTGTTTTGTGGTTTGATAACGCTCTCTAAGCTGCGACTTTATATTAGTTATAACAAGCTCAGCACTTTGATAATACTGAGCTGTGTTTGCTGCTTTTTCGGCAGATAAGCTGCTAGCACTGTAAAGTTGTGCTGTTATTGCCAGCGATGAGAATAATATAACCGCAGCTATGAGCACTTCAATTAAGGTGAAGCCTTGGTTAGTTTTCATAAGGGGTAAACATACTCTCGAGTTTGTATTCTTGAATTGTGTCTGCGCGCAGTATTTTATAGCTATTTGGGGTCACTAATGAGTTAGTCGCAACTAGGTAGTCGTTAGGTGAAAACACTAATTGCTCAAATTGCATGCTTGATACTTGCTGATTAACTGTAATCGTGATCTCACTGCCTTGCATACGAACATTAATAGGAAAACCAGAGTAGTAAGCTTGATAACTGAGGCGTTTAAATAGTTGCCTCACTTTTTGCAATTCAACTTGGCGCGTTTGTTGATCAACCGCCTTGGTGACTAACCCGCCGGTCAAACCCATAACAATCGCCATGATTGCCATCACAACCATTAGCTCAATAAGTGAGAAGCCAGCGGCTTTTTTAGAATGGAACATCATTAATAGAGACCATACTCATTAACATTGTTATGACGATGCCACCTACAAAGCCCCCCATAAAAATAAGCATGATGGGCTCAAGCATAGTCGTCAGCTTTTTGATCACACTTTCAAGTTCGGCTTTACTGCGCTGTGCAACCTCAGAAAACACTCTAGGTAGTCGGCCTGTCTCTTCACCCACTTTAATAATAGATAAGAAAAAGTCAGGAAAAATACGTGTTTTCTCTAACACTTGGCTCAGTTGCTTACCGGTTTTTAATTGTTTTAACGCTAGTTTTGCATCGCGTTTCAGCTCTGGGTGTTTTAAGGTATTTGCAGTGAGCTCTAAGGTGGTATCTAGTTGTAGGCCAGCCTCTAGCATCATCGCCATAGATTGCGAAAAGCGAATACGTTCTGCTGTTAAAATTACGCTGCCAATGCCTGGTAAGCGCGAGATTTTTATGTAAAACCAGTTTTTTACCTCAGGCCGCTTTAAACCATATGACAATCCCATGATTGCGGCCACCACAGAGCCAATAATAATCACTTGGTAATCAACAAAAAAGTTACTCACATTGATGATCATTTGTGTGTACCAAGGCGCTTGGCTAAGGTCGGTAAAAATACCCGACATTTTTGGCACAATGAAGGTAAGCACAAAGTAAACCGCCATAATACACACAAAAAAGATAACGCTTGGATACGTTAACGCGGTACTAATTTGTGTGCGAAGGTCTTTTTGAAACTTCAAATCGTTTGATAGGCGATTAAGCACCTCTGGTAAGTTACCCGAGGTTTCACCTATTTTCAGTAAGCTGATATATAAAGGGCCAAATAAATGCTCATGCTCTGAAAAGGCTTCGCTCAGTGACGAGCCCTTTTTTAAAGAAGCCGAGATTTGACTCAATAGCCGTGTTAACGCTGGGTGACCATTTGCTTTTTTAATGATATCGATACCGCGGTCAACACGTATGCCACTTTCTAGCAAAAGCGCCAACTCGCTAGTAAAAAACTCTAGCTGATCAAGGCTTACTTTTTGTGAAAATAAGCCACTGATGCTCGAAGCACTGGCTATAGGCTTAATAGATAATGCATTTAAACCATCTGCGAGGAGTTTTTTTTGTGCCTCTGCTTGGCTGGCAGCATTGACGACACCTTGATGCCGCGCCCCTTGGTTATCAATGGCTTTATATTCAAATTCCATTAGCCTGCTACCCGCAATACTTCATCTATGGTGGTCACGCCAGTAACCACTTTATACAAACCATCTTGCATCAGGTTACGGCGCTTCAATTGCGCATTATGGGCTTGTGCTTTAGAAATAAATTGATCATTTTTAGGCAGTTGTTTTATTTCGTCATCGCATCGCAAATATTCGTTAATCGCAATTCGGCCTTTAAAGCCGGTGTGATTACAATGTTCGCAGCCAACAGCTTGCTTGATGTTTAATTCACTGATTGCGGCATTTTTAGCAACTTGTTCTAACGGATACTGGGCAAGTAATTCGCTGGTATCTTCTAAAGGTGTCGCACAGTGCTGACATAGGCGCCTAGCCAAACGCTGAGCAACAACAGACACCAGCGCCGCATTAAGTAAAAACTCTTCAACACCTAAATCGAGCAAACGGGTGTAAGCACTTGCTGCGTCATTGGTGTGCACGGTACTAAAAACTAAGTGCCCTGTTAATGCTGACTGCAAAGCGATACGAGCGGTTTCTGCGTCACGTATTTCACCGACCATGATAATGTCTGGATCTTGACGTACTATTGAACGTAAACCCGCAGCAAAGTTAAACCCTATATCGTTATTAACTTGTACTTGGTTTACGCCTTCTAGTTGGTACTCCACTGGGTCTTCAAGCGTGATAATTTTGACATCAGGGCGGTTAAGTTCATTTAAGAACGTGTAAAGGGTTGTGGTTTTACCTGAACCCGTGGGGCCCGTAAGTAAGATAACCCCTGTTGTTTTACGTAGGTCTTGCTGAATAAGATTTTGTGTATCATTAGACAAACCAAGTACCGACATATCATAGCGAATTGAGTCTTTTAATAAGAAACGTAAAACAATACTTTCACCATCGTTGAGCGGTAAAGCGGAAACACGTATATCAAGCTCTTGGTTAGCGATACGCAGTTCTATTTTACCATCTTGAGGACGACGCTTTTCTGCGATATCCATGCCTGACAATATCTTTAGACGCGTTGTGATTGGTAACTGCATTTTAGGCGCAAGTTTATCCACTTCATGTAACACACCGTCTATTCGGTAGCGCACACGAAAGCGCCCTTGATGCGGTTCAAGGTGCATATCTGACGCGCCTCTTGCCAGCGCTTTGGTGATCAATGAGTTTAACAGGTTTACTGTTGGTGCTTCTGAAGCAAGCTCTCTTAATCTGGCCTCTTCATCACCGGTGAGTTCATCATCCTCAATATTATTTTCTGAGGTACTTTGAATCTCGTAAAAAAAGGTTTGTAGCTGTGACTCAGTTGCAACGAGTATGTTGACATCGACATCATGCTGCTGAATAAACTGTGCCAGCGATAACGAAAGCGGGTCCTTACAGGCCAAAGTCCATACATCACCCGCCTCAAGTAATACGCAATCTAGTTCCTTGAGCGATTGAAGTAGTGTTACATCAACCCCTTCAGGAAGTTGCCAATTAGGGTAGTCATCGACAGAAAACAGCGGATAGCCTAATAACTTACTGTACAAAGGGGCTAAATCATCTTCAGTTAAACAGCCCATATTAACTAAAATTTGCTCTAGCCTACCATCGTATCTACTTTGATATGACTTTGCTTTGTCTATGTCAGCGGCAGATACTTTAAATTGCTCAGCAAGTAATTGGCTAAGATCGATCATTTATGAATCACATCCTCGTTTTCACCTTCACCACCAGGTTGTCCATCTAGGCCATAACTCATAATGGTATAAGGTGCACCGTTTTCACCCGGTACTTTATAAATATATTCTTTGCCCCACGGGTCTAGCGGAATGTCTTTTGGTAGGTAAGGACCATCCCAACTTGCCGATTCGCTTCTACGTAATGCTTGTAATGTTGGTGGCACGGTGCCCATATCTAAACGATATGTGTCGATAGCTGTTTCAAACATCTGCATTTGTGCAACCGCAGTTTTAATTTTCGATGAGCTTACTTTTGAGAATAATTTAGGAGCAACCAAAGAACCTAATAGCCCAAGAATGATAAGCACTATCATTAGTTCCATTAAACTGAAACCTTTATTTTTTTTCATGAAAACTCCTTAAATTTAAATTTGCTTGAGTATATCAAGCAGGAAAATAGCTGTCGATATAACGAATTTTCAAGCATTAAAGCTGCTTTAAAATATCTTTCGCTTGCTTTTTATCTGAATAAGGTATCATTCCTGAATTGGCGGGATAGCCTACAGCAATGAACATCACAACTCGCTTGTACTGCGGTAAGTCAAGTAACTTAGCGACTCGTTTATCTAAAGTGATAAGTTCAGGCCAGTTGATAGGACAACTACTCAACCCTAAAGTTTCAAGTGCTAGCATAAACTGCATGGATGCAAGCGAGCCATCTATATATATCACATGCCGATCTCGCGAAAATGGATAATACGATAAATCTCCAACGACGGCGATCAAATGTGGAATATTGTCTGCGAACCCTGCCGTCCCACCTGGTAAGTTAGCCAGTTTATTAAGCAAAGGTTGTTCTGTAATAGAATAAAATTCGAAAGGCTGCCTATTACACGCGCTCGGCGCTTGCAGTGCAGCAGCGAGTGCTTTTTCAATTTTTTCTAGCTCAACTTGCTTTTGCTCAAACCAACGTACAGAGGTACGAAACTTGGTTAACGCTAAAAACTGCTCATAGCTAACTTGGTGTGGCTCTTTTTGTTGGTAAGCGTACGGCTTTTTCAAACCGCTATATGCCGTAGATAGCTGCTGAAATACAGCATAATTTTTTGCGATAGTTAAATGCTGTTTATCTACAACAGAAAAATACTCGCTGAGAACATCCGTTGCCCATTGCAATTCTGACTGTTCTACATTTGATTGGGTTACTGCAAGTTGGTAAGCCGTTAATGTCTCTGTTAAATAATCGAGTGCAAATACACTACGCCTAGGCTGCATTATGAGCCCCTTTTCTAAGCGGTGTATATTGCGTCTTAATAAGGCACTTGATTTACCATGCATGCCTTGTTGATTGTTATATGCAAGACGAGCTTTAAGTATTGCTTGGTGCTCGTAAAAAAAATCTCGCGAGAAAAAAGTAAAATACAAGCCAGACAGTATTGGGGATTTACTGCATAAAGGTAATAGAGCAACTTGAAGTTGCTCTATTACACGTTTAAGTAATTTGATTACATAAGCTTTCATCAAATAGTCTAGTTACCTAATGAGCTAATTGCGGCAACCGCTACACCCATTTGATACATAATTTGTGTTGCTGAACTCCAAAGAGTTAAGTTATCAATGTAATCGGTATCAAGAGGTACAACAATTGTATCCCCAGGTGATAGCTCAAATTCGTTATTAACCGCAAACCAAGAACCTCGGTTTGGTACTTCTACTAGGCCACTGGCTTTTATAATGTAGATGCGGTCTTCATCAGCACGCGGTTTTAATCCACCACTGCGTGTTAGGTAATCATCTAAACTCAGTTCATTTTGATATAAATGCGAACCTGAGAAGTTTACTTCACCAACAACATCAACACTGTTACGTTTTGAAGGAACATACAACACATCGCTGTCTTCAACTTGTAAATCACGTTTACCGCTGGCAATGGCTGGTAAATCGATAACCAGTCGGCCAACCGCTTTCACTTTAGCTAAGTCTTTAATCAAGCTGTCCATATCTTGATAAGAAAGTGATGCATCAGTAATTGAGTTATTGAAACTTTTAGACGCAATATCACGACGTAGGTCTTCTGATATTTTATTTAATTGCTGCTGTTGTTGTAGTCTGATTGCTTCACGGGTAAATACCGCCCCTTCAGGGAAAGAAAAATCAGTAAAGCCACCAGCACGCTTGATTACGCTCGATAAGCTTTCACCTTTTGCAATGCTGTAAATCCCTGGGAATTTAACTTCGCCAAGAATATTAATTTTTCTGTCTTGCTGCCAATTAGGAATTGGGTAAACATTGATTGTATCTTTACTTTCTAAAGCAAAATGCTCTGTGCCTTGTTTTGTATTTAAGGTCGATAAATCAATACTAATATGCTGTAAGTCTGAGTTTTCTGCGAATCGCGTTACCTCAGCATTTTGTAAAAAAGCAGACTCTTTTAAGCCACCAGCAGCTGCAATCGCATCATGTACGTCCGCATTAACAGGCATCGGATACACACCTTCGTAAAATACTTCACCACGCACACCAATAATCTGCAAGCCACTGTCTTTAGTTGCTTGTTGATTTAACTTGGCTAAAATTGGTTTTAGTAATTTCTTACGGCTAAATACAGCATACTCATCATCTTCTAACTCATCTTTGTTTGTGAGCATTTCTGTAATTGATAAAACTTCTTCCTCTTCTTCTTCAGCGACACTGAGTGCTAAGTCTTTATCGAATGACGAGCCTAAATCGATGAACTCATAAAACTTACGCTCTTCATATTCATCCCATAATCTGATTTTTTCTTGCTGCTTTAACTGCTCTTTAGTAAGTGCCATTGTGTTTAAAGCATTTTCTTCACTTTCAATTGATTGAAAACGGCTAAATACCACAACGATATCACGCGGCTTAAGCTCTAAATCTTGCTTACCATTTACTGCATCTAAAAGAGAAAACTGATGGACTTCAATATCACCACGAACATTAATTTCACGTACAATGAGTGAGTAATCGTAATCCGCAATTGGCAGTAAATCAGATTTAAGCGAGTTAAATAACTGGCTAACCGTTTTACCTTCATGCCATGAATAGTTACCAGGATGAGAAACTGCACCAATTAGAGTCACCGCATCGTCTAGCTCTTGGCTTGATGAAGGCACTTTTACCGTGTCACCATTTTTTGGTGTATAGGCGTTTTTGTCGAATAGGTTTAATTGCAATACAGTTTTTGAGCTATGACCTGTATAACGTTCTACTACTGATTTTTGAGGGAACGCAGCGGCACTAAAACCACCTGCCATGGCAATAAGATCTTGACTAGACTCGCCTTCTTTTAATTCAAAAATAGCAGGACGACGTACTTCACCATCAACCGTTACTTGCATACCTACAGGCGGAATAAATACCACATCGCCAGGCTTTAAGATTACATCGTTACTGCTATCACCTTTAATAAGTAGGTTGTATAAGTCAAGAGTAGTGACCGTTTTGCCCGCTCTTTTTAGCTGTATGTTACGTAACGAACCAATTTCTGAAATACCACCACTAACAAACAGAGCATGGGTAATCGAAGCAAGTGAAGGAACCGTGTAAGCGCCTGGTTTATAAGATTCACCTAACACCATGATTCGAATAGAGCGTGTTTTACCCATTGATACAAATGCTTCTGCACCAATCATTTCTTGCTGAACTTTTGCTTTAATTAACTGAACTACATCAGCATACTGCATACCTGCGACAGTCACAGGCTTAAGCGAACCAACCGTTAAGCGCCCTTCACGGTCAATCGTTGCCTCTTCAGTTGATGCTTCTTTACCAAATAGGTTAACCGTTAATGTGTCACCAGAACCTACAATATAGGTGTCTGGTACCAGTGCGCTCTCTGTTGGCGCGAATGTTGTAGGCTCTCCTGAAAACAACTCATAACCAAAAGGCTTAAGTTCATCAGGTTGAGGCTTGAATTTTTCTTCATCCGTGAGTTCTTCTTTATTATCTTTTTTCTCACCGAATAAATCTCTTGGCATCACTGAGCTGTTATTCTCATCGTCAAGCGATTCGCCATCCTTGTTGGTAGAATCCAGCATGCTTATATCCAAGCCATATTTCTTTGCTATAGCTTCTTGCTGTGATTTAGGTAGCTTTTTAAATTGTTCAATTTGCTGCTTGGTCGGAGTGACGGAGTGCGCTTCTGTTATAAATAAAAGCGATATAAAAAGAGCGATTACAAGCCTAAAAAACTTCACAAAGTTTCCCTTCTAAGAAAATAAAGATTAACCGCCGCATACTACATCATTTTTTAAGCAAAAAAAATGGGTAAACAAGTTTACCCATTCAATCTTAAATTAAAGCGCTTAGAAACTATAAACTAACGTTAATGATGTTTCTGTGTCGGTATTTTCTTTGTCGTCTGCTACATCTGAGTTATGAGTGATGTTATACGCCACTTTCATTTGTAGAGAGCCGTTGATTTTCGCCAAAATAGCTGATTCAGAGCGTGTTTTGGTATTTGTATCACCGTATTCCACAGATACAAGCTGAGTAAAACGTGCGCTTTCTGAAATTTGCCAGTTGTAATCAACTTTACCTAACGCAATGACTTCACCTTCGCGCTCACCGGCAAGTGAATTACCGTTGTCATCCATTTCAGTGCTGTCATCAGGGTATTGGAAGTATTTATAACCTGGACCAATTTCAGCGTTCAGCCACATGTCTGAACGGTCGATTAAACGTAAACCGTAACCTGCTGAGATAACTGTTTCGTTACGATATGCACCAAAATAATCAGATACGTGCGAGCCGTAGATGAATAAGTGTGAGTGCTTTTCGTTTAATTTATAGTTACCTTGCGCAGAGAATGAGTACTTTTCATTAGTACGCTGCGTTTCTTTTTCGCCCGCATCATTCTCAACTTCATCTTCTTTATAAAGACCGTCAAGTTTATATTCGTTATTCCAGCTTTCAAGATTGTGTAATACCTTTATACCGCCTTTTAATGTGGTTGTTTCAGTATTACCGCTAGTGATAATTGCACCCAATTCGCTGGTTACATCCCACGTTTTCGTTTCGTCAGCTGCGAATGCGCTAGTTGCAGCTGAGGCTGCAACTAGAATTGATAAAGCTTTTAATTTCATTAAAAAATAACCTTTACTGCTTTTTATTTGACGCTTGCGTCTTCTTTATGCAAATGAACATCCATTTGCGGGAATGGGATAGTGATGTCTGCATCATCTAATGCGATCTTAATGTTTTCTACTAGATCAAAGTACGTTGGCCAGTAATCAGACGAGTTGACCCATGGACGCACAACAAAATTAACACTTGAATCAGCAAGTTCAGACACAGCAACTGTATAAGCAGGGTCTTTAAGTAAACGTTCTTCTTTATCAAGCACTGATTTTAGCACTGCTTTTGCTTCTTTTAGATCTGCATCATAGCCAACACCAATCACTAGATCGATACGACGTGTTGATTCGCGTGAGTAGTTAATAATGGCATCGCCCATGATTTTTGAGTTTGGCATGATAATCACTTTGTTATCAGGCGTGCGTAACTCTGTAGAGAAGATCTCAATCTTTTTAACTGTACCCGCTTTACCACCTGCTTCAACGTAGTCACCTGATTTGAAAGGACGAAGTAAAATGATCAGTACACCTGATGCGAAGTTAGATAATGAACCTTGTAGTGCTAAACCAACCGCTAAACCAGCCGCACCTAAAATAGCGATGAATGATGTTGTTTCAATACCTAATTGCGAAAGTGCCATTAGGATTGTTGCAGCAAATACGATCGCATACACAATGCTTGCTACAAATGAACCTACCGCTTTATCGACTTTTTTCTTGTCGAAAGCTTTTTCAGTTAACCCTTCACAAAATTTTGCGATACGGCCACCGATAAGGAAAATAATTAGCGCCAACACACCCTGAATGGCGTAATGTATGATTAAACCTGAATTCTCATTGATCCAGTTCATTATAGTATCCATGTTCTCTCCTGAAGTTCATTTTTAGCATAACGCTGTACAAATTATATATGATCTTTGATTAAAAAATCATTAAATTACAGACAGATTAAAAAATGAGTGATTGCTCTATTGCAGAAGCCGAGAGTCTAATCCGCAAAACTGAACACCAACTGACTAAATAGCCATTTCTGAATTTTCCGAGCAAAGAAACTTTTTTATAGTTTTTTCTATTTAGGACTTCACAAGGTGATATTAATTATGTAATATGCGCGCCACACCAATCGAGGTGTATCTCAGTGGCGGCTGTAGCTCAGTTGGTAGAGCCCCGGATTGTGATTCCGGTTGTCGTGGGTTCAAGCCCCATCAGTCGCCCCACTTTTTCCTCTATAAATATTCTTATTTATCAAATTAAACTTCACTTACTTTTTAAACTCCTTTGAAGTGCGCAGTGTCGACAAAATTCCCTATTTGCAAGTAGCGTTTTTGTAGCAATAAGATTAAAAGCTCTCCCCCTAAAAATAAGCTCTAAGCCCTAATAATAAATATAATGTCATTTTCAGGCTACTTAATAGATACTAAGTAGCCTTTTCGCTGCAGGTTAGTTTTTGTTGAAGCTGTAATATCTAAAATGCACGTCTCATAAATAGCGTTTTAGAACAACGATACAGTAAACTTAACAGTGATTTAAAAGCTGCGCCTTGTGCACGATATTTATTAAAGTATTTCACTGACTCTAAATATTTATTTTGCAACACGCTTTGAGTACATAATTGGCCAAATATGTATTGTTTTCTTATTTTTACATTACGAGAATATTCAGGCTCAAGGTAACGCTCTAGTTTATCTAGAGACTCTATCATGCGTAAGTTATGCTTTTTTAATTTCACGGTATTATTTACTGTTTCAGAAGACCAGGAGTTCTGACTTTCACGTCTGTAGACACTCATTTTTTCATGTAGATAAACAATCCCATTAATCCCAGAGAAAGCCTCCAAGAAAAAGTCTCCGATTGGCGCATCATAAAAAAAACTAGGTAAGTTATCCAAGACACTTTTTCTTATAAACATTGATGCTGTTGGGCAAAACTGTGAGTGTACTTTGTATATTTCAGCATAATCAATGATATGAGTAGCTTCTTTTCGTGTAGGAAACTGATATGAAGAGTGTGGCTCCTCTTCAGAGTTTATAATGTATGCATTGTGTACACATAGGTTCAGATCGCTATGTTTTTTAAGTTCCAGAATCTGCCTCTGCAACTTACAACGATCCACCCAAAAGTCATCCCCTTCACAAAGGGCAACATATTCTCCTTGCGCAATTGCTAACGAATGTTTGAAAGGCAAGTTAATGTTGATCGAAAACTGATTTACATCTTGTAGTATGAGTTTAATTATTGATGGGTATTTTTGCTGGTACTCTTGGATGATAGCCCGCGTGTTATCAGTAGAGAGATCATCGTGAATAATAATCTCAAACCGATACTCTGTAACTTGAGCTAGAAATCCTTCTATTGTATCGCGGATATAGCTTTCTTGATTAAATGTTGTGCAAATAATCGAAGTGAAAACTTGGTCAGCATATAACCAGTGTTTAGTAACCTCTTCCTCGCAAGGTGCGACTAGTTTTTCGAACATAATTCATTTTCCAGCGTTTCACAATTTCTGCTGCGTTGCTTGATTTTTTTAGCGGGTTGCCCTGCATATACAAAACCAGCCTCAAGAGATTTATTGACCAAAGATAGAGAACCAACTGCAACGCACTCTTCAATTATCACCCCTGGCAAAATAATGCTTCCAGCTCCAATTAAACTATGCTTTTTGATTGTAACCGGTGCATGACTTACATTGGTATATTGACTTGGAACCGTTGGGTTCGTCATATATTCGCCTGAATAGTCATCATTACTAGAGTAGACTGAACATCTTGATGATAGACATGTATAGTCTTCCATCGTAATTCTTCCTGCACCTATCAATGACGTATAAACAGCAATATGCACGTACTTGCCTATGCTAATCCCCTCTTTTCCCGCTGATAAAACGCAGAAGTCGTCGATTCTACTGTTATCGCCAATTTCTATGTTTGCCGCATTGTAAATAGATGCTAATTTTGACAATTTGACATTCTTACCTACATGCTTGAATCCCAAAGCTTCTAATTCAATTTGTGTATAAAAAGCCATATTTTCTACAATCCTTTTTTTACATTTTCGATAACGGTTGTAATATCGTGTAGTTTTAAATGCGCATGTAAAGGCAAGCACAAGATACTTTCTGATGCTTTTAAGCTATTGGACGTTCCGTAATTGTGTTCATCTACAAAGATTCGGTCTAATGAAGGAGCAAAGTAATTGCGGCTTTGAATGTTATTTTCTTCTAATGCTTGAGTCACTTTCTTTAGCTGTTTCTCACTGTCTAACAAGATTGGCATATAAGCACCATTGGCATTTGCTTCTGGGTGCCAAGTAGGTAACTTAACTACATCCTTTAAACCTTGTCTATATGCATGAAATAATTCAGCTCTATGATCAAGCACATCATCTATTTCTTCAAGGTTAACCAAACCAACAGCTGCTTGATACTCATTCATTTTTGCATTTATGCCAACATGGTTCGAATCACTTGGGTTAGAACCAAAATTAATGAGTCGCTCAGCTCTTTCATAACTGTCTTTATCTTTAAAAATAACAGCTCCACCTTCAACCGTATGAAAAACTTTGGTTGCATGAAAACTCAATGTACTCGCATCCCCATACTTTAAAATTGATTGTTCATTGATTTTCACACCAAAAGCATGCGCGGCATCATAAATAATTTTAAAGTCTTTTTGTTCGCCAAGATCTTTTAATTTAAGAACATCACAGGGGTTTCCATACACATGTGTAGCAACTAAAGTATCAGCTTTACAGCCTTGTTCATAAGCAGCTTTAATTGCATCTGGGCAAATATTTAAACTACTTGAGTCAATATCCGCAAATGCCACTTCATCTTTCTGCCATTTAAAAGCGCTAACAGTAGCTACAAAGCTAAATGGTGTTGAGATTAGAGAGTGGCTGTTAAGTGCCCTACCTGCGATTTGAAGTGCTGACGTACCATTATTTGTCAGTAAAAGGTTTTCTACACATAAATAATCCTCTAACTTTTCAGTTAATTCTTTATGCATAGGCCCAAAATTAGTGAACCAACTATTATCATTTATTTTTTCGAGTAATTTTTGGAGCTTTTTTAAGTTAGGTTTAACAGGGTTGTTTAAGGCAATCATTTATAATGACTCCATATAGGGTTAATTTTTTAATGTGTTTTTTAAGGCAATAAGCAATGATCGCTGCATCAGAATTAGAATTAGAATATAACTTCCTAGAGCAACACCTAACATAGTGATAATTTGAATAATATTGCTGCTGAAGTTCATACCAACGCTGTATCCTAAAAAGGCCGAAAAAGCGGTAATAAGCGCAATCGGAAGCAAGGCTATCAGCTGCTTATAAGCCGTTAAGCTCGAAAGCTTACCTGTGTAGTAAGTATTGATAAACAATGCCAAGTAAGAGCTGACAACCATACCTATACACATTGCTTTAATACCCATAGGTACCGTCACAACAAGTATTAAGGTAATCGTTATCTTCTTAATTATTTCTAATTTTAAGAAGAGGTCAGAACGTCCCTTCACTTGTAACATGTTTAAATTAATAGCATGAATTGGATAAAGCACTAACGCCATTGTAATGATACTGACGAGCTCTGCAGTACCCTGCCATTCTTGCCCTAATAAGATTTCAATCAACGGCTTGGCAATAATGCATAAACCAAACATAACAGGGAATATGACTACTGCAGCAAATTGCAAAGTTAATAAGTAGGATGCATCAAGTTTCTTCGTATCGTGTTGTATCGCACTTAACATAGGAAAAGTAACTTTTTGAATTACCCCTGTCAAAGTAACCGCAGGTAAGCTAGACAATCTATTCGCTTGATTGAATAAACCAAGCTGAACGGCTGTAAACTGCTTACCGATAATTAGGCTATAAATATTATTGTAAATAGTATCTAACAGGCCAGATAAAAGTAGCTTTGAACCAAAACCAAATAGGTTTTTAAAGGATTCTTTAGAAAACTTGCGCTTAGGCCTCCATGGCACCAAAATATTTAGCATCAATACATTGATGATTGCTAATGCTAGTTGTTGAGCCACTAATGCCCATACACCATGATCAAAATAAGCCAAAGCCAATGCTAATAGACTGCTACAAGTAAGTGCAATGAAATTGCACTTAGCTTGCGTTTTAAAGTTTAAGCTTACACTGAGTTTGACAATGGGAATTGCCGAAAAAGTATTAATCACGACAACAAGTGCAATAACTCTGGTTAGTGTAGTTAGCTCTGGCTGCTGATAGAATTGGGCAATATAAGGGGCGCAGAAAAATAGTAATAGGTAACAGCCTATGGATACACCAAGACTGAAATAGAAAGTAGTCGCAAAATCAGACTCATCTCTGTCTGTCTTTCGTATCAATGCAGCGTTGAACCCGCTATTAATAAACACATTAGCAACCGCAATAAATATCGCTAGCATGGCAATTAAACCAAATACTGCTGGACCTAAGATATTAGCCAGAACTAAGCTTGTAGCTAAAGCTATTGCTTGTGTGCCTAAACTATCTAATGCACTCCAAATAAAACCACTTTTAATTTTTTTCTTGTCGTGCATGAACTTAATTACTGACTAATTGTACAAGGTACTTACCATACTCATTTTTTTTCATTGGCTCCGCCAGCGCAAGTATTTGTTCTGCCGTTAACCAGTTATTACGCCATGCAATTTCTTCTAAACAGGCAATTTTAAGCCCTTGGACATGTTGAATTGTCTGTACAAAATTAGAGGCTTCATGAAGACTTTCATGTGTTCCCGTATCGAGCCAAGCAAAGCCTCGACCCAATAGCTCGACATGCAGTGTACCTTCTTCTAAATACATCTGGTTAATACTGGTTATTTCTAATTCTCCTCGTAATGAAGGCTTTACTTTTTTAGCTTTCTCAACGACTGAATTATCGTAAAAATATAACCCTGTAACAGCGAAATTAGATTTTGGTTTAGCTGGTTTTTCTTCAATAGAAATAGCTTTTAAGTTCTCATCAAACTCAACGACTCCAAAACGTTCCGGATCCTTAACATGATAACCAAATACAGTTGCACCACTTTCACGATGACTTGCACTCGCTAATGTTTTAGGGAAACCTTGACCATAAAAGATATTATCACCTAAAACCAAACACACAGAACTGTTACCAATGAACTCTTCACCGATAATGAATGCTTGGGCAAGCCCTTCAGGGTTAGGCTGTACTGCATACTCTAGTTGAATACCAAAATCTGAGCCATCACCTAAAATTCGCTGAAAACTCTGAAGGTCTTCTGGCGTGGTTATAATTAAAATATCTTTAATTCCAGCCAACATTAAAGTAGATAATGGGTAATAAACCATAGGTTTATCATATAAAGGCAGTAATTGTTTGGAAACACCACGAGTTAAAGGATATAGGCGTGTGCCAGACCCCCCAGCTAGAATAATCCCTTTCATATTATTGCTCCGTTTTGTTGAGGTTTATTTCACCAAGGCGTTCTCGTTGGTAGGAACCATCTTGCACATTTTGACACCAGTCGAGGTTATTTAAGTACCACAGTACCGTTTTTCTAAGGCCAGTTTCGAATGTTTCAAGTGGCTTCCAATTAAGCTCTTTGCTCATTTTTGTTGAGTCTATAGCGTAACGTCTATCGTGACCTGGGCGATCATTTACATGCTTTATAAGTGAAGAATATGTAGTTAATAATTCACCCTCTTTCGATTTCAGCTCTTTAAGTTTAATTGGGGCTAACTCATCTAAAAGATCGCAAATCATTTTTACGACTTCTATATTCTGCATTTCATTATGCCCACCAATATTGTAAGTTTCTCCGACTTTTCCTTCTGTCACTACTTTATATAAGGCACGGGCATGATCTTCTACATATAACCAATCACGGATCTGATCACCTTTGCCATAAATCGGCAGCTCTTTCCCTTCTAAAGCATTTAATATCACTAATGGAATAAGCTTTTCAGGAAAATGATAAGGGCCGTAATTATTTGAACAATTGGTGACGATTGTTGGAAAATTATAGGTACGAGCCCAAGCTCTTACTAAATGATCACTCGATGCTTTACTTGCAGAGTATGGGCTACTTGGTGCATAAGCTGTTTGCTCTGTAAATAATGGCAAACTCTGAGGTTGCAGCTCATTTTCTTCCAGAGCAAGGTCTGCTGGGTGTGGCAGATCACCATACACTTCATCTGTCGAAATATGATGAAATCTAAATTTTTCTTTAGCATTACCTTCTAATGTATTCCAGTACTGGCGAGCAGCTTCAAGTAAATTATAGGTGCCGATTATATTTGTTTGAATAAACTCTGCAGGGCCTGTAATTGAACGATCAACATGGCTTTCCGCAGCCAAGTGCATCACAGCATCTGGTTGATATTGCCTAAAAATGCGATCAAGTTCTTCACGGTCACAGATATCTACCTGCTCAAAAGTATAACGCTCACTCGAATCAACCGATTTCAATGACTCTAAATTACCTGCATAAGTCAGTTTATCAACATTAATAGCGGAGTCTTTTGTGTTTTCAATGATATGGCGTATAACCGCAGAGCCTATAAAACCAGCTGCACCTGTTACTAAATATCTCATTTTAATCCTTTTAGGGGCTCTAGAGCTTACCCTGCTCTAAAGCTTTTACTAATAGCTACTTGATAAAGGCTCTATTGCCTATACCATTTCACTTATCTGCTGTATTTGCGAATATTACCATATTCGATGGCGTTTTAAATTCATCTAAATTTTTAATTAGGTAAAATGGCTGGGTATTCCTTAACGTGTTATCCAGCAAAGCATCATATCCACAAGTACTCATCTCAATGCGTTCCCCTGATTTCCATCCCTTCCATTCATTTAGTAAGCACCTTGCTTTTTTAATAAGCTTGGATAATGTTTGAGGAACAAAGACTTGATTTGATAAATAGCTATTTGGCTAAGTTGACTAAGCCGTAGAAAATCTTGAGATTATTGGCCTTGGATCATAAAAATGAACGGATACAACGGAAAAATCGACAAAAACGGGGAAAGCTCTCTTATTCTGTGAAGCAGTTTTACATCAATTTACGTACCGTTTAGCTTTGACAAAAAAATGCCACCTTTCGGTGGCATTACACACGGGATTATTTCTATTTACTAGAAATGCTTTTCACAGCTCAAGGTTAGTATTTGTATAACTTAACCTTAAGCTTATTATTACTTCCAACTTTTCATTTTATGCCCTTTTAAAGCATAGAAAAGGATAAATAAATAACAAGGCAACATCACAATATAGGCTGCCTGTTGGGCGTCAGCACTTTTAACTCCGCCACTTGCCAAACCCCAAAATAACGGGCCAAATGCACCACCGGCTATACCCATCACAAGTAAGCCCGAGCCTACACTCGTTAGTTTGCCTAAACCTGATAATGCTAACGGCCACACTGCTGGCCAAACAATCGCATTAGCAAAGCCTAGCACAGCGATGAGTAATAAGGTATCAGGAAGTACCGATTTTAGGCCTAGTAATGTTGAAATAAAAACAGACTCATTGCTTACTGTAACAATTGCTATTGTAAGCGCACAACCCAAAATCGCAGAAATTGTTAGTGCAACTTGCTGCGACAATATACGTGGAATTAATAAAATTCCTAAAAAGTAACCCAATACCATACACCCCATAGTGTATGAAGTCATAACACTATACTTTTCAACACCTAATGAAAGTGCGAAGCTGCCAATTGTATCGCCAGCAATTACTTCAACAGCTACATAAACGAATAATGCAACAATCCCTAACGCAAGGCTTGGGTGGCTCAGCGCCTCCTTTACTTGCCCTGGTTTTTGCTCATCAGCATCGTCGATTAGCTCTGGTAATGGCATTTTAGTGACGGCAAAACCGAGTACACCAATAAAAATCGCCATTCCTAAATAAGGGAGTATTAAACCATTTGCCATGGCATCGATATCAGCTTGGCTTAATTCTTTACCAACAAACCCCGTAAAATCACTTAAAATCAGCGCGGTAAAAACAATCGGTGCAATAACCCCAGCTCCTTTGTTGAGTATCCCCATGACACTCACGCGTGCTGCCGCGGACTCTTCTGGTCCAATTCTCACTACGTATGGATTAACGGCTGTTTGTAGCAAAGTTTGACCTGCGCCCATAACAAGTTGAGCAAATAAAAAGAGTGCAAACACTTGCGTTTTAGCCGCAGGAATAAACAATAACCCTGCTACCATCATGGTTGCCATTCCCAGCGCCATGCCATTTTTATAGCCCACTTTTCGAATGATCATCGCCGATGGGATCGCTGTAAATGTTACTGCAATATAAAATGAGAAAATTATCAGTGATGCCTGAAACGGTGAAAGCTGTAAAATTTGTTGTAAAAACGGCATTAACGAGCCATTTAACCATGTGGCAAAGCCTAAAATAAAAAACAGTGTCGCAACTATTGCCATTGGCACTAAGCTGCTTTGTTTATTCGTTTCTGACATAACGTTTCCCAATCACAGCATGCATTGGCCCTGCAATGCTGCTCATTTAGATTAATTATATAAAATTGATATTAAATATTTATAACACTATCGCAACAAAAATGACAGCGCTGACATATTTCTTTTAGCTATGAGCTTAACTCACGCAAAGGTACACATTGTGCAACCGTTAAAAACGCGCCATATAATAAGCGCGAATTTATTTCGCGCGAAGGAGCCACACTCTGCAACCGTTAAAAACGCGCCATATAATAGGCGCGAATCTATTTCGCGCGAAGATGCCGCACTCTGCAACCGTTAAAAACGCGCCATATAATAGGCGCGAATTTATTTCGCGCGAAATACCTTAAACATTACTCTCCAACAAAAGTAACGCGACTGGTTTGCTGCTCATTTAAGCGAGTACGCAGAGCTACTTTTGCCTTGCTATCAACCTTTACTGGCTCAGCATAAGACTGCCAGCTTTGGCCGTTATCGAGGCTGTACTCAATGCTCAAATAAGCAAAGGCGCTGTTGGCATACAGCTTACCATTTTCAATCACTCCACCTGGCACAGGCAAGTGTAAATTAATGCCACCTTGAGCTAGTTTTTCAAGCTCTTTTAAGCCAACGGCACTTGAAAACTCCGCCCAATCTTTTGCTTGTTTTTTGCTATCAACGCTTTGCCCTTCCCAATCAGCTTTGTGCCATGCACGCTCTGCAACCGATAAAATACGTGGGAAGATCATCGCTAGCACTTGCTCTTCGGTACGGATTGTTTCTGACCAAACTTGACCCTGCATACCTAAAATATTCTCAGGTTTTTCAAGCTTAGGTAACGGGCGACCAACTAACGCCTCTAGATTAACAATTGGCTCGCGAGTGCGTGTGTAATCAGCATTGGCATACACATCATCTGGCATGTAGTTAAACGCTTTTTTGGTGTCGGTGTAACGGGTTGCCCAGTAATAACCACGCTCTTCAGGGTTTGCCTCGTACGGGTGATCAAAATACAAATGCGTACCATGCGATAACACCACTTGGTAACCGGCATTAGCTAAGCGATACGCTCTATCTGCAACACCCCACTCCCAGATGTTATCCCACGTATTAACGGTAAAGGTTTTATTTGGAAACTCATCACGCTTAAACGAGTTTTCACGATCATACATGATGCCATCTTCCCATATACCAGGAGAGATGCCACGTTTCTCAAGTAAGGTCGCAACACGCTGAGTAAAGTAGGGTTTTAAATCTGCAGGGCCTGCAACACCATTATTAGGATCAGCAAACAGCGCCTGACAAATCGGCGAGCCAATCCACGAACCAGCCCCCACTTCATCACCACCTATGTGTAGATTTTTTAGCTGCACACCTGCTTCGCGGTACATCTGCTGTAGTTCATAGGTCACTTTATCTAAGAATGCGTAGGTTGAATCCATACATACATTCATCGAGTTATCTTTGTAGTTTTGAACTGTCATGTACACAGAGGTGTCTTTAGGATCGGTCAATAAATATTGTGTTGCAGGGCCAATATCTACTTTTTGAATTTCCTTATTGGCTGACTGTGACTTGATGTTATTTTTAGCTGTTTTTTCAGCTTCTTCAAGCAGGTTGTGGTATCGCGCTTCCATTGCTTTAATTGAGGCACGCGCATGACCTGGTCCTTCAACTTCTGGGATAATTTGAATATGACGATCTTTGGCAAATTTTAATAGCTCAACAAATTCATCACGTTTTAAGTAACCATTACCTGAGCCTGATTTAAATGGCCCCGTACCAAGTTGCGTTAATAAACACTCGCGCTCTTCTAAATCAAAACAGCGATAGCCGCCAACATCGGTAAGTTCAGGTAAGCCAGGGATCTCAAGACGCCAACCTTCATCTTCTGAAAAGTGCCAGTGTAGCTTATTCATTTTATAGCGAGCCATTTGCTCAACAAGTTTGAACATGGCTTCTTTGCCATGATAGTTACGACCGTTATCGTAATGCATGCCACGCCAGCCATAACGCGGAGCATCTTCTAATTCAAGACGTGGTAAATTTGCAGAGTCTTTACTGCCTGCTGGAATTAAGTTTAATACACTTTGCATCGCATAAAATACGCCAGCATTATCACTGCCTACGATATTAATGACATCATCGTTAATTTCCAGTGTATAACTTTCTGCTTTACCTGTATTTAAAGAAGGATCAACGTTTAGGCGAATGATTTTTTCTTTGCCAAGGCTTATATGGTCAGGTTGAGCTTTTAAACTAATTCCATAGTCATCTTGCAGGTCTTGCATGAAGACCATAACTTCATGTTTAAGCTGGCCTTGGTAACTAATTTGCCAATCACTGTTTAGTGTTGTTGTACCACGGTTAAAATCAACTTTTTGCGGTTTCGGAATAATTCGTTTTAATGCATCGTCTTTACTTACTTCGACTTTATCTTCCTTGTTTCTTTCAAAACGCACTTTTGCCGTTGCCAAAACAGATAAATCTTTTGGTTCGTTGTAACGGTATAGTTGGTTATCACGAGTGAACGGCGTAACAAACTCTTTAAAGTCCTCAGTGTCTGTATTGGCAAAGATGGCAGGCTTACTCTTACCTGCTACAAAAAATGCACGCGGCATAAAATCACTGTATGCAACAATCCACACTTGCGCATCGAAAGGAATATCTAAACTTTCCCCTGCCGCTAACCCTTTAAATGAACGGGTTGGCACAAGACGATGTAAGTCACCATTAACATGTTCAATATTAAGACCTGCGACATGCTCTGTTGAAATTTTACGAACCGAATGGATATAAAGTTGCCAATCACTTTCGCCTGCAGGTAACGCAACATCAGAGCGGTTGTTAAGAGTGATTTTTCCTAAAAAGCCCGCGTCTCTATTACGAAAGTTATCTTCAACTGAAAACAGTAACTCGGTATCTTTAGCAAACTGATTTACCTGCGACTGTGTGAGTGCCGCGTTTGCCATTATAGGCGCTGCCATTATCATTGCAGCGAGTGCAGACTTTTTAAAACCCATTACTTTCTCCTCGTTTATGCCCTGAGTTTACGGTATTTTTTCCGTATTACTTGTCATTTTTGTTTATTATTCATACCTATCATATAAAAACTAAAATGACAGCGCTATCATTTTATCGGAAATAAACGGGACGATGTCGACTTGGAACTTGTTTCGCGTGAAGATTTAAACGCGCCATACAAGCATGACGCCTACGGTGGTAGGCGTGAAATTTATTTCACGCGAAGATGCATGTTGCAAAACCTTTAAAACGCGCCATGCAAGCATGACGCCTACGGGGTAGGCGTGAAATTTATTTCACGCGAAGATGCATGTTGCAAAACCTTTAAAACGCGCCATGCAAGCATGACGCCTACGGTGGTAGGCGTGAAATTTATTTCACGCGAAGATGCATGTTGCAAAATCTGTAAAACGCGCCATGCAAGCATGACGCCTACGGGGGTAGGCGTGAAATTTATTTCGCGTGAGATTAGACCTTAATGCAAAGATACTTTTCTTCAAGGTACTCATTTAATCCTTGATGACCACCTTCACGGCCAAGACCAGATTGCTTTAAACCACCAAATGGCGCTACTGGGTTTGAAATGAGGCCTTCATTAATACCAATCATGCCGTATTCAAGTGCTTCGCTTACGCGATAAACTTGCTTGATATTTTCACTGTAAAAATACGCAGCTAAACCATACGGCACATCGTTAGCAAGCTGCAAGACTTCTTGTTCATCATCAAAAGCAATTATGCTGACTACAGGGCCAAACACTTCATCATGGTAGATATCCATCTGTGGTGTCACATCAGTTAAAATTAATGGCGCTTGAAAGCTACCTTCAAGTTCGCTGTTATCACCAATTAATGACGCCCCTTTATCAACCGCATCTTGCACAAGCGTTTGTACTTTCTCTTTTGCTTTAGGATAAATTAATGGGCCAATATCCACCCCGTCATCAAGGCCATTGCCAACTTTTAACTCAGCTACTTTGTCTGTGAGTTTTTCAAGCACCGTCTCTAGTACCGAGCGCTGAACAAAAATTCGGTTAGCAGCAACACAGGTTTGCCCTGCGTTTCTAAACTTAGCCCCCATAAGGCCAGCAACTGCTTCATCTAAATCGGCATTTTCAAAAATAATAAACGGTGCATTACCACCAAGTTCCATCGATGTGTTCTTAATTGTAGATGCGCACTGTGAAAGTAACTGCTTACCTACACCGGTTGAACCTGTAAATGTGAACTTACGTACACGCTCAGATCCGGTCATGATCTCGCCAACCATTTTTGCATTCTCTGAGACCACCACATTTAATGCCCCTTTTACAAACCCTGCTTTATCGGCAAGGTAAGCCAAAGCAATTGCACATAAAGGGGTATGCTCAGAAGGTTTAATCACGAAACTACAACCCGCTGCATATGCAGGGGCAACCTTACGAGTGATCATGGCGATTGGGAAGTTCCACGGTGTAATGCCTGCAACGACACCGATTGGCTGCTTTATGGTTGATAGACGATGTTGGCCGTCTGTAGCTGGTATGTTGTCGCCGTAACTACGCTTTGCTTCTTCACTAAACCACTTAATAAAGCCTGCACCGTATTCAACCTCCCCTAATGCTTCTTTTAAAGGTTTACCTTGCTCTTTGGTCATCAGCTCAGCAAGTTGCTGTTTGTGCTCAATAACCAACTCATACCAGCGACGCAACGTTTCACTACGCTCAGTCGCCGTTGTTTGTTTTAGCTTGCTAAATGCCTCGTCAGCACGTTTAATGGCCAGCTCAACGCCAGCTTCATCAATATCAGACACATCGGTAATTGCTTGTCCGGTTGCAGGGTTATCTACACTAAAACGCTGGCTCGTAGAATAAAAGTCACCATCGATAAACGAATCAGAAAAAACTAAATCAGACATAAAACCTCCTAGTAAAGCGGACCGCAAAAAACAAAAAACCGCTGTAGAGACCAAGCAACTACAGCGGTTTTTAGGTATTCAAAGCCGTTAAGAATTAATGCTCTTCATTAACGATATTGAGATTATACTTTGGAATTTCAACTACCAGATCTTCGTCTTTAATAATTGCCTGGCAACCAAGACGAGACTCAGGCTCAAGACCCCATGCTTTATCCAACATGTCGTCTTCTAGCTCATCACTTTCATCTAAAGAATCAAAGCCTTCACGAATAATTAAGTGGCATGTTGTACACGCGCATGACTTTTCACAGGCATGCGGAATACTAATACCATTTTTAAGCGCAACATCTAATACGGTTTCGCCTGTAGGAGCTTCGATTGCAGCGCCTTCTGGGCATAACTCTTCGTGTGGAAGAAAAATAATTTGTGGCATACCTTACCTCGTTAAACTTCGTCTACTGACTGCCCTTGCAGCGCTTTTTTGATTGATGCATCCATTCTACGCGCAGCAAATTCGCTACTTGCATTGTCGACAGCTTCAATTGCTGCTTTAATTTCTGCCGGTGTTGTTGCGCTTTCGCGTACCGCAACAAGTTTAGCAATTTCTGCTTTTAACGCAGCTAATTCTTGTTCATCAAGTAATTCACTGTCAGTTGCCAGTGATGCTTCTAGTGCTTCAACAACGCGTAACGCTTCAACTTGTTGCTCTTTAAGCATACGCGCTTGCATGTCGTCTTTGGCATTACTCATTGAGTCTTTTAGCATGTTCGCAACTTGGTCATCCGATAAACCAAATGATGGTTTTACTTGGATTTCAGCTTGCACACCGGTTGATTTTTCCATTGCCGATACACTTAATAGGCCATCTGCATCAACTTTAAAGGTTACGCGAATATGCGCAGCACCTGCTGCCATGGCCGGAATACCTTTTAAGCTGAATTTTGCCAGCGAGCGGCAATCATCAACAAGCTCACGCTCACCTTGTAGTACATGCAGTGACATCGCCGTTTGACCATCTTTAAACGTGGTGAACTCTTGTGCACGTGCTACAGGAATAGTGGTATTACGTGGAATGATTTTCTCAACCAGGCCACCCATGGTCTCAAGACCCAATGACAGTGGTAATACGTCTAATAGCAGCATGTCTGAATCTGGCTTATTGCCAACCAGTACATCTGCTTGCAGTGCCGCACCAAGTGCTACTACGCGATCAGGGTCAATAGAAGTCAGTGGCTCTTTATCAAAAAATGCCGCAACTTGAGAGCGTACAATTGGCATACGTGTCGAGCCGCCAACCATTACCACTTGCAGTACTTCTTCGTTTTCGATACCCGCATCTTTTACTGCACGGCGACAAGAACGTAGTGTTTTCTTCACAAGACCAAGTGCTAGTTCATCAAAGGTTTCGCGAGTAACTTCAACTTTGTGGCTTTGGCCATCAAACTCTAAGCCTACATTGACAGTTTGGTATTGGCTTAGCGCTTCTTTACAGGCTTTTGCTTTATTAATAAATAAACGCAGTACCGATGCAGAAAGCTCGCTCACACCGGTTTGTTTTTTGAAGTAATCTACCAGTAGCGAGTCAAAATCGTCACCACCAAGGCTCGAATCACCGCCTGTAGCAAGCACTTCGAACACACCTTGGTGCAGGCGTAAAATAGAAATATCAAACGTACCGCCACCTAAATCGTATACGGCGATAATACCTTCTTGGCCTGAATCAAGGCCATAGGCAACAGCCGCAGCCGTTGGCTCGTTTAATAAACGCAATACGTTAATGCCAGCAAGCTCAGCAGCGTCTTTGGTGCTTTGGCGCTGTGCATCATCAAAATACGCTGGCACAGTAATAACCGCACCTAAAATATCTTGGCCTGCAAAGCTGTCTTCTGCGCGAAGTTTCAAGGCTTTTAAAATTTCACTCGATGCAGTGACTGGGCTAATTGCGCCCGCAACGGTGCTGATTGCTAACGAGCCATCATGCTCACAAAATTGATACGGCAGTTGACCATAGCTTTTTTCAATTTCAGCCTGCGTTTTACCTAAGAAACGCTTCACTGAGATCAAAGTATTAGCAGGGTCTTGAGTGGCAGCTGCCGCCGCTCGTTCACCCACCACGATGCTATCTGCTTGGTATTGCACAACCGATGGTAGCATCGCATTGCCTGCTAAATCAGTCAGTGTGCGGGCTTCGCCGCTTTGCACTGTAGCAACTAACGAGTTAGTCGTACCAAGGTCAATACCGACTGCTAATTTGTGCTCGTGTGGTGCCGCGCTCTGCCCCGGCTCAGCAATTTGCAATAATGCCATAATGCTCTTTTTAAACTCTTAAATAGCTGCTTTATACAACTAATAATTAATCATCAAATAAACTGTCTTCAATGCGCTCAAGTTCATCTCGCAATTTATAAACGAACTTTAATTTACGAATATTATCCGCAGCTGCTTGCCATTGTTGTTCATCATTGCTGGCTAATTGCTCAGCAAGTTCACGACTATATTGCTTGTCTAACTGTTTAATTTGCGCTTCAAACTGCGCGATGGCTGCATCTGGATCTGCGGCATTTTCAAGCTCTTCGAGTTCTTCGCGAAGTTCCATTTGCTGCATTAAGAAATGTGGGTCTTGTAAGGTTTGCTGTTCAGCACGAATATCGACCCCTAGCTCACTCAACATGTACTCTGCACGCTTCACGGGGTGTTTTAAAGTTTGTAACGCATCATTGATTTCAGCTGCATTTTGCACAGCAAGTAACTTATCGCGGCTGCTTGAACTGGCATGGCGATCAGGGTGAACTGCACGTTGCAGCTCAAGGTAGTGTTTATTTATCGTCGCTAAATCAATATTGTAATCAACTGGAATTGCAAATAATTCAAAGTAACGCATTACATTATCCAACTAGGTGAACAGGAAATAACAAAGCCCTACATAGGCAGGGCTTCAAGCGAGGAAAATTTTTTGAGCTTAAACCGTGAAGCTTTCGCCACATCCACACTCATCAGCTTGATTCGGATTATTAAACTTAAACCCTTCATTCAAACCTTCTTTGGTGTAATCAAGCTCAGTGCCATCAATGTACACTAAGCTTTTCGCATCAACGATTACTTTTACACCACGGCTTTCAAAAATTTCGTCGCCTTCTGCTAAGTCGTCAACAAACTCAAGAACATAAGCAAGACCTGAACAGCCCGTCGTTTTAATGCCAACGCGTAGGCCAATGCCTTTGCCGCGATTTGCTAAAAATGATTCTACGCGGTTTGCTGCCGCATCTGTCAATGTCACTGCCATGAAATTATCTCTTACTTCGCTTGTTTGCTTTTGTAGTCAGCAATTGCTGCTTGAATTGCGTCTTCCGCTAAAATCGAACAGTGAATTTTCACTGGCGGTAACTCAAGCTCAGCACTGATATCAGTGTTTTTGATTGTTGCCGCTTCGTCTAAGGTTTTGCCTTTTACCCACTCAGTTACAAGTGAAGAAGAAGCGATTGCACTACCACAACCATATGTTTTAAATTTTGCATCTTCAATAACACCTTCTGGTGATACCTTGATTTGCAATTTCATTACGTCACCACACGCTGGTGCACCCACCATGCCTGTTGCTACTGACGGATCGTTTTTGTCTAATACACCCACGTTACGCGGATTTTCAACATGATCGATTACTTTATCACTATAAGCCATAATACTATCCTCACTACCTGCTAGCGGCGGCTCATCACTAATTAGTGATGCGCCCACTCAACTGAATCTAAATCAATACCTTCTTGATGCATTTCCCATAGAGGAGACATCTCACGTAAACGGCCGATCGAGTTTTTGATTAGTTCAACGGTGTAATCAATCTCTTCTTCAGTCGTAAAGCGGCCAATGCTGAAACGAATTGAGCTGTGTGCTAACTCGTCATTACGGCCTAATGCACGTAGTACATAAGAAGGCTCTAAGCTTGCTGAGGTACAGGCTGAACCTGATGAAACAGCAATGTCTTTAACAGCCATTAATAACGACTCACCCTCAACAAAGTTGAAGCTGATGTTTACAATACCTGGCACTGACTGGCTTGGTTCACCATTGAAGTAAACTTCGTCCATATCAGCCATGATGCCATCAATCAAACGCTTACGTAGTGCGCTGATGTGTGCATGATCTTTTTCGAAATCTTCTTTCGCGATTCTAAATGCCGCACCCATACCGACTAATTGGTGCGTAGCCAGTGTGCCTGAACGCATACCACGCTCATGACCACCACCGTGCATTTGTGCTTCTAAACGAGCACGTGGCTTACGACGAACATAAAGTGCGCCTACACCTTTCGGGCCATATACTTTGTGGCCAGAGAACGACATGAAGTCTACTTTTAACTGTTGCACGTCGATAAGTACTTTACCTGCGCTTTGTGCAGCATCTACGTGGAACATAATTTTGCGCTCACGGCACATTTCGCCGATTGTCGCGATATCTTGGATAACACCTAGCTCGTTATTTACGTGCATTACGCTTACAAGTACTGTGTCATCACGCATTGTTTCTTCAAGCTTTTTAAGGTCTAGAAGGCCGTTTTCTTCAACGTCCATATAGGTTACTTCAAACCCTTGACGCTCAAGTTCACGACATGTATCGATAACAGCTTTATGTTCTGTTTTAACCGTAATAACGTGCTTACCTTTCTTTTTGTAGAATTGCGCAGCACCTTTAATAGCGAGGTTATTTGATTCTGTTGCGCCAGAGGTAAACACGATTTCGCGTGGATCAGCATTAATTAGATCAGCAATATCTGTACGCGCTTGATCAACCGCTTCTTCAGCTTGCCAACCAAAACGGTGTGAGCGTGATGCAGGGTTACCAAAATTACCGTCCATAGTCAGGCATTGCATCATTTCTTTTGCCACACGTTCATCAACAGGCGTGGTTGCTGCGTAATCTAAATAAATCGGTAACTTCATTTCTCTCTCCGCTTTCGTCAAGCTACAGTTGACAGCTTACTTGAATGTTTTCCAGTTGCTTAATTGCATTATTGATGCTGTTATCTTGGCGAGATGCGACTTCTTTCACGTCTGATTTCTCAACCAATTCAGCAAGGGTAATACTATTTAAAAACTCTTCGATACGTGCGCTCAAATCAGACCACAAGGTATGGGTCAAACAGCGCATGCCGCTTTGGCAGCCACCCGTCGCACCGTGACAACGAGTTGCATCAACAGATTCATCAACAGCATTAATAACATCACCAACAGAAATTTTATCTGCGTCACGCCCTAATAAATATCCGCCACCGGGGCCACGCACTGAACTCACTAAGCCATTTTTTCTGAGTCTGGCAAATAGTTGTTCTAAATATGATAAGGAAATCTCTTGTCGTTCTGATATATCGGCCAGGGGCACTGCACCCACATTTGTATGGAGTGCAACATCCAACATGGCGGTTACTGCGTATCTGCCTTTTGATGTTAACTTCATGGAGCCCCCGATGTTACTGCACGCTAAGGTGTGCAAATTTTAATTACCAGACCAAAATAGTCAAGTATTATCATCTGATAAAAATAGATGTTCACCATTGATAAAACCGAATACCCGACAAAATTAGTCAAGTACTAGGTGTCATTGTAATTACCTGAGTAATTTAGTCAAGTATTATACTTATAACCAGTGATTATTTTATAGACTTATTAATTGAGGTAAGAATACCGCGCAAAATATTCATCTCGGCTTCTTCAGGACGTGCGCGATTAAATAAACGACGTAATTTGGTCATCACTAAACCTGGGTGTTGTTTAATGATAAAGCCGGTGTCATTCAATGTTTGTTCTAGATGCTCATAAAACAACTCAGTTTGTTTAGCACTTGGGTAGGTTGCTTCATCTTCTTCTTGTGCTTTTGGCTGTGTATTCAAATAAGCCATGCGTGTTTCATAGCATAGCGTTTGTACAGCCATCGCTAGGTTGAGTGAGCTATACTCAGGGTTTGCAGGAATACATACATGGTAATTACATTGCTGTAGTTCTTCGTTAGTTAAACCACTATTCTCACGACCAAACACAAGTGCAACTGGGCCATTTACAGCCTCTGCTACGAGCTTTTCACCGCATTCACGCGGCTCTACCATAGGCCATGATAAGGTACGCGAACGCGCGCTAGTACCAATTGTTAGAGCACAATCAGCAATGGCATCGGCAAGGGTATCAACAACCACCGCTTTGCCGAGCACATCGGTTGCACCCGCTGCAAGCGCACTCGCATGACTATCGATTTCACAAGCAGGATCAACAAGATATAAATTTGATAAACCCATCGTTTTCATCGCTCGTGCTGCTGAGCCAATATTACCAGAATGAGATGTGTTAACTAATACGATACGAATATCATCAAGTGTCATTGCGTTGTTACTTACTGAATGTCAAAAATTGCGCGAATTCTAGCACGAAAGCAATTCTGGAGGCTATATAGATCGTGCAGTCAATCATAATTGATCGTAGATCATGTTTGCGGTTTATCACTTTTATTGGAGATAAATCGGGTTGAATTAGAGCACTAACCTGCGCTAAAAGTTTTTCGCTGTTAAAATTTATAAGGTCGAAATTTAATTTAAAATCAGTTCAGTACAAAAAACAACCAAAACTATTTCTGCTTTGTTGTTTACTTTGCAGTAAAAACCGCTAGAATACGCCGGCTTAAATATATTCGTTCTTTTACAACCCAAAGGTAATGCTATGCATCCAATGTTAAACATTGCGGTTCGCGCTGCGCGTAACGCAGGCAAAATTTTACTTCGTGCAAGCGAAGATTTATCAAAAGTTGATGTACAACAAAAAGGCACTAACGACTTAGTGACTAACATCGATAAAGAAGCTGAAGCCGCAATTCGTGACACTATTTTAAAATCTTACCCAGATCACACTATCGTAGGTGAAGAGCTTGGTGAGCACAAAGGTAAAGATGCAGATTACCAATGGATTGTAGATCCTCTTGATGGCACAACAAACTTCATCAAGGGTATTCCTCATTTTGCAGTATCAATTGCACTTAAAGTTAAAGGTCGTTTAGACCAAGCCGTGATCTATGATCCAATTCGTGGTGAATTATTCACAGCATCACGTGGTCAAGGCGCACAGCTTAACAGCAAGCGTTTACGCGTCACTAAAACTAACGAGTTAGCTGGTTCTATCCTTGCGACTGGTTTCCCATTCAAGCAAAAGCATCACTTAGACGCATACTCAGAAGCGTTTAAAGCACTTTTCGTACACACTGCTGATATTCGCCGCGCAGGCTCTGCTGCATTAGATATGGCTTATGTTGCAGCGGGTCGCGTTGATGGTTTCTTTGAAATTGGCCTTAAGCCATGGGACACAGCAGCGGGCGAGCTTTTAGTAAAAGAAGCTGGCGGTATGGTTGTTGATTTCGCAGGTGGTATTAACTACAACCAAAGCGGCAACATCATCTGTGGTGCACCTAAGTTAACACAAGCGATCATTCGTGAAATTCGCCCAGTATTAACTGAATCACTACTTCGCTAACAGCGGTTGTAATCTAAAAAAGGAGCTAAGGCTCCTTTTTTTGTGGCTGAAAGTACTCATTTTCCAATGCAATTTCAATCGTATTACCTTCTTTAAATGGCAAGCTCGCTAAGCCTTCAGCAAAGTATCGATTAAACATTTCATCAAACTCTCCCGATGCTTGCATCGTTTGTAGTCCTTTAAGCAACGCTTTCGCTAACGCTGGCTTACGATGACTGACAAAGAAATAAAATGCAGTTGGGTAACTAATATAAACATCGGGAACAATCACTAACCGCTCGTCATTTATCTGCTCAAGCTCAGACATAACTTCTATGAAAGAGCGAGGAAAATAGTCAACGCGCCCTGCAATAACTAAACTAAACATGGCTTGATAATTAGCTAATGGCCTAACCGATAGACCATTTTGAGCTAAAATTTTTGTATCAGGCCAGTCATGCCCCTGTATAGCAGTTAACTGAGCTAGGTCACGCTTATTTTTAAGCTGGGTAAAACGAGGTAAAAATGACCGCTTTGTCAGTAATGCCCGCTTACCAATATACCCTTTGAATAAAGGGACTGGCACGGCAATGGCTAGTTGCTCACGCTCTGGGCTGGTCATACTCCAGTAGATATCAGCTTGATTAGCATCAAGCCTTAGCAAGGTTCGTTGCTGATGGGGGTGAACCAACACTTTGTTTATCTTAACAGGGAATTGAGCAGCCTCTAAGGCTTTCAGTAACAGCTCATTAAGGTAATCATCACGTTTATACAGAGGACGTTGTTCAACTGCTAAATTAACAACGGTATCAGCATACACAGTTGGGCTGCACATTAGTGTGATTAATACAAAGGCTACGGCTGTTAATTGCTTCATTATTATTTTTATCATTGTGTTTTTTTTAAGCTACACCTAGCCTGTAAATGGTACAAGTGAAATTAGCCCAACTTAAAATTAATTCATAATCCAATATGTGCTGTTTCATCACTCACACTGCTGAGCCTCACGACCGCAGGGGCAGGACGACTGCGTTTACAGACAAATAAATGACTTGTTTGATAACGTTTAGCTTCTTTTTTTGCATCAGTTGCCAATGCAGCAACTTGATGGCTATTGATACAAAGCTCTAAATCGGGCTTCACAAGGCCTATCGAAAGTGTAAGTAAGGGAACAAACTGCTTTTTACCTTCTCGGTTGCTTGCCCAATAACCGCCCTGTGCAATATGTTCTGGGGTGAAAAAGGCACGCGATTTTTGCTCAAATAAAGTAATTATGTTGTGACAAACAGTCTGTGCATCCTCTTTATCAAACACCACCATAAAGTCATCCCCCCCTATGTGGCCAACAAACCCTTTACTGAGACTAGATGCATCAACAATAACCTCTGCCAATAATTTAATCACACTATCACCGCTGGCATAACCGTATAGGTCATTGAATTGTTTAAAGTGGTTTAAATCAACGTACGCGAGTGAGAACGGATAATTATTGCGAAGTCTCAGCTCAATCGCTTCGTTAATAGCGACATTGCCCGGCAGCATAGTCAGTGGGTTTGCATGTTGAGCATGGCGGATTTTTTCTTCAGTAATGTGTTTTAAGATATTACGCAGTGGCGCTAAACCTAAGTATTCGCCATTTCGGGTGATTACTATGTGTCGACGAATATCAAATTCAAACTCGGTAATTTGCTGACTTACCGTATCCAGTAACTCATTTTCGTCAACTACCAGAGGTTGTTTATCCATCAAGGATGTCACTGGTTGTTTATCATAAAGTGCATGCCCATAAGGTGCGGCGAATACTTCTGTTAGTTGGTCTCGGTGTAGTAATCCAACGGGAATGTTGTGTTCAAGAACAGCAAGACTTGTAAGCGATTTATCTTGCTCAAAAAGACTATGCGCATCTTTGCAGCGTGTGGTTGTTTCGATACTGGCATATTCCACAGCTAACCAGCCAATAGCCATCGATTGCTCAAAACTACTCGAATTATCAGGTGACTCTAAGTGCGCTAAGCACTGAATATTAATTTGATAGCTGGGCTGCAAGCTTGGTCTTTCCAGTAAAAAACCTTGTGCATGTTGAATACCCAATCCTTCAAGCAAACGTAATTCCTCTGCCCGCTCGATTCCCTCAGCGATAACTTGCGTATTCGTTGCTTTGGCAAGCACAATAATTGATTTCAGAAACTCTTTTTTCACCACGCTCTGGTCGCAGTGATCAATAAAGTAGCGATCTATTTTTACAAAATCAGGACACAATTCTGACCACTGCTTTAGACCTGAATAACCTGCACCTAAATCATCAATAGCAATAGAAAAACCAAGTTCACGATAATGAGCAATGGTCTTTAATAATAAAAAGCCATCTTCCACTTTTTCTTGCTCAGTGACTTCAATCACAACGCGATTCGCCGCCAAACCAAAGTGCTCAACAAGATGTAATGTTTCTCCTTTAGGGTGGCACGGGTCGAGTAGAGTCTTTGGGCTTACGTTTAAAAAGAGCTTACCTTGTAAGTTTAATTTAACGAAGTTTTCTATCGCCTTACTTCGACACAAGAGCTCTAACTCTGAAATTTTATTGCATGCAATTGCTTCGCGAAACAAAGCGCTAGGCATTTCTAATTCAGAGCCTTTTGGACCGCGGCTAAGGGCTTCATAACCCAAGATATGCTGATTAGAAATATCAAAGATAGGCTGAAATAGGGTTTTTATTTCATTGTTATCTAAAATTCGCTGTAGTGGCTCACTCACCTTTCACCTAGCGTCTGTTTTAAAAGTAGGCGATTAAAGTAGCAATTCTGTATGACAATTTTATGGCAACTTAACTTATCATCATGATGATTATTCAATTAAGTTGTTTAATACGCGCAATACTATCAATCATTTTTAACTTAGCTTGATGGTAGTCTTGTTCAGTTATTGCGGCCTGTTCAGCAATAGCAAAAACAGCTAAAGAATTGAGTAGTAATTGTTGCGCATGGTAACAGCGAGGCTCTGTAAAATCAGGTAACGTAGGTGTGAGCTCCATCGGCTTCGACTGTGCCGCCTTTGTCGCTTTCATCTTAGACACATAATCAGCCATTACTAACAAACTAGCTTCACATTCTGGTAGCTGTGTTTTCATTGCTAAAAATAGCGACTCAGATGAGTTTATCAAGCTATCGATAGCTTCTTTAACCGTTAATTGATCCGACTCAGCTTGTAGGCTAGTTAACACCCTCCACACTAAGCCTTCATAGGCTATTAGTGGTTGTTGTAAAGTTGCCTCTTGTGATTGTTGAGCTGCTGTTGATTGCTGCTCTTGTTGGTCTTTACAGGCACTCAATAAGTAGATAATACATAGACTCATTAAGAGATGTTTCATAAATTTGTTCCAATAAAAAACCGCCCAACAGGGCGGTTCTTGTCAAGCTAGGCTTATTAAGGCATAGGATCGAGATCCGCACCTTCTTTTTCAATTACTTCTGGAATTAGGTCTTCTTTGCTGACACCCATTGCAATCGCTACTGCTGAAGCAACGTATACAGAAGAGTAAGTACCGATGAACACACCAAATAGTAATGCTGTCGCAAAACCGTGAATCGTTTGACCACCCCATACGAACAACGCAATCAATACTAAGATCGTGGTGATTGATGTAACTAAGGTACGGTTTAGGGTTTGCGTTAATGAAATATCGATAATTTCAATCGTGTCATCAACACGTACTTTACGGAAGTTTTCGCGGATACGGTCAGATACAACGATGGTGTCGTTGAGTGAGTAACCAATTACCGCCAAAATGGCCGCAAGAATCGTTAAGTCAAACTCAAGACCAAGCACTGAGAACAAGCCCAACGTGATAATAACGTCGTGTAAAAGCGCAGATACCGCACCTACCGCAAAGCGCCATTCAAATCGAAACGCAACGTAAATCAAGATACAAATAAGCGCAGTTAACATGGCAAGGCCACCCTGCTCTTTTAAGTCTTCGCCTACGCTTGGACCAACAAACTCGATACGGCGCATTTCAACGCTTGAATCTGTTTGCTTTAACGCCGTAATGATTTGATTACCAATCACCTCTGCTTTTACGCCATCCCCTTGTGGTGCAAGACGTACTAAAATCTCTTTACTTGAGCCAAACAGCTGTACTGAGAAGTCTTCAAAGCCACTTTCAGTAATGGCTTCACGCACTTTTTTCAGATCGGCAGGCTGTGCAAAGCCCACTTCAACCGCTGTACCGCCAGTGAAGTCGAGACCGAAGTTCAAGCCTTTAGTAAAAAACGATACGAAAGAAGCCAAGATCAACAAAGTTGATACTGTCATGGCAAACTTACGTAACTTCATAAACGGTAGTGTTTTACCACCTAGTTTTAAAATTTGCATGCTGACTCCTAAATCGACAACTTATCAATACGCTTACCACCAATGAATAAGTTGATGACCGCACGGGTACCAACAATGGCTGTAAACATAGAGGTGATAATACCAATCGCAAGTGTGACTGCAAAACCAGCAATCGGGCCGGTACCCACTGCAAACAGGATCACGGCGGCGATAAGCGTTGTGATATTAGCATCGAAAATGGTGCTAAATGCGCTGTCGTAACCAAAATGAACGGCTTGTTGCGGGCTACGGCCATCAGCAAGTTCTTCACGAATACGTTCAAATATCAGTACGTTAGCATCAACGGCCATACCGACTGTCAGTACAATACCAGCAATACCCGGTAGCGTTAACGCTGCACCTGGAATTAATGACATAACACCCACAATTAGCACTAAGTTAGCACCTAGGGCAATATTAGCGACCATGCCAAAGCCTTTGTAGTAAGCAAGCATAAACACAAGTACAAACGCAAAGCCAAGTGCAACCGCAGTCATACCCGCTTCGATATTCTCTTGACCTAAGCTTGGACCTACTGTGCGCTCTTCAACGATTTGAATTGGCGCAACTAATGCACCGGCACGAAGTAATAAGCTTAAGTTATGCGCTTCAGCAGGGTTATCGATACCAGTAATACGGAATGAACGGTCAAGGCGGGCTTGAATCGTTGCCACGTTAATGACTTCTTCCACTTTAATTGGTGGCAGTGCTTTACCGTTTTCGTCTGTTTTACCTGATGGCTTGTATTCAATGAATACCGTTGCCATGCGTTTACCGATAGCACGCTTAGTGAAGGCATTCATTTTAGCGCCGCCTTTACTATCTAAGCTAATGCTTACTTGAGGACGCTGATATTCATCCATACCTGATTGCGCGCCAGTAATGTGACTACCTTCAAGGATGATGCGTTTTTTCAGCACCACAGGATAACCTTCACGTGCCATAATCACTTCTGTGCCAGGCGGTACACGACCTTGCATAGCGGCACTTGCATCTGCATTTTCGTCTACTTCACGGAATTCTAGTGTTGCTGTTGCACCCAGAATTTCTTTTGCACGGGCAGTATCTTGAACCCCAGGAAGTTGCACGATAATACGCTCAGCACCTTGGCGCTGTACGTTAGGCTCTGCAACACCGATTTGGTTAATACGATTACGAATGATTGTTTCGTTTTGCTTGATAGCGTAGTCACGAATTTCTTTAAGCTTTTGTTCGCTCATGCTCACGTAAAAAGCATTATCACTGCTGCTATCATCAATATAAACATTCAGTGGGTAACGGGTTGATAAGAAACGCTCTGCCGCATCTTTATCTTCTTCGTTACGCATTTCAACCCGGACACGATCGCTATTTGCTACGCGGCGAATGGTGCGATAACGTAGTTTTTCTTCTCGTAAGTCACTTTTAAAATCTTGTTCCATTTGCTCAAGCTGAGTATCAACCGCCGTCGCCATGTCGATTTCCATAGTAAAGTGAACACCACCGCTTAAATCTAGGCCTAGCTTCATTGGGTTACCGCCCAATGCTTTTAACCACTCAGGTTGAGCTGGTGCCATATTGATTGCAGAGATGTAATCTTCACTAAGGGAATCACGCAGTAGGTCTTGCGCTTTTAGTTGCTCTTCAACATTCTTAAAACGAACCAGGATCTGTCCGTCTTCAAGTTTGCTTGATTTAACAGTAACGTTATGTTCTTTGAGGGTCGCATTTACTTTATCGAGTACGCTGAGGTCAGCATCAGTACCTTTAGTGCCTGATACTTGTATGGCCGGATCACGGCCATACAAGTTAGGTGAGGCATATAAAATACCAACGACTAACACAACAAGAACAAGTAAATACTTCCATAATGGAAACTTGTTTAACACGTGTGAGTCCTTATTTTTATTGTTATAGCGACTTCATAGTGCCTTTTGGCAGTACTGAAGAAACAGCTGATTTTTGTACTGTTACTTCAGCTTGATCGTTTAATGAAATCACGATGAAGTCTTTATCATCAGCGATTTTAGTAATCTTACCCACTAAACCACCTTGCGTGAGTACTTCGTCGCCTTTCGCCATTGCGCTCATTAGTGCTTTATGCTCTTTTACACGCTTAGCTTGTGGACGGTAGATTAAGAAATAAAATACCAAACCAAAAATACCTAGCATGATTAGCATTTCCATGCCTCCACCTGCTGGTGCTGCACCTGCCGCACTTGCGTGGGCGTTTGAGATGAATAAACTCATTTCTCTTCCTCTTTAATTTTTCTAAAAATTTAATCTGATGTATCTGCAAGCTCTGGCACTTCTTGGCCGCGGCGTGCATAAAAATCTGCAACAAATTCGTCTAGTTTGCCATTACTGATGGCATTACGTAAGCCTTCCATCACGCGCTGATAATAACGTAAGTTATGAATCGTGTTTAGTCGTGCGCCTAAGATTTCATTACATTTATCAAGATGATGCAAGTATGCACGTGAATAGTTTTTACATGTATGACAATCACACTCAGGATCCAATGGACCGGTGTCTGTTTTATGTACTGCATTACGGATTTTAACAATGCCGCCAGTAACGAATAAGTGGCCGTTACGGGCATTACGCGTAGGCATTACACAATCAAACATGTCGATACCACGGCGAACCGCTTCAACTAAGTCTTCTGGTTTACCAACACCCATTAAGTAACGAGGCTTGTCTTCTGGCATTTTGTAAGCACAGTGATCAAGAATATTGATCATCTCGTTTTTCGGCTCACCGACCGATAAACCACCTAATGCATAACCATCAAAGCCGATTTCTTCTAGGCCTTTTTGTGATTGTGCACGAAGCTCTGGGTACATACCACCTTGGATAATACCAAATAGCGCAGCAGGGTTATCACCATGACCTTCTTTTGAGCGTTTAGCCCAACGAAGTGATAACTCCATCGAATCTTTTGCTTCTTTTTCAGTGGCAGGGAATGGCGTACATTCGTCAAAAATCATCACGATGTCAGAGCCTAAATCGCGCTGAACTTGCATCGCTTTTTCTGGCGAAAGCATGATTTTTTCACCATTCACAGGTGAGCTAAACATCACGCCTTCTTCGGTGATTTTGCGCATTGCGCCTAAGCTGAATACTTGGAAACCGCCTGAGTCAGTTAGGATTGGGCGATCCCAATTCATAAAATCGTGTAAATCACCGTGTTGCTTAATGATTTCTGTGCCTGGGCGTAGCATTAAATGAAAGGTGTTACCTAGGCAGATTTGTGCGCCGGTCTCTTTCACTTCGTCAGGTGTCATACCTTTCACAGTGCCGTAAGTACCTACCGGCATAAATGCGGGTGTTTCTACTACACCACGCTCAAAAATCAAGCGGCCGCGGCGCGCTTTACCGTCAGTGCGGTCTAATTCAAATTTCATATTATCCTCAGTGTCGGAAAAACAGTCCAACAAGCTATAATTTAACCGCTCGATTCTACCCTGTTTGCGGGTTTATTACTATTAATTGGGCTAAATTCGAAAATAAAAAGCCCGCTAGCTAAACTCTTCCCACGATGCAGAATTCAGCGCTTTGCAGAGGCTTCATATCAACACATAACTTAGTAAGAATGGTTAAAAAATAAAAACCCAGTGAAATGCTGGGCTTTTTACGGGGTGATAAGATGACTAACGCTTATTTACGCGTTAAAAACATCGCATCGCCATAGCTAAAGAAGCGATACTGCTCCTTAATAGCCGTATGGTAAGCACCCATAATGTTATCTTGCCCTGCAAAGGCACTCACTAACATAATCAAGGTTGATTCAGGTAAGTGGAAATTTGTCACCATAGCATCAACTACATTGAACTGATAACCAGGGTAGATAAAGATATCGGTATCACCAAAGTAAGTATCTAGTTTGCCGCCATGTACTTTAGCAGCAGATTCTAACGAGCGTACTGAGGTAGTACCTACGGCAATGACGCGACCGCCTTTTGCTTTGGTTTCTGCTACTGCTTTAACCACCTCATCAGGTACTTCGATGTATTCTGAGTGCATTACATGTTCATCAACCGAATCAACACGCACAGGTTGAAATGTCCCTGCACCAACATGCAAAGTAACAAATGCCATATTAATGCCCTTATCTTTTAAGGCCGCCATTAACTTATCATCAAAATGCAGGCCCGCAGTTGGCGCGGCTACGGCACCAGGCTTTTCACCGTAAACGGTTTGGTAGCGTTCACGGTCTGCTTCGTTATCAGGGCGGTCAATGTAGGGGGGTAATGGCATATGACCAATATCGTTTAAGATATCTAACACATTTCCATCTTTGGCAAATTCAAGTTCAAATAGCTCACCATGACGGGCAACCATGGTTGCCTCTGCTTTGCCTTCGAGAATAATTTTAGAACCTGGCTTTGGCGATTTACTCGCACGTACATGAGCCAGTACACGGTGCTCGTCGAGTACACGCTCAACCAACACTTCAAGCTTACCACCTGACTCTTTTTGCCCAAACATACGCGCAGGGATCACTTTGGTGTTATTGAAAACCAATAAGTCATTTTCATTAACAAGCGATAAAATATCGCTAAATACTTTATGCTCTACTTGGCCTGATGGGCCATCAAGCGTGAGTAAACGACTGCTTGTACGGTCCGCTTTCGGAAAACGAGCAATTAATTCATCTGGAAGGTCAAAGCTAAAGTCGGCCACGCGCATAGAGTGTATCTCTTATAAATAAAAACGCGCCAAGTTTACTCTGATACGCTCACTACCTCAAGCAAAGCCAAGTGCATATTGACCTAGGGTAAAAGTCGTGCAATTTTAACAGGCTTATTAGCCATTTTAGGTAAAGTTTGCTTGTAGATTAGACAAAATGTCATTATTCTAACTTATTCATTAAACATGGGTTAAGTTAAGAGGTAGTAGCGCCATGGCAAAGCAGTTGAAACTGCTAATTTTAAACGCTAGCGTTGCAGAACGTGAGACAATTAAGTCAACACTCAATAAACTTAACGTCTTTTCGTTTATTGAAGTAAATGACTCTCAAGACGCGTTAAAAATCCTCAAAACTCACCCTGTGGATATTATAATTACAGGCCTTGAAGTCGGAAAAATAGACGGTTGGCGCTTCTCTCGCATGATCCGCTCTGGGCTATTAAAAACACCGAAAAATACCCCCATTTTACTTACGCCGCCGATTTATTGTGAGCGTATTGCTGAGACCACAGCTCGCAGTTACGGTATTGATGCTGTATTACCATTTGAACGCCAAGATATGCTGCCACAAGTGTTAGCGAATGTGCTTTCAACTCATTTAGAAAAAAGTAGTCGGCTTAATTTATTACTTCTCGAAACTGATAACAGCAAAGCGCACAGCATTACTGAGCAACTTAAGTTGAGCTTTGCAGTAACGCATACAACATCGACAAAAACAGCACTTGCTACTTACTTACAGCAAAAGTTTGCAATTGTGTTGATTGATGCAACTCAGTCTCAGTCTGATCCTGCTGGCACGTTAATTAGTGAAATTTTGCAGCATAATCCAAAACAGGCGATCGTCACCATCATTGATAACAATGATGCGGATTACGCGGAGCAGTTGTTACTTTCTGGCGTTACTGATTTTATTCGTGCGCCTTATGATCAGTCTTTATTGAGTAAAGTGTGTGATCATGCAGCGCGACGTGAAGACTTTATGGTGAGTTATGCTGAGTTTGCTCAAAAAGTGGAGCAATTAAGTCAAAGCCAAAGCCGTTATAAAGAACTGTTTTCAGCTCACCAACGTATTTTGCTTCACCTTAATACTGTTGTGCTTGAGTTTGATCAACAAGGCCATATTCGCTTTATAAACCCGGCATGGGAAAGCCTGACTGGCTACGGTATAAAATCAAGTTTAGCGAAGTCGCTTGCTGACTTTTGCCTACCTGAGTGCCAACACAAATTACAAGATACGGTACAAAGCATTTTGCATGGCGGCGCACAACAGCAGCAAGTTGAAATACAACTTAAGCATAAAAATGGCAATGCTATTTGGGTTGAGTGCCGTATGCAACTGATCAAAAATAGCCGCAACTCAGCCACCATCACGGCGACGATAGATAATATTCATGAACGCAAACAAGCTGAGTTACAATTACGCCACTTAGCCCTTCATGATACCTTAACTGAGCTGCATAACCGTTACTACTTTGACCAGCAATTACAACGTATTTGCCAAGCTAAATATACCAATAACGATGTAGAGCATGCACTGATATACATCGACCTAGATCACTTTAAAATTATCAATGACAGTAAAGGTCATCAGCAAGGTGATATTGTTTTAAAAGAAGTGGCTCAGTTATTTACAGCCAATATTAGCGAAGAGCACTTAGTGTGCCGTATTGGCGGTGATGAATTTGCAGTTATATTGAAAAATACGACCCTGCTCGATGCTCACTTAGTCGCAGAAAGTATTTGTATGGCGATTGAAAAGCATCAATTCCATTCTGAAGGACATGTTTACTCAATTAGCTGTTCAATTGGTCTGACGCAGATTACTGCACAAAACAACGACCCAAGCGAGTGCCTTAAACAAGCTGATATTGCACTTTATGTAGCAAAAAGCCTAGGCCGAAATTTAGTGCATTGCTACTCAAAAGAAGACAGCAGTCATAATAACTTGCAAGCGGGTTTAGAGTGGGGACATAGTATTCGCCAAGCACTGCAGCATGATTCAATTGAGCTTCATTATCAGCCAATATGGGACTTTAAACGTAGCCATGTAGCCTATTTTGAGACCTTATTACGTTTAAAGCTGAATGATGAACTGGTTTACCCTAATCAATTCATTCCAGCATTAGAACTACTTAATGATACGTATTTGATGGATCAGTGCGTTATTAAAAATGCAATTAAAAGTGTTGCCGAGTACCCTGAGCTGAATCAAATCGCCATTAACTTATCGGCGCAATCATTTTTAGATGAGCGCTTATTACCACATATCGAATCAAGCTTAGCAGAATACAACGTTGAGCCAACGCGTATTATTTTTGAAATCACTGAATCAGCCAGTATTAATAATCTAGCCGCAACCAGAGCAATGATAGAACGCCTTAATAGTTTAGGCTGTCATTTCTCTATTGATGATTTTGGTACAGGTTTTAGTACCTTTAACTACCTTAAACAGCTACCCGCACAGCATGTTAAGATTGATGGATCATTTGTACGTGACATGCTCAACGACCCCATCGATTTAGCGTTAGTGAAAGCAATTAATGATATTAGCCGCTCTCTAGATAAGCGCTCAGTTGCTGAATATGTTGAAAATAAAGAAATATTTTTAGCACTAAAAGAAATAGGCATCGATTACGGGCAAGGTTACTTTATTGCCCGTCCTGTACCTGTTGAAAAAATTAATAGCGAGCTTGAAAGAATATCTACGGATAAACTTTTTAGCTAACAACTAGCTAGCAAACGCGCACCTAAAATTGATACATTTTTAAACAATTTTATTGGTTTTTTAACTTTCATCCTGATAATACTCATCTATAATTAATTCACACCAACACAAATGTCATGCTTTTATGGTGATACAACCCAAAAAACATGACATTAATTATTAGATTATACATACTGAAAATAACTTAACATCGTTAAGTTCATGTATTATCGGTATAAAGGAGAAAGTGATGACACAATTAATCGTTTTGTTGCTGATCATTAACCTAGGGATAGCTTATCAATGTTACCGTAATGCAACTTTTAAGGGGTACCCAGTTAAAGTATTCACAAGCTTAGGGCTAGTGCCCTACTTTAATCTGGTTGTATGGGTTTACTTACTCTTCTTACCTAACTTAAAACCTTTTACAATGGATGAAAAGCAGCCACTATAGGCTGCTTTTTGTTAGTAAGGTTTTTACCACTTTAAAACTCATACTGAGTTGCGCGATTAAGTAAGGCATCTGCTTTAATATCACCCACCACACATTTTTTAATGTCTGATTTTTTAAACACTTTAATTTTCTCGCCCTTATTTTCGCTAATACCACGAATAATAAAACTAACATGTTCATCATTCGGCAGGGTTCTTAATCCACTACCGTAATCACATAAAGTCAGTGACAAGCTTTTATCCACCCGCTGTGTAAGCTCTGCCAACTGCTGTTTTTGCTCTGTAATACGTGCTTGTTTTTTTTCCGCTAACTCTTTACGCATTGCTTGTTGCTGTAAAGACAACTTTTGCTGCTGTTTTTCAAGCTCCTTAATTGATGCTTGCAGCTCTTTTTTGCGCTGTTCAAGCTCTTGTTCTTTGGCATCTTTATCGTGGCGGCGATCAAACTCAAGGTCACGTTTTTCACGCTCAAGATCACGAATTTCTCGACTAACATCACGCTCTTGCTCTGCGACTTCGCGCACACGCTCTGCGCTTTCACGCATCACCTCCATCGCGTGTTGATAGGCTTCTTGCGTTTTAACAACAACGGCATCGCTAATAACTTGTACATGTTCACCTAATACTTCAATTTCGCTGATCTCTTCAAAGTCAATGTCAGGCAGCGGTGGAAGTGGTGCATCGGGCACGGATGCGAATACACTTGACCAGCGAGAATGGCTTCGCACGTCAAAGCTAAATACCACACCTTGGTGCTGTAAATAACTTGCTGAGACATTTCTGACTTTGTTATCTGTATCCTGCTTTAAAGCCGCTGTTAGGATTTTTTCCATGATCCCGACTTCACGCTGGATTCGATCTAACTCTTCAGTACTTTGGGCAGACACAGGGTTGACTGCTATACCACATAACAATAGCACTGCACTGGTTATCATGTTCTTTGACATTTTAATACTCCACATTGTTGGCAACGGTTGGCAATGGCCTGCCGTCCACTTGCTCTGCTAAATCATTCAACTGCATACGCAAATATGCTTGGTCTTGAGCACGCTGCGTTTTGATATACGCAAGCACGCTGGCAATATCTTCTTGGCGCTCTATTCGCCCTGTTTTGATTGCTTCTTTGGCTAGTTGATACATATGTTGCTGCTGTACTTGGTTTTGCGCCGTTAAAATATTTTGTAACTGATCAATTTGCTTTTGCTGCGACTCTAACAAATTCGTTTGCTTTGCCACTTGTTCAAGTAACTGCTGATTTCCTTGTTGCGGATTGCTCATAAATAGCCAAGCACATAATGCAATTGAGGCAGCCATCGCCCACATCCCTGAACCAAAAAACAGATGCGATTTTTGTACTTTTGGCATGCTTGATTCTCTGTCCCAGTGAGGAACGGGTACTGTTTCATACTCTTGGCTTTGCTGTTGCCACTTACTTGCATTGTTCATCATTAATGCATACTCAGCATTGGCTTGTAACAATTCAATTTGTTCGTCTGTCAGGCTTTCACCTTCTAACCATGCGGTAAATAATGAATCTAAATTAGCCATCTACGGCCTCCAAATGCACTTTTAACTTGCCCAATGCACTGTATAGTCTTGATTTAGCGGTATTGGTCGAAATACCTAATTGCTCAGCTATCTCTTCGAATGTACAGTGCTGAAAAAATTTTAACTCCACAACCAAACGTTGCTCCCAGGGTAAATTGTTCATCATCTCTTTGAGTTCATGATGCTGCTGGTATTGCAATTGATTAGTCTCTAATTCGCTATGCTCACAACTTTCTTCTGGTACACCATCCAAGCTTTGATGCAGTTTACGGCGGCGATAATATTCAACACTACGCCGGTGAACGATTTGATAAAGCCAAGTATTGAAACTCGATTCACCACGAAAGCTCGGTAAGCTCTTATACACAGAAATAAATACTTCTTGCATCAAGTCCATTGCATCATCAGGATGGCTTAACATCCGTAGGCAATAGTTATATACCTGTGTTTCGTGTTGTTTGACTAATTTCAACCACGCTCGTTTATTGCCCTGTTGCGCCTTGGCAATTAATGTTTCAAGTGATTGAAAAAACACACTAGCCTCGTCATCTGATCTGCCTTTAATGGTTTTGTTATTATGTTAGTCGAGGGAAGGAAAAAAATAGTTTGTTTAAATAATAAAAAACCCCAAATTTTTATTTGGGGTTTTTTATTTGGGGTTCTTTATTACTCGTCACATTGACCGTCTAAGCTACATTGCTTATTAAGAAACAACTCCAACTGTTGACTAAATAGTCTGAAGTCCCTAATACGCCCAGTGGTTTTTCGCCACACAATACCTATGTCACGATAGGCATCAGCTTGTGAAGGTGTTGCGACCATCTCTTTCTTATCTAAAATGCCCGCATTGATCGCCATTTGTGGTAAGAAGGTAACACCAAGTTGATGCTCTACCATACTCAGTAAAGTGTGTAAGCTTGCTGCCTCAAACGGGTTAATGCAGCTTGAGCGATTTAAATGGCAAGCACTTAATGCATGGCCTGTCATACAATGCTCACGTTCTAATAAAAAGACACTGGCATCGGGTAGTAAGTTAAAATCTTCGACACCATTAGCTGGCGTGTAATCTTTATGGTGCACTAAGCTGAAGTGATCTTTGGCAAGCACTTGGGTGTGAAATTTTTCAGTATCGTACGGCAATGCGAGCAGTGCCATATCAATTTGCCCATGCTCTAACTTATCAAGTAATTTATCGCTGGTATCCTCAACCAAAATTAACTCTAACTCGGTAAAGGTTTGCTTGCAGAAATGATACAAAGGCGCTGCAATAAAACTGGCAATGGTAGGAATAACCCCTAATGTCAACGTGCCACTTAAGGGGGTGAGGAAGCTTTTCGTTAGCTCTTTTAAACTTAAAGTATCATCAATGATTTTACGTGCTTTCTCGACGACCTCTTCACCGATTGCCGTGAACATTAAGCTGCGATTTTCTCGCTCAATCAACTGACAACCCAGAGTTTCCTCTAGATTTTGAATAGCACTACTTAATGTAGATTGGCCAATAAAACACGCGCTCGCAGCACGACCAAAATGCTGATATTGATGGACTGCTAGTAAATACTGTAGTTGTTTAATACTTGGTAAGTTATTCATACTCTTTTTTACTACCTGCAAATAAAAAGACCCCAATACCTAGGGCATTGAGATCTTTTCAAGCTAAAAGTCTGTTAGTACTTTTTTATACCCCAAAGGCAGTTCTCAGTACGTAGAAAATAACAATAGCAAGGGCTGCGCCAACTGGCAATGTAATTACCCAAGAAACTACAATGTTTCTTACAACACCCATGTTAAGTGCCGCAATACCACGTGCCATACCAACACCTAATACCGCACCAACCAGTGTTTGTGTCGTCGAGATAGGTAAACCCGTACCTGAAGCGATAACAACTGTAGAAGCAGCAGCTAGTTCAGCAGCAAAACCACGGCTTGGTGTTAAGTGAGTGATACCTTCACCAATTGTTTTAATTACTTTCTTACCCAAAATAGCAAGACCAGCAACGATACCTAAGCCGCCTAACGGTAAAATCCACCATGCGATAGCCGCTTTCTTCGCGATTTCACCATTGTGCTCCACAATATTAACAACAGCAGCAAGTGGACCAATCGCGTTAGCAACGTCGTTTGAACCATGTGCGAATGCCATACAACATGCTGTTAGTACCATCAGTACTGCGAACACTTTCTCAACGTTGTTGAACTGCATTTTCTTGTCAGCTTTAGGGTCGATTTTAAGACGCGAAATCGCAAACTTACCGATAATACCAACCACGACCGCAATGGCGATTGAAAGCGCATAGCCTTCAACGGCACCTAAGTTAATACCAATATGCTTCAAGCCTTTCTTGATTGTAACAAGTGACATAATGAAGCCCGCAAGACCCATGTATACAGGCACATAACGCTTGGCATTTTTAAGTGGTGCATCGGTATCAAAGATGAGCTTTTGCGCACTCATGAAAATGAGGTAAGCAATAAAGCCTGAAATTGCAGGCGTGACAATCCAACTACCTACAATGCCCATTACCTTATTCCACTGAATTGCTTCGCTACCTACCGCAACAAGCGCAAAGCCTATAATAGCACCGATAATTGAGTGAGTAGTCGATACTGGCCAGCCAAGGAAAGAGGCAATCAATAACCAGCTACCAGCAGCAAATAATGCGGCGATCATACCAAGAATCATAAGCTCAGGTATGTCTGCAAATGGTGCCGCGTCGATAATACCTTTACGAATGGTAGAAGTTACCTCACCACCGGCAAGATAAGCACCTGCGAATTCAAACACCATGGCAATGATGATTGCTTGTTTAATAGTAAGTGCTTTTGAACCTACTGATGTACCCATCGCATTAGCTACATCATTCGCGCCAATACCATAAGCCATGAAGAAACCGACTGCTGCGGCAATTAAAACTAAAAACGTGCCGTAATTTGCAATGATATCCATTGTGTGAAACCTTTAATTTTTCGTATTTGAACTGATTTTAAATTATCGAGCTAACATCAGCTCAAGACGAGAACCTACGCGCTCAGCAATATCAGCTAAGTCGCCAACCCATTCAATGATCTTGTATAAGAACATTGCATCAATAGGGTTAAGTTCATTTTCGACGGCGCGCAATTGACGGCGTATTTTAATTTGCATGTCATCCGTGTCTTGTTCAATTGCGTCCAACTCAACGAGCATTTTTTCAACTAAAGTAACTTCACGACCTTTAAAGCCCGTTTCTAATAGCTCATCTAGCTCATTAATTGCTTTTGATGCCTGTTTAGTTGCATCAACACAGCGAACAACATAAGCAAGGAAATCTTCTTGAATTTCAGCAGGAATAGTCATTTCTCGACCAACAACACGCCCTGCAATATCTTTCGCTTTATTCGCTATTTTGTCTTGTTGAGTAACAAGTTCAAGTAAATCGGTACGCTCGACTGGCATAAATAAGCCACGCGGTAGTTGAAGGCGAATATCACGTTTCATGTCATCCGCTTCACGCTCTAAATTACGAATGTTTAGACGGATTTCTTCCGCTTCTTTCCACTCTTCTTTAAAAACGTGATTAAAGAAAGGGATCAAGGCCTTACTTGCTTGATGTACTTTCTTAATGTGATCTTCCATAGGCTTAATAGGAGATTTAGCAAATACCCCTAAAAATGCATTTGTAGGCATAACTGACCCTTTAATAAATTAGTATGCTTTGGCAGGTTCGAATTTTACAGCATTGTGTTCGATTGTGAACGCTTTTTCTGCCTTACATAACCAATAATAGACAAAGCGGCCACTGGGCCGCTCGGTTAAATATTGAAAAGTAGCAGATAATTTACAGCGACTTTTCTATATCCTCTTGAGATGTATGACGAATATCTTTGCCGTTAACAAAATAGATAATGTATTCAGCAATGTTTTGACAACGGTCACCAATACGCTCTAAAGAACGTACAGACCATACTAAATCCATAATTTTTGGGATTGAGCGTGGGTCTTCCATCATATATGTCATAATTTGACGTGTAATAGCTTCATATTCACGGTCAACTTTGGCGTCTTCTTTGTGCACTTCAAACGCACATTGCACATCCATACGAGCAAATGCATCAAGTACATCGTGAAGCATTTTTGATACTAGACGACCCATATTTTCAATATTTACTAATAAGTCTTGCTGGTCTTTAGTGAATGAATCTAAAGCAACTTTTGCAATCCGTTCAGCTTCATCACCAATACGCTCTAAATCAGCAATGGTTTTGGCTATGGCAATGACTAAACGTAAATCACTGGCAGCTGGCTGACGACGAGCAATAATACGCGTGCACTCTTCATCAATGTTCACTTCCATCGCATTAACTTTATAGTCATTTTCACGCACTTTTTGCGCAAGTTCTGCATCACCATTGCTTACTGCATCTAATGCGCTATTTAGTTGCTGCTCAACTAGACCACCCATGTTTAAAACATGGTTGCGCACATTCTCAAGCTCTTGATTAAAGCGACCTGAAATGTGTTTATTAATGTTATGTTCCATTGTCTACCTCTATAAATTCGTTGACGTTCACTAAGCTAGGCAGTTGCTAGCCGTAACGGCCAGTGATGTAGTCTTCAGTTTTCTTCTTAGTTGGCGTCGTGAATAACGTGTTGGTATCTGAATACTCAATCAGCTCACCCATGTACATAAACGCTGTCTGATCAGATACACGTGCAGCTTGTTGCATGTTATGAGTAACAATAACAACGGTAAACTTGCTCTTTAAATCATTAATTAGCTCTTCGATCACTAACGTCGAAATTGGATCAAGTGCTGACGTTGGCTCATCCAGAAGAAGTACTTCAGGTTCAATAGCGATTGAGCGAGCAATAACTAGACGTTGTTGCTGACCACCAGACAAACCAAATGCACTATCGTGTAAGCGGTCTTTCACTTCGTCCCACAACGCTGCACCGCGCAAAGACTGTTCAACCACTTCGTCTAATTTACGCTTTTCTTTGATACCTTGTAAGCGTAGGCCATAAACAACATTTTCGTAGATTGATTTTGGAAATGGATTCGGACGTTGGAAAACCATTCCGACATTTCTACGAAGCGCTGCAACATCGACGTTTTTGTCATAGATATTATGGCCTTGAAGCAAAATTTCGCCTTCGATACGACAGCTATCAACCAAATCATTCATTCGATTGATACAACGTAAAAGTGTTGATTTACCACAACCTGATGGCCCGATAAACGCGGTTACTTGACCTTTCGGAATATTCATATTTACGCCACTTAGCGCTTGCTTATCACCGTAGTATAGATCTAAGTTTTTAATCTCTAATGCTTTTTGTTCAGCCGTTAGATTATCTAAATCGAGTTTTGCCGCGCTTTTTGCTTGGTTTACCTGTGGTGCAACTGTAATCATTTCTGTCTACCTATAAAAATTCTGTATTAATGCTCAAGAGCTCTAAACTTTTCGCGTAAATGGTTACGAATACCAATCGCAGTGATATTCAGGGCGATAATTACTGATACCAGTAAGAATGCCGTCGCATATACCAGCGGACGTGCCGCTTCTACGTTAGGGCTTTGGAAACCAACATCATAAATGTGGAAACCTAAGTGCATAAATTTTCTATCTAAATGTACATATGGGAAGTTACCGTCAAGTGGTAATGTTGGTGCCATCTTCACAACACCTACCAGCATGAGTGGTGCTACTTCGCCGGCCGCACGTGCAACCGCTAAGATTAAACCTGTCATAATCGCAGGGCTTGCCATTGGAATGATGATACGCCAAAGCGTCTCTGCTTTAGTTGCGCCAAGAGCCAATGAGCCATGTCGTACTGTACTAGGAATACGTGATAAACCTTCTTCTGTTGAGACAATAACAACAGGTAACGTTAAAATCGCTAAGGTTAATGCAGACCAAATTACACCCGGTGTACCAAATACAGGGCTTGGCGATGATTCTGGGTAAAATAGTTGGTCAATACTGCCACCTAACATGTATACGAAGAAGCCTAGACCAAATACACCGTAAACAATTGATGGTACACCCGCAAGGTTGATTACCGCGATACGGATCATCTTAGTTACTGCATTTTTCGCAGCGTATTCGTGTAAATAAATTGCAGCAACAACGCCAAATGGTGTCACAATAACAGCCATTAATAGTACCATAAAAACAGTACCGAAAATGGCAGGGAATACCCCCCCTTCCGTGTTCGCTTCACGTGGGTCATCTGATACAAACTTACCTAGTTGCGCAAAGTAATGACCAAGCTTAGCAAAGAAACCCATGTCATTCGGGAACCATACATCAAGCACCTGATAAAGAGGTAAAGTCACCACTTCACCACGCATGTCTTTAACTGTAACCTGATCACGCTTTGCTTCTTTACGTAGTGCAAATAATTGCTTTTCAAGTTCTGAATACTCAGCACGAAGTTCAGCACGTGCTTGTGCAAGCTCAGCGACACGCTCATCGGTAAGTTCATTATCAAGCTGGTATGCTTTTTCTTTTAAACGTAAACGCTCAAGTTCATAGTTAATGTGACCAATGTCGCCATTTTGTAGATCCAGTGCTTGGTCATTTAACTCAACTGCACGCTCCACAAGCTCATAAAGTACTTCAACTTTATTTTCAGTAATCACTTCACCATCTTTAAAAACCTGCTCTACATAACCGTAAAAATTACCATTTTTACTGCGTTCAAATACCGCTAATGCAGCAGGTGCAGTACGCGATTGAATATCCGTTTCCAATACCCAACGGAAATCCAGATCAACGTACTCACGGTTACCGGTTTTAATTAATAATCGCTCTAACTCGTCTTTTTCGTAATGAGATAAATCAACGCCCGTCGCTTCAATACGAGATTTTGGAACAAGTTCACGGTCATAAATTTCACCAATTACCGTTTGCTTGGCTACAGAACCCTGTAACTCAAGCTGCACAACTTCTGATGGCCAGAAAAAGCTTAAACCTTTCCAAGCAATCATGGCTAATAAGCCAAGAACCGAGATTAAACTGATGCTAACCGCACCGCCGGTCATCCAAATCCAAGGAGAACCAGACTTAAACCACTGCTTTACCATGTCGTGTCTCTCCACCTACATTGAACTATATTTATCACGCAGTTGCTGACGTACAAACTCAGCCACTGTGTTGAAAATAAATGTGAATATGAATAATACAAACGCTGCTAAGAATAGAATTCGATAGTGCGAACTACCTACCTCAGATTCTGGCATTTCTACTGCTATGTTCGCTGCAAGGGTTCTCATCCCTTGGAAAATACTCCAATCCATAATTGGTGTATTACCTGTAGCCATCAGTACAATCATGGTCTCGCCTACCGCACGACCAAGTCCCATCATCACCGCCGAGAAAATACCAGGGCTGGCTGTCAATAACACAACACGAACAAGAGTTTGCCATTGCGTAGCCCCAAGCGCTAAAGAGCCATTTGATAAGTGCTTAGGCACACTGAATACGGCATCTTCAGCAATAGAGAAAATAGTCGGAATGACAGCAAAGCCCATTGCGATCCCCACAACAAGTGAATTTCGTTGGTCGAATGTCATACCTAATTCGTTAGTCAGAAATTGACGCACATTACCATCAAACATCCAAAGTTCAATTGTGCCGCTCATAGCAAATGATAACCAGCCAATGAATAACACCACTGGAATCAATAAAATAGAGTGTGAACCTTCTGGTATGCGATGACGAATTGAGTTCGGTAACTTATTCCAACCAAAAGCAGTTAATAAAATCCCTAATGGTAAAAGAATTAATAAACCGATAATCGCTGGTAAGTGCTCTTCAATTAATGGTGCCAACCAAAGACCGGCTAAGAAACCAAGAATTACCGTTGGTAGTGCTTCCATGATTTCAACCGTCGGCTTAACCACTTTACGTAGTTCGCTCGACATAAAGTAGGCTGTGTAAATTGCCGCAGAAAGTGCAATTGGCACGGCAAATAGCATGGCATATAACGCTGCCTTAATCGTACCAAATGAAATGGGTACCAATGAGAACTTAGACTCAAAGTCATCACTTGCAGAGGTTGACTGCCAAATATAACCTGGCTCTGGGTAGCCTTCGTACCATACTTCTTGCCATAGTGCAGACCAAGTCACCTCAGGGTGTTCATTGTGGATTTCTACAACTTTTAATGCATCATCCGCTAAAATAAGCGCAGCATTTGAGCGTGGTGCAATTGCAAAGTTTTGAATTGGGCCGTCACTTACTTTACCTTGCCACAGTTTTGCATCACTTGTGGTGTAATAAATACCTAACTCACCGTTAGCACCTGCAGTGAAGAAAGTACGACGATAAAATTCAGTAAAAATATTTAACTTAGACTGTTTACTGGTTTCAAAAGCACGAATCTTTTTAAATTCACGGCCATCTTCTGTATTTACTTCAAACCACTGTGAGACTTCGCCATTATCATTAGCAAGCATTAACGAGTTAGCACCAGCTAATAGCTGAGTTGAAACAAGATTTGCGTTCTCTTCATTTGCAGCAAGCAATTGGATTTGCTCAACCTCTGAAGGATAACGCGTATCGTAAACATAAATTTGATTTGCAGAGCGAACGAATGTACGCGTTGTATCAGGTGAGATTAATAGCTCATCAACACGTCCTTCAATATCAAGCTCAGTACGCTCAACAACCCACTCAACTTCGCCTGTGAACATATTTTCTTCACCCACAAAGCTGCTAAATAAAACGCGCTTGTCTGCTGTTAAAGCAACAACCGCGGTTTTATCTTCATAGTGGCTAAATGCAAATTTAGTAATCGCCGCACCCTGATCATCAACCTCAAGGGCAATGTCACCTAAAGGATAATCTAAACGCGGTGTTAACTGGCGCTGATTATTCGGAAACGTGACTAAAAACTTTGGCGCTACGACAACCACAGAGCCATTTTCAAGACCATAAGCGTATTGACCTTGAAACGGTGCTGAGCTTGCAAAACTGCTCACATCGCTTGGTAATTCTGTATTAAGAGTGGTGATCTTCTTACCAAAGTGGTCTTTTTCAATATTATAAAAGTCCACATTACCTGTTTCACCTAATAAGAAAGCAACTTCGGTTTGCTCCTCCATGCCCAACCCTACAACTTGAGACGCATTCGTTAGCTTCACACTGTTACGTGTTTCCACTTTTGCTGACTCAAAAATAGGCTGAACAACATAAAGAAGGTAAAAGAAAATAAGTAACAGTGCTATCAGCACCATTACACCACCTGCGGAAATACCCCATTTGGCAAACCTGTCTTTAAATAGACGGCTTCTATCCGTATGAAAGGTCGGTTTACTCGGATTGGAAGTCATCAAAACACCCTTAAATCTTAACGTTGGGCGGATTATATTTCACCAAGATGACAGTATTGTTACAAACGTCATAATTGAGTGTAATAAACGACTTTATTTGGGGAGTTAACATCTTTTTAAAGTATGGCTTAATCGTATCGCTAGAAAGTTCAACTTCTTTGACTAAGATTTTGTTATAACTAATCTTTTATAACTATTTGAAAAAAATTGGACAAATACTCAAACAGCATCAATACTCAATATGACTTATTTTTCAATAATAAGAATCATTTTAACCAAAGCCTCCCTCCTTTTTCATTTTTTCAGAGGCATTTTATAGAGATTTAAGCATGAAGCAGTTAGTAATCACCATACTTGGTCCCGATAAACCGGGGCTCGTTGAAGATATTTCGGCCACAATTTTAAGCCATCACGGCAATTGGCTATCGAGTAATTTAAGTCATTTAGCAGGTCACTTTGCAGGCATTATCGAAGCTGCTGTACCAGAGGAGCATTTACAAGAGCTACAAGATGCTTTGCACGGCCTACCTCATTTAGAAGTACGAATCGAGCGTGGTTCAGATATCCTTCCAGAGGTGTCGACGGAGCAAATTAATTTTGTAATAACAGGCAACGATAGACCTGGAATCGTACAAGAGCTCGCCAGTGTAATACGCCATAAAGGCGCAAACATTACACACCTGAACTCAAAACAGCAGAGCGCACCGAACTGGGGAGTCCCTATTTTTAGTGCTGTTGCAACGGTCGCCTTGCCTGTAGGCATGAACAAAGATGAAGTAATAACAGCGCTTGAGTCAATTACCACTGACTTGATTGTTGATATTGAGGATGCTTAAACCAAGTACCACTTCTACAACTTAAGCTAGATTAAGCGTGTCACAAAACTGACACGCTTGTCATACTTGTGTCATCTGTATCCTCTATCTTTTATTTAATAATAAATTTTTGAGAAATCAGATGAATGCCACCCCTTCATCATCACCAGCAATGAGTTATTTCGCCAAAGAACTGAGCTGGCTATCTTTTAATGAGCGCGTGCTACAAGAAGCAAAAGATAAATCCAACCCAATTATTGAACGCATGCGCTTTTTAGGCATTTATTCAAATAACATGGATGAGTTTTTCAGAGTACGTGTTGCGGATGTGAAACGGCGAATTTTACTTAATAAAATTCCTGATGCGAACTTTGAAGAAGATGAGATTTTACTTCATCAGATCCAAAGCAAAGTGCTACAGCTTGGCAAAAAATTTAATCAGATTCATAAAGATATTTTAAATGATTTAAATGAGCACAATATTCACGTAGAACTCCCTGAAAAACTATCTGAATTTCACGTAACCTGGCTTAAAAAGTTTTTTCACGACAATGTGCTGCAATATATATTGCCGATTTTACTCTCTGAAAAGAAAGACTACTCAGATCAAATAAACGACACCATGACCTATTTGTTTGTCGAAATGACGAATCAAAAAAGTCATTACGCGATGCTAGAAGTTCCCACAGATCGCGTGTCTCGCTTTGTTATTTTGCCACCCGAGAAAACACGTCGCCACAAAACCATTGTGATGCTAGATGACATCATCGCTTATTTTATTCGCGATGTGTTTAGCAGCTTTTTTAGTTTTGATGATATTCAATGCTACGCCATAAAACTCACCCGCGATGCTGAATACAACTTAGATGATGAGCTTGAAGAAGGTTTACTCGACAAAATGTCGAAAGGCCTGAAACAACGAATTTCTGCCGAGCCTGTGCGCCTTGTTTATGACGAAAGTATGCCTGATGAAATGCTTAAAGTGATGAAAAAGCGCCTTAATATAAGTCAACATGATGCATTGATCCCAGGAGGTCGATATCGTAACTTCCGTGATTTTATTGCCTTTCCTAATGTTGGCCGTCAGTATTTAGAAAACAAGCCCCTGCCCGCATTACAAAGCACTGCTTTTACTAATCACTCGAGTGTGTTTGATGCCATCTCAGAGCAAGATATTTTACTTTATTACCCCTATCACACCTTTAATCATTTACTTGAGTTTGTGCGCCAAGCAGCTTTTGACCCTGATGTTACACAAGTTAAGGTCAATATTTATCGTGTAGCCAGCCAGTCTCGCCTTGTTTCTACGCTAATAAATGCAGCAAAAAACGGTAAACACGTCACGGTAATGGTAGAGCTTAAAGCGCGCTTTGATGAACAAAATAATATCGAATGGGCGAAAACGCTCAGTAATGCAGGTATTAAAGTTATCTTTGGTATCCCTGCTTTAAAAGTACACAGTAAATTATGCGTCATTCATCGCAAAGAAAAGCATAACATCGTTAAATACGCGCACATTGGTACGGGTAACTTCCATGAAAAAACCGCAAAAATTTATACCGACTTTAGTTTGTTTACTAAGCATGAGGGCATAACGGAAGAATCTGACAGCGTATTTAGGTTTATTGAAAGTAGTTACAAACCATTCCAATTCGATCACTTGATGATTTCACCTGTCAATGCCAGAGAAACAATCACCTCATTGATCAATAAAGAAATAACTCATGCTGAGCAGGGTAAAACGGGTCGAATTACAGTAAAAATAAATAACCTTGTCGATAAAGAACTCGTTGATCATCTTTATTTCGCCGCAAGGCGTGGGGTAAAGATACGCATTATTGTACGTGGCATGTGCTCTTTAGTTCCGTCATCACTTAGCGGCAATGATAATATTCGTATTATCAGTATTGTAGACCGCTTCTTAGAGCACCCCCGAGTAATGGTGTTTCACAATAATGGCAAGGAGAAAGTCTATATTTCCTCAGCCGATTGGATGACCCGAAACCTCGACCACCGTGTTGAAGTGGCCACACCAATATATGATGCAAAATTAAAGCAGCTCATTATTGATATTCTTGAGCTACAGTTTAAAGATAGAACTAAAGCGCGCATAATCGATAGCGAACAAAAAAACAGCTATGTGCGCCGTGGCAATCGTAAGAAAATACGTTCGCAAATAGCTATTTATGACCACCTCAAAAAATGGGAAAGTAACTATAATAATGAATGATTATTCCTCTATTGCTGCCGTTGACTTAGGCTCAAACAGTTTTCATTTAGTGGTGGCAAGAGAGGTTGATGGCTCTTTGCAAATCTTACATAAAGAAAAGCAACGTGTTTATTTAGCTGATGGTTTAGATGATAAAAATCACTTAAGCCAAGCAGCTATTGAACGTGCACTGGCCATTCTTAATCAATTCGCCACTACCTTACAGGACTTCCCCCTTGAGAATGTCAAAGTAGCCGCCACTTACACATTACGCCGTGCTAAAAATATTCATTCGTTCCTAACCCAAGCGAGTAAAGTGTTTCCATATCCAATCGAAGTAATATCAGGGCAAGAAGAAGCGCGTTTAATTTATCAAGGTGTTGCTCATTACATCCATCACGATGATAACCGCTTAGTCATTGATATCGGTGGCGGCAGTACCGAACTCATCATTGGCAAACACTTTAAGCACACATTACTGGCGAGTCGAAATATGGGCTGTGTCAGCTATACCAAGCAGTTTTTTGCAGATGGGCAAATTACCGCTAAGCGCTTTGCCAAAGCTGAGGTTCGTGCTGAACAAGAACTCGAAGTGATATTTGCAAACTACTTATCGGCAGGCTGGCAGTCCGTGGTGGGTACATCGGGCACGATTAAATCTATCCTTGCCATGATTAATGCCAATGATACCGAGCAAGAGCTAATTACATTAGAACGATTATTAGAGCTAAAAACTCAGTTCATTGCTGCTAAACAAATACCCGCACTACACATTGAAGGTCTCACAGCTGAGCGACAAGTCAGTATTTGTGGTGGTTTAGCTATTTTAATTGCCATATTCAGGCTATTTAAGATAAAAACGATGCAATACAGCGACTTTTCACTTCGTGAAGGCTTGCTTCATGAAATGCAGCAAAAGCTCGCCCATAGAGATATTCGCACGAATACCATAGCGAACCTATCTGAGCGCAACGCCATAGATAAAGAACATGCTATTCGCGTATCGACAACCGCAAAGTGGCTGTTAGAACAAGTCAAAGAAGCTTGGCAACTTACCGACCCTGACTACATTAATCTACTGGATTGGGCTGCGCAATTACATGAAATTGGCTTAGGGGTTAATTCGTCGGGATTACATAAACACAGTGCCTATATCGTGGCGAACAGCCAATTACCTGGCTTTACACAGCAACAACAAATTCTACTAAGTTGTATGATCCGCTTTTACCGTAAAAAAATTCGTTTGGACGAGTTCCCTACACTGCATACCATGCAGCATTATGAAATATTACGGCTCATTGTGATTTTGCGCTTAGCAGTACTACTGAATCAAAAACGCACAACCGATCAAGGTTTTACACTTGAAATCACAGCCAAGCAAAATAGTATGTTCTTAAAATTTAATACTAACTGGCTTAAAGAACATACCTTGCTTTTGGCTGACTTACAGCAGGAGCAAAAATACCTCAAAAAGGTCGGCTTTTTACTCGATTTTCATTAAGCAGATTAATAGGTTAATCGATTACATATCCATATGACGGTTAGAGCTTTGCATCATTTGCTTTAAACCTTGTTGCTCTAACTCAAGTAAACGCTCAAGCTTCTCAATCGTTTCAGGGGTCTCGGCACGAGATACTAAATATTCATATAGATCAATAACCTTCTGGTGTTGTGAGGTTAAATAGACTTGAATAGCTTTCTCATCTATTTGCTGATCAGTACTGATGTCTTTAAAAGTAATAAGCTCAGGATTTTCAGCAAAATACTCATAGCAATACGTATCTAGGGTATTAATTTCAGTAATCGCTTTAAAGCCAACGAGATCTTCTGCTAGTTTTTTCTCATATTGCAGATAATAATCCACCAGCATTTGATTATGCTCGTCTAATAAATCTTTAACACTGTGAAAATTCGCTGCCATCTGGGTGTGAAACATCACAGTCCAATCATAAACTTGTTGTATTGTTTTAACTTGCATGTGCATTCCTTACTAAAATCAATTTAATAAGACTCTGCATAAATCACACCAGAAAAAAATCAATTAATATCAAAACCTTAAATATAAAGGTATGTAACTTATAGTAAGAAGAGCGTACAAGTTACACACCCACTGTAAAATTTATAGGTGTCGTTTACGCCATATAAAATAAAGCGCAGGCAAGACTAAAAGCGTTAACACAACAGCACTTAGCATACCACCGACCATAGGCGCGGCTATTCGGCTCATCACCTCACTGCCCGTTCCTGTACCATAAAGCACTGGCAGTAAACCAATAATAATGGTTGCCACTGTCATCATCACAGGCCTAACCCGAAGGCCAGCACCATTAATAATTGCTTGGCGCAGCTCTGTAACCGTAAACTGTGCTGATTGCGCTTTGGCATCTTGATAAGCTTGGTTGAGATAAACCAGCATGATTACGCCAATTTCAACGGCAACCCCCGCAAGCGCAATAAAGCCGACTCCAACGGCAACAGAGAAGTTAAAACCTTCAAGGTACATCAGCCAAATACCGCCTATCATCGCAAGCGGTAAGGTCAGCATGATCATTGCCACCTCAATAAAACTTCTAAAGTTGAGGTATAACAGCACCACAATTATCGCTAAGGTTAATGGCAATACATAACTGAGTTTAGCTTTAGCTCGCTCCATATATTCGTATTGCCCCGCCCAAGTAATTGAGTAACCAGCAGGTAGCTCGAGTTGCTCATGCAGCGCTTGTTGCGCACGCTCAACGTAACTGCCGATATCACTGCCTTCAATATCAATTAAGCTCCAGCCATTGATACGCGCATTTTCACTTTTAATACCCGGCGGGCCATCTTCGATAAAGACATGGGCTACGTCGGCCAATGCGATACGCTGTCCGTTTGGCGTCACTATCGGTAACAACTTAAGCTCTTCAGGCGAGTCGCGATAATCTTGCGGATAACGCAAGTTAACTGGATAACGCTCTTGCCCTTCAACGGTTTCAGTCACATTCATGCCACCAATAGCAGTGGCAACAACCTGTTGCACATCAGCAATGTTCAAACCGTATCGCGCTGCCTTTTCACGGTTGATATCAACTTTGATGTAACGACCACCAGCAACACGCTCTGAATAAACCGAAGCCGTACCCGGTAAATCTTTTAAGATGACTTCAATTTGCTCACCGATTTTTTGAATTTCACTCAGTTTTGGCCCTGCTACTTTGATCCCCACAGGCGTTTTAATCCCAGTGGCAAGCATGTCGATTCGCGTTTTGATTGGCATAACCCACGCATTAGTGAGCCCCGGGAACTTAACCAGATTATCGAGCTCTTTTTTCAGTTTTTCAGTGGTCATACCCTCGCGCCACTGTGATTTTGGCTTTAACTGAATAAAGGTTTCGATCATGGTAAGCGGCGCAGGATCTGTGGCAGTATCTGCACGACCTACCTTACCGAATACCGACTCGACCTCTGGCACACTGGCAATTAACTTATCGGTCTGCTGTAAGATTTCACGGGCCTTACCAATGGAAATACCTGGGTAAGTCGTTGGCATATACATTAAGTCGCCCTCATCAAGAGGAGGAATAAACTCACTACCAATTTTTTTAACTGGATAAAAGCCGATAGCAGCCAACACTAAGGCCAGTACCAGCGTTGTTTTCGGCGCTTTTAACACCGCATTTAACAAGGGTTTATAGGCTGCCACCAATAAGCGGTTTACAGGGTTTTTCTGCTCCGAAATAACCTTACCGCGAATAAAGTAGCCCATTAATACCGGCACCAATGTAATCGCTAGACCTGCCGATGCCGCCATGGCATAAGTTTTTGTGTAAGCCAGTGGCGAGAACATACGCCCTTCCTGTGCTTCTAAAATAAACACGGGCATAAAGCTGACTGTGATAATTAATAAACTAAAGAATAATGCGGGCCCGACTTCTGCGGCTGAGTCCATCACCACTTGCCAACGGTTTTCGTCGGTCAGTGGGGTTTTCTCCATATGCTTATGCATATTTTCTATCATTACGATAGCACCATCTGTCATGGCACCAATGGCAATCGCTATCCCGCCAAGCGACATGATGTTGGCGTTTATACCTTGCCAATACATGACTACAAAAGCCGTTAAAATACCCATTGGCAGCGTGATAATGGCTACGATCGATGAGCGTATATGGAATAAAAACACCACACACACTAAGGCCACGACGATTAATTCTTCAATTAACTTTGAGCTTAAGTTATCAAGTGCTTGGGTAATTAGGTTTGAACGGTCGTACACAGGGATGATTTCAACGCCCTCTGGCAGGCCTTTTTTAAGCGACTCTAGTTTTTCTTTTACCAGTTTGATGGTTGCTTCGGCGTTTTCGCCAAAACGCATCACCACCACACCACCTGTTACTTCACCTTCGCCGTTCAATTCGGCAATACCACGGCGCATTTGCGGCCCAAGTTTTATATCGGCCACATCGCGTAATTGCAGTGGCGTACCATTGGCATTAGTACCCAGCGGAATGGCTTCTAAATCAGCCACGCTTTTAATATAACCTGTGCTCGAGACCATGTATTCGGCTTCAGCCATTTCGACCACCGAGGCACCACGCTCTTGGTTACCTTGCTTGATTGCTGTTTGAATTAAACTCAGCGGAATACCATAAGCACGTAATTTATCGGGGTCGACATTCACCTGATACTGCTTAACCATGCCGCCAACAGACGCCACTTCTGATACACCAGGTACAGTTTGCAGTTCAAACTTTAAAAACCAATCTTGCAGGCTTCGTAGCTGGCTAATATCGTGCTTACCGGTTTTATCCACCAGCGCATACAAGTAAATCCAACCCACCCCTGTTGCATCAGGGCCAAGTTCAGGCCTCGCTGAATCAGGTAAGCGAGCACTTACTTGACTCAAATACTCTTGCACTCGACTACGGGCCCAATAAAGGTCAGTGTCTTCGTTAAAAATAACGTATACATAAGAGTCACCAAAAAACGAAAAGCCCCTTACCGTTTCAGCCCCAGGCACCGACAACATCGCCGTGGTGATCGGAAACGTTACTTGGTCTTGCACCACTTGTGGCGCTTGCCCTGGGTAAGAGGTTTTTACAATAACCTGTACATCAGATAAGTCAGGCAAGGCATCAACTGGGGTATTCTTTAAAGAAAAAATCCCAAAGCCCGCCAACATTAAAGACAGCAGTAATACAAAGAAACGATTACCGACTGACCAACGGATCACGGCTGCTATCATTGCATTTCTCCTTGCATAGGGTGGCTTAGGGTCATGATGTCAAAAATCACAAACTCACCGTCCACCAACTTAAAGGTAAAATGCACTTCATCATCGCTTTGCAAACTAGACATATCAATACGCGGCGAAAAATGAAACTCCATGGTTGCAGCCTCGCGTCCCCACTTAGGGATGGCCTCACGACTTATCACAGCGGTTCTGGCTTCGCGGTCAATACTGTTGATCACGCCATTTACCATTGCGCTCTCGCTATCCGGTTCTTGCATACGCATAAAGTCAGAACTCTTACTTGATTCGGAATCTATTAAGAACTGCGCTGAAACCACAACGTTATCGTCTTTCAGTAAGCCTGATAAAATTTCGACATCATGATTATCACTGCGGCCTAGCATCACGGCAACTGATTTAAAGCGCCCTTCGCCTAAATCAATCACGACACGGTCTTGGCTACCGGTGCGGATCACCGCTTCTTTGGCTATCACTAATTGTGGTTCAGTTGGCTTAGTCGTAATGCTGACTTCAGCGAACATATTCGGTTTTAATAAGCCATCTTGGTTAGCAAAGCGTAAACGCACGCGCAGGGTACGATTTTTCTCATCAAGAGTTGGATAAATATAATCGACCTTACCCTGCCAGTGTTGTCCTGGTAAGTAGTCAAGTGTCATAGTCACTGGCAAGCCTTTATGAATAAGCCCTGCTTGACGCTCAAAAACTTCAGCTTCAACCCACACTTCTTCTAGGTGAGCAATACTCATCATGGTTGTGCCTGGTTTCACATAAAAACCTTCGCGGATATTTAGCTCATCTAATACGCCACTTTGCTTGGCATAAAAGGTAATGTTTTGCCTAACCTTTTGGCTTTGCTCTAATCGCGCAATAAAATCATCAGAAACATTCAGTGAAGCTAAGCGTGCTTTTGCCGCACGAATCAGCACCGCGTTGTTACGTTTAAGGGCAAGCAATAGCTCTTCTTGTGCGTTTACTAATTGTGGAGAATACAAGGTATAAAGAGGCTCGCCTTGCTTAACTTGGTCACCTGCTGCTTTGACATATAAGGTTTCTATCCAACCTTCAACACGAGGGTGAATATGCACGAGTTGGTCTTGGTCGTATTGCACATAACCAACCGTATCAACGGTAGTCTGTAATGATTTAAAACGCACAGGCGCTGTCCTTACCCCTAAGTTATTCACTACGGCCGGTGAAATTCTCACGGTACCTGGGCTGTCTTCAGCGCTACTTTGCTCCTCATAAACGGGGACCAATTCCATACCCATCGGTGATAAACCTGGTTCATCACGGCGGTAATTGCTGTCCATGGGCGCCACCCAATATAATGGTTTTTTCTCAGCGCTTGGCATTTGTGCATGATCTGGCTCAGCAAACTTATTTACAGCCGTTGCCAATGCTGCACCTACCGCCAAAGCGACAACTAATTTCACTGTGTTATTCATTGCTAGCTCCTTGGCTTTGTGCTGCATTTATGCGGTTATCTTTTGCTGCTGCGTAATAATTGAGGCGAGCGAGGGTTATTTGTTTATCGATTTCGATGTTTAACGCATCAATTTTTGCGTTTAGTTCGCTAATGCGAGCACGCATCACTTCTGAAAAGTCGCCATCATCGTTGGTGTATGCATTTAGAGTCGCCTCGGCTTGCTCAGCCATTTGCGGTAATAGCTGTTGCTGATACAGTGCTTTGCGCTGGGCTAGTCGGCTTAATTGGCTAAGCTCCTTGAAGTACTGACCTTGCAGCTTTTGTAAGGTAATAAGTTTGTTGGTTTTTACCGCCTCTGCACTGGCAATTGCAGCATTCACTTGTTGATCTTGACGATTGTCGGTAAATAGCGGTAAATCAACACTAACACCAATTGAGAATAAGTCAGCGCGAGAGTCCCCCATAGGTGTATCGTCACGATAGCCATAGCCTAAATTCATACCAAATTGTGGTTTGTAGGCTTCTTTAGCCACTTGCACTTGGGTGTTTTTAGCACGTAGTGCATGTTCAATAGCAATAATTGCTGGGTGGCCCATCAACACTTCAGTGACACCCGATGGGGCGAGCTTTTGATAAGGCATTAATGCGGTCACTTTGGTACTTTCATCACTCACTGCACCATTTAGCATGTCAATAGGTAGCCATTGCGCCAGTCGCTTTTTGGCACTATCAAACTGCTGCTCTAGCATCACTAGCTTATCTTCAAGACGTGTTAGCTCTAACTGAGCGCGAATAATATCTTGCTGGCGAGTCGCACCAAGTGTATTAGCATAGCTTGCTTCTGTTATATCAATGAGTTGATTGAATAATGCTTTATCTTGGTTAATCAATTGAATGCTTTTTTGTGCGCGATAAGCGTTTAGCCATGCTTCGCTAACAATGGCTTTAACCTGTGCTTGGCGGTCAGCTCTAAGCCAAGGGTATTGCTCAGCCGATTGCTGTAATGCTTGCTGCTGTAGGGCAAGACTATCACCTCGGCTAAATTGTTGTGATAATCCCACTTTGAATTGCGTCATACCTTCTTGGTCAAAGGCAAAGCCATCGGTTGGTAAGTTCATTAGGCCAACAGTTAATACCGGATCTGGTAAGGTACCCGCAGCAATGCTTTGCGCTTCTATTGCCTGTTGCTGGTATTTATTTGCCTGCAACCATGGCTCGTGAGTCAATGCATAATCAATCACCTGATTGAGTGCCAAAGGCTCTGCTTTCACTAAATTTGAGGTTATCAAAACTGCGCCTAGAGAAAGCGCCTTAATCAATTTGCTGTGAATCATCACATGCTCCAAAAATCTTAAATAATGGTAAAAAAAATAGATTTAGGGTGCAGAATGAGGTGTTCTTGCAGCGTGATGCTGAATTTTAGACAGACCTATCCTGCTTAAGCAGTAATAGGTGGGCGGTATAAGGAGCTTATGTGAAAGCTGAGTTGGCTTACGCCTAACACGGTGACTTTTTCAGATTGCTTAATTGAACTAACAACTAAGCTATTTAGAGGAAGGAGTGAGTGAGCTGTACAGGCATTGAACGGACACGCACAATCGCTGTTATCCATGATATCTTCATGGCAACAATCCATATCACTCATGTCGCTGTCAGCGCTCATATTTGCGTGATGGTCCATTTGCATGCTGGCATGCGGCATATCACACACCATAGCAACAGACGCAACTGACTGACCCACAAAAGTGAGCAGCATCATAGCTATCAATAAGTAGCTTGAAAGTCGCGCCATCATCATACCTTAAAAATTAACTGCCCAAATTGTAGCCCGAAATTTACGCACTCGACAAGGGTTTATCTATTTTTATGCTGCTAGTTGCTGCAATAGCAAACAGGCAATAGCCGGTAAAAAACCAAAATCCATCGCCCAGCTCGGCATGCATTCTTATCAGCTCACCCATTTGCCCGTCGGCATTACCAGCTAGATAGGCCACAATCAATGCAATCACAAATACATCAACCATACTCCATTTACTTAAGCCTTGTACTAGTTGGCCAAGTACGCACTTAAACTTGATGGCGGGTAAAAAGCAATAAACTAACTGCATCAATAATTTTAATGTGGGGATAACAATTGAAAACACAGCAATCAGTGCTGCCACCAAATAATTTTTATTGTTGGCAAGCTCATTCACTGTGCCCCAGATGCTGCGTGTTTTTTTGTAGGCATCTATTTCACCTTCAAGCTTATCAAGCCCTAACATGCTTGATGCCATCATTAATACACTACGGGTATTTCTGTCGCCTTCATCGGCAATCATTTCAATACCTGCTTTAGCCAGCTCTGACTTTTTTATTTTGCCTTCTAAAGTCAACACTGGCTGAGTTACACCCGGAATTAGCAAAGCTAAAGCAACGATAATGGCGATAACTGGAAAGATAACACGCATTTTAACTAACCAAAAAAATGAATAGGCTAGGTATAATAACTAACTTAACTAGTCGAGTCAGTAACTAAGGAGAGCGTAGAAAATACATCATCAGCATAGGCTCTTGATTCGTACATGGCTGCATAAACAACATCCATTTTTGAGGCGGGGCGAATCATCACAAGTAATTCATCTGCTGACTGCCAATGTTCTTCCTCTACAGCTTTAACTAGTTTCAATGTTCCGCCAAGCATACCGTTAAAGCTTAATAGCGCACTGGACAACTCAGAGCCTAACGAAAACTCTTTTGCAACAAGGTCAATCTCCATATCCAAAATAGCGTCTAAAACAGATAGCATACCAACCAAATAGCCTTGCTCTGCCAGCTCTTTTCCACCAGGTGCTAACATTAACGAAATAAATTTAGCACGCATTAACCCTAACTTTGTCAGCTCAGAGGGTTTATCATTACCCAGTTCACTCAAGGCAAGCACGCGGACAAATTGTCTTATGGCGTCTTCACCCAAGTAGATAACAGCTTGTGAAATAGATTTGATAGTCTGCTGGGCACTGCTTGAACGTGCATTCACTAATTTTAAGATGCGTGCAGTCAGCCCCAAGTCTTTTGCAACGCGCTCTTGTACAGCAGCAAAGTCTATATTCGGTTGAGCCGTACAGTTTAAAAGTTCTAATACTGCGACTTTAGAAGGCTCAACATTGCCATACGTTAATAACTCGGGGCGAGCAAAAAAGTAACCTTGAAATAAGTCACAACCTGCCGCTTTTAATTGCTCAAACTCTTCGTAATTTTCAATTCGCTCAACAATAATTTTAGCTTTAGGGAAACTACGTTTCAGTTTTTTGATCATCATATTTGTTTTAATGATCGGCTGTTCAACTTCAAGTTTAATAAAGTCCATTAATGGCAAAATAGGTTGCCATTTTTCGCATCCGTCATAATCATCCAAAGCAAAAAAGTAGCCTTCATCTTTTAGTTGTTTTACACGTTGAGCGACGTGAGGGATGCTCGTTGTACGCTCAACAATTTCGATGACTGCACTTTGAGGCTGTAATAGCTTTGGAAAATCATCCAATATTGCATCGGTAGACAAGTTAATAAATGCAGGCTGAAAGCCGGTAAGTTTCTCTAGCCCCATTAACATGAGCGCATTAAAAAACAACCGCCCTGTCGCTTGACCATCGCTTGTGCCTTGAGGAAATACATTGTCAGTTGACTCTCTGTATAGTAGCTCGTAGGCATATAGAGTTTTATCAGCATTAAATATCGGTTGCCTAGCTATATACTGAGTCACACTTTGACTCTTACTTCCTTCTATATTTAATTCTGACATTTTACATCCCGCTTAATTGTAAAAATCAACACTACAACTGTTCTTAGTATAGTGAAAGGTGTTTTCTTGCCAAATAAGAAAAGTCCAACCACACTCAGTGTATGACAAACTTTTAATATAACCCATTGCGACTAACTTACTCATTATTTTTACTTTTATTCTTTTTAGGCTCTGAGCAGGCAGCCCATGCCGAACAATTTCCTGTGTTAAAATATAATGTTACTGGCTCTGGAAATTTTTACCCGTATTACATAGATAATAGACGCAATCCGGGTATTCTTCCTGAAGTTATTGCTCAAATACTTACCCGCGCAAATATTGATGCTGAACACATAGAGCTGCCTGCTAAGCGTACGGTTAAATACCTTCACTTAGGCAATATTGATTTTGATGTTATCAGCCGTGCGTGGCTAAGTGAGCAGGAGCAAAAAAGTGATTTATTTCGTTATTCTGAGAACTTATTCGCAATTGAGGAATACCTCGTTAGCCTTGAGGAAAATATTCAAAACTGGCAACAGTTAAGACACCTTAATAAACAGCCTGTCGGAACCGTACTGGGTTATTACTATTATGATGATAAACGCTTTAAACGAGTGGACTTTCATTCAGAAAAAGAACTAATAAAAGCGTTAAAAATGAATAGAATAGAGGTCATTATAATCGACAAGCTTAGTGCGAAGTACTGGGCAAACCAATTGGATGCCTCGATTGCGTTTGGTGCACGTCACTCAAACGGCTACTTACAAATAAGGCTTAGATCAGAGCATCAAGCCATGCTGCCTGTTATAAATCACGCCATTCGCAGTCTAAAAAAAGATGGCACTATTGACGCCATTATTAGTAAGTACACAAAAACCATACCCTTACACTAAACAAGGTTATTCCGCTTTAACTGCGGTTTTGTTATACTAGGACGCTGTTATTAGCGATTTGCTTTAAGATAGATCAATTAACTAAGCAATTGGCATTAGTCTTCCAAACTGAAAAGAGCCTCCCATGAGCATTGAACAAGCCCTTATTGAACGTAGTAATAACCAATGTGAACTTTGCACTGCCACAGATAACTTATCTGTGTACGAAGTGCCACCTGTTACAGAGGCTCACTCTGATAAATGCATTTATGTTTGCCAAACCTGCAAAGATCAAATTGAAAATAATGCCGACCTTACTGCAAATCATTGGCATTGCTTAAACGACAGTATGTGGAGTCAAACACCCGCTGTACAAGTTGTGGCCTATCGCATGCTAAAACGCTTAGCGGCAGATAACGGCTGGGCTCAAGATGCATTAGACATGATCTACCTTGAAGAAGACACACTAAAGTGGGCGCAAACAGCCCTTGCTGAAGATGACGATATTAAACATATTGATAGCAACGGCGTTGTACTTCAAGCGGGTGACACAGTCACACTTATTAAAGATCTTGATGTTAAAGGCAGTAGCTTGGTCGCTAAACGCGGCACGGCGGTTAGAAATATTGGCTTAACCAGTAACCCTGAACATATTGAAGGGCGCGTAGATGGCCAACGTATTGTCATATTAACTAAATACGTTAAAAAATAACGAGTGATAAAATGGGCTTTATGCCCATTTTTTATATAATTAAGCTATGATTAAGTCAGCGAATTTTAAGCTATTTAACAGATAGTCCTCCAAACGCAAGGAAAACATCATGGCTTCGGATACCTTCTCCTCTTTTAAACGTGCCTCACTATGTAGCTTAATGATATTAGGCAGCAGCTTAGTATTAAGCGGTTGTAGTGAAGATTCAGCTGAGCCGCAAGCTGAGCAATCAACAATAAAAACACTCAATACCCAAGTGACTTATTTAGATCGTAGCATGTTGCCACCAGGCTCAGTGCTAAAAGTACAGCTAGCCGATGTATCAAAGATGGATGCAAAAGCAGATGTGATCAGTGAGCAAGAAGTACAATTAAATGGGGCTCCACCTTACAACGTGGCACTAGAATATGACGAAAGTAAAATTGCCGATCGTCACCGCTACAGCGTCAGTGCGCGCATAGAAAACCAAGGTAAATTGCTTTACATAAGCACGACCCATAATAACCCATTTTCAGAAAACACAATGGACGATGTATACAAAGTAACCGTCTCTAAGGTATCCGCTAAAAAGCCAGATGTGACATTAACCAATACCTATTGGAAAGCAGTTACAATTGCTGGTGAAGCGCTCAACGTTGAAACAAAGGAGCCCTTTGTTCAATTTAAAGATGATGGCTCAACTCATGGCTTCTTAGGTTGTAATAGTTTCTCTGGGAGCTATGAAATCAATGAGCAAACTCTCACCTTTAACCCACTTGCAAGCACTAAAAAAATGTGTGTGGAGCAAATGGATATCGAAGCTGCAATGTCAGCCTTACTGGCATCAACAGCACAGTTTTCAATTAATGGTGAGCAATTAATTTTACTCGATGATAGCAATGAACCATTGGCAACGTTTATTGCAACCTATATGAACTAGTTTACAAACAAAAACGCCCAGCAGAGACTGGGCGTTTTTATTTAGAATAAAGTTATTCGTCTACCAGTTGTTCACTGCGATAAAAACCGCTGTTTTGTGCAAGTAATTGTACTAGCTCAGGCAAGATAGCGTCCATGGTTTGCTTTAATTTCCAAGGTGGATTAATGACTATCATGCCAGAGGCCGTCATACCATGCACTTCGGTATCAGCTTCAGTTGCTAATTCAAATAACTGAATATTGCGCACACCAGAATCAATTAAACCAGCTTCCATTCTATCGATACGTTCACGGTCAACAACCGGATACCAAATCATATACGTACCCGTAGCAAAACGTTTGTAAGCCTTAATAATAGTATTAACAACCGTGTCGTAGTCAGCTTTAATTTCGTACGGTGGATCAATTAATACACAAGCACGACGTGACGCAGGAGGCAATAAGCCCACGAGCCCTTGAAAACCGTTCTCGCCACGTACCCGAATAGAACGCTTACCTTGCATATTATTTTGCAATAGTTCTAAATCACGTGGATGTAACTCAAAGAACCAGCCTTTATCTTGGCGACGTAAGAAGTGTTCAGCTATTTTTGGTGAGCCTGGGTAGAAATCTAAATCACCCTGTTGATTAAACGACTTAATTAGTTCGATATACTCATTAAGTGCACTATGCTCACTGCGATGTTGCCATAGTTTAGCGATCCCTTCTAAATGTTCTTGTGTTTTTTGTGCATCACTTCCGGCAAGTTCAAAAAAGCCAGCTCCAGAATGCGTATCAATATAATCAAGTGGTTTATCTTTGATTGTTTGATATTTAAGAACTTCAGCTAAAACTAAATGTTTAACTACATCAGCAGGGTTTCCTGCATGAAAAGAATGTCGGTAACTAAGCATATTTATAAGTCGCCAAATACGAGTGTGCGCAAAAAATAGATGCCCTCATTGTACACGATAAACCGATAATGATCCTAAATACTCAGCACTGAGTGAATCATAAATGAATAAAAATGCTCCGAGGCTGAATTGAAGCTTAACTTTTAATAAAAATGCGCTAAAACAGGCGTAAATGCTGGCATATCGATACAGTTTCCTTTACATTTGCATGACAATAATCACAGTTTTATGAGCGCATTTATGAATAACGAAACTCTTTCCCAACTCGAACAACTGATCGACAAACTAATTAACCGAAATAGCGAACTTGAAAGCGAAGTTAAAAGCTTAAAAGATCAAACCGCCAAGTTACTTGATGAAAACGAAACACTACAACTTGAAGTACTTGAAAGTGAAGAAAAGCAAAAGGATGCCAGCAGCACATTAACAGGCTTACTTGAAAAACTACAAAGCGCTAATCAGGCTAGCTAATGGCCACTCCACAAAGTCAGCGTGTCACAGTCGAGCTACTTGGCAAAGAGCATGAGTTTTCTTGTCCTGAAGGGCAGGAAAAAGCGCTCGTTGGTGCAGCTCAACATTTAAATGACTTAGTGGAACAAATGAAGCAACGCTCTGCTGTTCGTAACGAACAAAAAGCCTTATTAATGGCCGCGTTGCACTTAAGTCATGAGTTGCTCGAAGTCAAATCGCAACAAGCAAAACAAGAGCAACAGCATGACTCATTAATCGATAAGCTAAGCCAACATTTAGATCCTTAAAAAAGCGCATTTCGCGCTTTTTTTGTTTACACTCTCCATTCGAATAATAAACAAGCGAATTAACAATGCGTACACGTGCTTTTCTAAAAGGAATTATAACTGCTTTATTTTCTGTCTGTTTTACCGTGAATGCTAATGTTACTTGGCATACCATTACACCAGAAATTCAATTTTTAGAGCAACAAGCTAAGCTACGCTTTTACGATTCGAACCAAGTTCTTATCGAAGGAAAAGAGTGTGCGTTAATGTTCGATGCCAGTGGCGACTTTGCAGCGGTAGAGCAACTAGCCAGCACCCTCAAGCAACGCTTGAAAACACCTTTATGTTATTTGGTTGGCAGCCATTATCATGACGACCACCTCCTTGGCATGGCCGTACTGCAAGCCCAATTTCCCAAAGCAAAGCTCGTTGTTCATCAACAGGTTGCAAAAAACTTTGCACATGTACAACGTGCGTTTACTGATAAGCTTGATAGCTATGAAAAAAGTATTGAGCTTAGCTACCAACGCCTTGCTAATCTGCCTAAGGAACAACAACATACATGGCGAGAAAAGTTAACGCTTGCGAAACAGCGTTTGCTACGCTGGCGTGAGTTATCGCTTAAAGAGCCCGCACTTATCATCTCAGAACAAACCAAGCTTGATCTAGGCGATTACCCAGTTATCATTGAACCCTATCATGCGCATACATATGGTGATTTAACCTTACTTGCTGATAATGGCCAAATCTTATTGGGTGGCGATATGGTTGATAGCCTGCCCTATCCAGGTCATGGACAACTAGTGCCATGGCTTAACGCACTCACACAGCTTGCGCAAAGTAAAACCATCACAACCATTTTACCTGGCCATGGCGAAAAGCTCACACCCGCGATGCTTGCAAAACCAATCGCATTTTTAAGTACGATTGAAGAGCAGGTAAAAGCTCAGCCGAATGCCCCCGTAGAAGAGTTAATAACAACATTCCCTATAACCATAAAACAAAGCTATCAGAGCGACGAAATTGGCGAACGTGCATTTAATATGTTTCTTGAGGCTGGACTAAAGCAGGCTAAAACTTCAAAATAGCGCTAAAATAATAAAGGGATTTTATTATATGGCTCTACTACGTTTGAAATATTTTCTATTGCTGTGCATATTTATTAGTTTACAAGGATGCCAAACCACTAAGAAAGAATCGCCACAAAATCAAGATGATAAGCCAAAGATTTTTAACCACTTTGAGCCTAACTTAAGCTATCAAGAAAAAACCAGTGAGCAATTAGATGCATCACCCACTGCCGCGCTACCGTCACCCAAAGTAACTATTCCAGTCTCTGAGCCAACTTCTGATGACCTATGGCAACATATAGCAAATAATCTTTCCTTGGTTTTTCAGACCAATAAACAGACCACTGCGCGTTTAAAGTGGTATCTAAAACAGCCTGAGTATCTCGAAACAGTAAACCGTAGAGCCGCTCCTTATCTTTATCACATTGTTAAACGTGTCGAAAAGCAGAACCTCCCTATGGAGCTTGCACTGTTACCCTTTGTTGAAAGTGATTTTAGACCCACAGTTCGCTCTTCAGAACATGCTGTGGGAATATGGCAATTGGTAGGCGCAACGGCCTATCATTTCGGTGTGCAAAGCGACCAATGGTATGATGGTCGTCAAGATATTTTAGCTTCAACCGATGCTGCACTCGCTTACTTAAGCTACCTACACAAGCGCTTTAATGGTAATTGGCTTCATGCATTAGCAGCCTATAACAGTGGTGAGGGTCGAGTAAAAAAGGCCATTAAAGACAATCAAAAAAGAGGAAAAAAAACAGATTACTGGTCGCTCTCATTACCAAAAGAAACCGCAGATTATATACCCAAATTATTAGCCCTCAGCTACTTAGTAAGGCATCCCGAAAAAGGCTTTAAGCGCCCAAAACTGGTAAATAAACCACTCACAACTGAATTTAATGTTGGCCAACAATTTGAGTTTTCTGTGATTGCAAACCTATCAGGAATCGGCCGCAGTCAATTGCACAAACTTAACCCTGGTTACTTAAAAAACCAAAGTTCGCCGAATGGCCCACATACTTTATTACTCCCAATGGAGCAGCAAACTATACTACAGAGCAAACTATTCCGTAATAACTTTGCAGGCCAATACACCGTACAAAAAGACGATACTTTATACAGTATTGCACGACGCTTTAGCATGTCAGTCGAGGCGCTGAAAAAATTAAATAATAAAACCTCAAACCTAATCAAAGTTGGTGAACAGCTCCATTTAAATAAACCACAGACAATACAAAAGTCCTTGTTGGTCGATTATAAAATTAGTCCTTACTTAGAGCAAAATGAACCAACAATCTCCACTATTGCCGTTGATTACCAAGTCAAACCCGGTGACTCTATTTGGAGCATTAGCCGGCTCTATGATGTCCCCCACAAGGATGTCGCGATGTGGAATAAGTTAAATGCAACAAGCGTATTAAAGCCAGGTACGATTTTGACATTACATTTGCCACAAGCCGAGCCCACAAAACATAATACACCAGCGAGCGAGACGATACTGTCGGGTATCGAAAGCTCTTTAAAAAAGCCTTGATTGCTCAGCCAAAGCGGTTAGCGTAAAATCGGCATTTATATTTAAATTCTAAAGAGTAAAAACATGCAAATCAGCAAAGACTCAGCGGTTGAGTTTCACTACACATTAAGTGAAGCAGGCGAGCAAATCGAATCAAGTAAAGATGGCGAGCCGCTTTCATATATCCATGGTACTGAGGGCATGCTTCCGGGTCTTGAAAAAGCCCTTGAAGGTAAGGCAGCTGGTGATAACTTTAGCGTAACACTTGAGCCTAGCGAGTCTTACGGCGAACGCGTTGATAACCTAATCCAACGCATCCCACTTAAGCACTTACAAGGCAACACAAAAGTATGGAAGCCGGGTATGACTGCAATCGTGCATTCAAACCAAGGTCGCCACCAAGTGACTATCGTGAAAGTAGGTCGCTTTAATGCGGATTGTGACTTAAACCACCCTTTTGCTGGCAAAACACTGACATTTGATGTTGAAGTGATCAATGTTCGCCAAGCAACAGCCGAAGAGTTATCACACGGCCACGTGCACGGTGAAGGCGGTTGTGGCCACAGCCACTAAGGGTAAATGATGACAAACGTTGCAATTGTCACTGGTGGCAGTAAAGGCATAGGCAAAGCGGTTGTTGAGCGCTTAGAGCGCGAAGCATACACAGTTTATAACTTAGATATCACGCCATCAGAGGGAAACTATCGCCACTGTGATGTCAGTGATGCTCTGCAAGTTAAATCAGTGATTAGCGAAATAATTGCAGAAACAGGCCGAGTTGATGCGTTAATATCAAACGCAGGTCGCCATTTAAGTGCCAACATTGAAAACACCGATGAAGCAGCGTTTGATGCCCTGTTTGCGCTCAATGTGAAAGGTGCCTATGCTGCAATTCAAGCTGTATTACCTAGCATGAAAAGCCAGCAAGGGGGCAGCATCGTATTGGTTGCCTCTGATCAGGCAATCATTGGCAAACCAAACTCGTTTGCTTATAACCTAACCAAGCACGCGCTAGCTTCCATGGCAAAAACCACTGCGCTGGATTATGCCGCGTTTAATATTCGCGCAAATGCAGTTTGCCCAGGCACTATTGAAACCCCATTATTTCATAACGCGATTGATGCTTACTGCCAAAGAAGCGGCGCTAATAAAGCTGACATTGTTGCCGAAGAAGCTGCATTGCAACCTTTAAACCGTTTGGGGCAGCCTGAAGAAATAGCTGCTTTGATAAACTTTTTAATAAGCCCTGAAGCGAGCTTTATCACTGGCAGCTTACAAAGCATTGATGGTGGGTACACCACGCAATGAGCGACAAAATTATTGACCCCCATGTGCACTTTTTTAACCTCACTGAGGGTCAATACACTTGGCTACAAGGCGAACGTCCCCCTGCGTGGCCTAACCTTACACAAATAAAAGCACCTGTTACTGTAGGGCAACTGCAAGCAGCCTGTTCATTTGAGCTAGAAGCGCTCGTACATATTGAAGCTGGCTTTGATAACCAAGCGCCAGTGAATGAGCTTAATTGGCTTGCAACACATTTAAAAGATATTGCTTATAGAGCGATTAGCTATAGTCAGATTGATGCCCCTGATAGCCAGTTTATAAACGCAATAACTGAGCTTAGGCAACCAACGCTTGTTGGTATTCGTGATATTACCGAAGGTGATGATGCAAGGCGATTACGTGCACCAAATAGCCTTGAAAATCTTGCCTATCTAGCAGCCGAAAACTTACTGTTTGAAGCCCAATTTGAAATTGAAACCCATGCAGTAACCGAACAGCTCATTACATACTGCCAGGCTCTTCCCTCGTTACGTGTAGTGATCAATCACTTAGGTTTTATCAAAAACCCAGAGCACTGGTTAAAGGCAATCACTAAATTAAGCCGCTGCAGTAATATTGCTATTAAATTTTCAGGACTAGAATTTAGCTCATTGAGTAAAGACACGCATCGATGGCTTCTTAAGAATTTACTAAATCACTTTGGTGAGCAACGTATTATGTTTGCCAGTAATTTCCCTGTTTGCCAAATTGACGTAGACTACAACAGTTGTTGGCTGCACTATTTTTCATTGTGTGATACCCATCACATTTGGCAACAGCTCAGCAACAAAAATAGCCGTTATATCTATCAAATTAGTTAAAGACTAACTATACATAAAGGAAGTCTTGCTCGTTAGGAGCCCCTATGAAATTGCAACTTAGCTGTTTTGTTTTATCCTTTGCCCTATATAGCTGTAGTCATCAAACACAGCAGCCCACTCCAAAACTCCAACATGCACAGCTTACAGAACCACAAAGTGAGCTCATAGCACAGGGAATCTCCCGACTAATGCACAGTAAGCCAATCATCCTAGATAAAGATGCTTTTTTAAACAATAGCGTGTTGGTAATAGGTAATATGAAAGGACATGAATCACAAGATAAAGGGTTTAATAACACACCGGACAGCTTTGAGCTGCTGATCAAAAATAAGCAATGTTTTATTCGGCATTTAGATAGTAAAGCTACCGAGCTACTACCACAGGTAAAATGTAGAGAAATTGATTGATTTTTAATAAAAAACTAGCCATGTAATAATCTGTAATAACAACCTAAAACAGATCTATCTATTCTTTTCCTTACACAAACAGGCAATAAGCTAATTAACTTTTCAGAATTTCATTTGCTTATTGCCACCTTTAAAATTTAGCAAGGACAGTTTTACCATGTGTAACGGTGACAAAAACAGTGACCTAAGTCTGGCCTAACCCAAGGTCACTCCATTAGTCTAGTAACAAGCGAAGTGGCATCTAATGGTATTAAAGCTACGGTATACGCAAATAACACTCCGTTATGGACTGGCACGGTTTGGGGTTCTTGTTAGATAACCTATAGTAATAGCTGCTTATCAAATAAATAAGCAGCTCCTCAATTTTAAAACAGGACTTTATATCATGAATGATCTCAGCTTTTTTGTTATTCCCAATGACCATGGCCAATGGGAGCTCACTTCTCAGTCTGGAGCAAGTGCAGAAGAAATTAAAGTAAATTACAAAGATCTTATTGCAGGTGGTAGCTTGAATCTCTATTTCGAACTTGCAAACAAATCAGAGTGGGCTTTTGCCGAAAACGGTAGCTATTTCTCAGATGCTAAAGACAACTTTAATTACCAACTCAATAGTATTGTTGCCAACGATGGAAAATCATTAATTGTCACAATATCCAGTATTTTACCGCATCACGCTTTATCAACGGAATTAAGTAAACAATTAGCTGATAATCCAAAAAAAGCGGTATCTGGCAAGTTAGATCAAGGTGCAAATTATGAAATTAATTTTCGATTAATTGCGAAAAAGAGCACTGACGCTAACTCTCTTATGCGTTATTTTTCACAAGATCCACGGGTTATAATTGAAGATATGGAGCCAACCCTTTAAAACACCAGCGCAGAGGTTACTCTGCGTTATTTTTTACAGAACATAAAAAGTAATAATGCTCTTTACCTATTAAACCCATTAACTTACTTTCAGAACATAACCCCTTAAACCAAGGTAGACGGTAAAAAACTGGACTCCATCCCAAATTTATACTTTGCTCTACCGATGCGAGTGCTGAGTATTTTTCATTCAATAAGCTTTGCAGCATTGCTTTGATAAAATATGCCTCAGCCAAATTGGGTTGAGCAGCTAACAGCTGTTCAACCTGATTCATCGCTTGTTGATTCCTATTTAGGTGAATCAACACTTGCGCTTTTTCAAGCTGGTCTGCAACATTTTTCGGCGAAGAACCAAGCTGCTCGCTAATTTTTAAATATAAGCTTTCGGCCTCTGTAAAGCGGCCTTGCAAATAAAGTAAATCAGCATAATTAAGTTGTAAGGTGGTTGTTTTGGTATCTAACATCATGGCTTTTTCAGCAAGGTTTAATGCTTTTACAAGCTCACCTTGTAAAGAAAGAACAATTGAGTAATTACTATAAATAGAGGCACTTTGCTGTCCCGAATCTATCAGTTTTTGATAATTATCCTCTGCCGCCGTCAAGTCGCCTGATAACAAAGATACATCCGCGACTGTTTTGAGCGTTATAACATCATCAGGGTTATAACTTAATACTTCCTTTAAATATTTTAATGCGTCAGCACGTTTCCCCAAGGTAAGGTACGCGATTGCAAGGTTTCTGGTTGCCAATAAAGTCGGTCTAATTTTATATGCCATCTTCGCGTGCTTTAAAGACTCTTCTAGACGACCTGTACGCTTAAAATAAATAGCCAAAATAATTTCTCTTTGGTATTCCTCTAATGATGAGCTTTGAATCCTGCTAATAATTTTTTCAGCTTTAATGTGCTCTCCCGTATGCTGGTATATTTCAAGTAGATCAACTAAATAAGCAGGACTTTCACGGTATGAAGTGGGCGATCGTTCAAGTTGAAATTGTAACTTTGTTATGAGCTCTACATTTTTTGACGATTTATAAAGGCGTAACACTATTTTTCGATATAAAGGGTATAAAGGCTTAAAATCAGGCTGTTGCAACAACAAAGACTCAGCCATGGCGCGTTGCTTTTGACTGCTACCTAAATCATTCGCAGACAGAGCAACTAATGACACATATTGCCTGATAAACTCATCTGACAATAACAGCTCTCTATTCGACAAGCTGCTTGGAGTAAGCAAGCTTTGTATCGAAGATAGAGTTGAGTTATAAATATTTAGATAGTTTTCTTTATCTGTTGCACTTCGTGTTGTGCCTATCATTGTGGCGTTTTGATCTAGTTCGTTTAGTGTGAAATCACACGATAAAAGGTTGCAGTCCAATAAAGGTATTAATAGTTTAGTAGCTCCAAGCGCAGCAGCTAAATCATTTAGGCCAGCTTCTTTACCAAGTATTAATTGTGTTTGTTTAACTTCCCTGCTCGCAATTAAAGCAAGCTTCCGATCAGCAAGTACATATTCGGTTATTGCATCCTTGACGCCAAGGCTAAGTAAACGTTTTTGTGCATCCGTAACTTGGCTATTTGCTATAAATTCTACGGGTAATAAAGCTATTCTTTCTATTGGTTTAGATGAATACCAGAACCAACTGCCACCGCTTAATAACAGAAAAAGAATCACAACAAGAGATAATCTTTTATTGAAAAAATTTTTGCTTAGGTTGTTATGATTTTTGTAACTTGTAACATCTACGGTCAAGCTGTCGAAACTAAGCGAGGCTAAAACGTCTCTAAACTGAGATGCTACAGCACGAGCGCTTTCAGGACGTTTGTCCACTTTAAATGCTAATAACTGTTTTAGTAAAGGCACTAAATCAGCAGATAGCTCTTTGATCGGTTCATAATTTGCGCAACAAGGGAATGATTTGATTTGTTTTGCTAAATCTTGCGCTGTACTGCTTGAGGCTTGTTTTGAATAAGCATGATAGCCCGTTAATAATTGATAGGCGATTAACCCTAATGAAAACAAATCACTACGAAAATCGATAGTTTGACTATTCAATTGCTCAGGCGACATGGCGTTTAAACTGCCATAATCATTGGTTATATCGGTTGCTTCTACTCCTTTGATTTTTGAGATACCGAAATCAGTTATTTTCACTGTGTCTTCATTACTAACTAGCACATTAGCCGGTTTCAAATCGAGATGTAATATACCTTTATCATGAATTGCAGCTAAACCATCACTAATATGAATGAGTATTTCTAGCTTTTCAGTCAGTGTAAGCCTCTGCTCTTTCATTATATGAGCTAACGTAGTCCCTTTAACATACTCCATTTCTAATAAAACTTGTTGGTCTCGATGAATGATTTTATAAAGCTGCACTATATTTGGGTGATTAAAACTCGCTATTAATTTTGCTTCACTGATGGCTCGCTCAGTATTGTCTTCAGCTAATTTCATGACTTTGAGTACGACTTGCCTATTCAGCTCTCGATCCGTTGCAAGGTATATCGTACTCATCCCTCCTTGCGCCAATACCTGTATATTTTTATAGTAATCCTCTAACACAAACTACTCGATCCATCACATATAAATAATTAGTTTAGTATTCAATGTTAATTAAATGCAAAATTAATGTACACACTATGATAGAGTTATATTTCTATTCAAGGACTAAAAGAGAGCTATATGGCTATACTGGCTAGTTTAAACTCAGATGTGAGCTTTTATCTGCGCGACTTTCATCGCTTTGGTCGGCTAGCCCACTCTGTTGACACATTATTAAACTACCCAGAAGTGACACGTATTCATGCTGTAATAGAATGGGTCGAGCCACACTGGTATATTCGTGATCTAAGCAAAAATGGTATTTGGCTAAACGGGAAACGGCTTGATAAACAAATCAACTCCCCATTAGCCTTAAATGATCGTCTAAGCTTTTCAGAAATAAATAACTTAGATTACCAATTAACTTCTATCGATCCGCCCAGAGATCTTTTACTACCTATCAATGGCACAAACACACATTGTATTTTGCTCGAACGTTATCATTTTTTACCTGATAGCCAACACCCAACAGCCGTTATTTTTTACGATCCTGATAGGCTCTCTTGGTGCTATGAAAATACTGAAACTCACCAATTAGTTACTTTAGAAGATGGTCATCAAATAACAATAGGAGAGCAGCTGTGGCAGTTTTTTCAAGCTGAAATGACATCACAAGAAAATACTCTGAATTTAAGCCCAACACCTATTAATGACCTTCAATTTATATTCAACTTGAGCCTAGATGAAGAGCAAACTGAACTCAAAATAAGACAACACAACACATTACTTGACCTAGATGTTCGCTCTCATCACTATCTCACCGTGCTGCTGGCTCGCAATAAACTGGCCGATATTGAAAATAAATTTGAGAAAGATGTACAGGGCTGGGTACCAGTTAAGAAATTAGCACGCGATCTTGGTATTAATGAATGCCATGTCAATATTCAGATCCACCGTGCGCGAAAACAATTTATGGAATCTTTCAATAATACACTCTCTGCTGATGTTTTGATTGAACGTAAACGAGGTAAAGTTCGTTTTGCAGGGAAGTGTTTTACAATTGTAAAGGGGCCGAATTGTGAATCAACAGAGCCTAAAAATTAAGAAATGGCTGTGGCAACGAGCTGAGCTACAGCCATTCATTGGTCGATTACTGAGCTATTATTTGTAGCGAACAATTGTAACTTACAGCTTTATTTATCAATGATTTAAATTCAAGGCTAAATGCCACAAGCGACTTATTCATAGGATAACATGCAATACACTTATCAAGCTCTTCTGTAAGCTGATTAAGCATACTTACTCGTATCGGATTTTCAGCCTCTAGGCCATATTGATGCTTCCAAAATCGCTGTAGTATAGGAGCATCATCTAACATCATTACATACTCATAACCATCATGCCAAAGTTCATCTGTCAAAGAACATTGAAATTCAGGCTCATCGAGATTTAATGTTGTAGATGATAGAACGACCTTTCTCATAATTATCTATTCCAAAATTAACATTAAGAACAGTTTCCTGGTGCACCATTTAGTTCAGGGAACTGAGTCACGACCTGTCCATCTGGTCTAATTATCAAGCGAGCGCACTTCTCTTGCTGAGTACCAACGACTATCCCCAAGTTAGCATCATACCTAATACGACCATCAGGCTGTACCGTTCGTGATTTATTCGTTGCATTTTGCACTTGTTCGCAAAATTTTTGTGCATCTTTAATTGTTGCGCAATACTGAGGTAAAAATTGACTGGCTTGTACACCTGCAGTGCAATGCCTTAATTCAATATGAGCAAAAGATTGTGCTGTTACATCACATTTTGGGTCTGCAGCCGCCTGAGTCGCAGAAATAAATAGGCAGCTGATAAAGCTGCAATAGATAACCGAATTAATTAATTTCATTACTGTCTCCTTTGTAATCTAAATTGATAGGAAGTCACTCTTCCTTTCTCAATCTAGATACTAGGGAGAAATAATCCATAACAAAGTATTACACAGTGTTGGTAATACTTCGTAATAACAATCTCTAAATAGAAGACCTACCTTTTGGTGACTTGGTTGACATACCAAGTACACACCTACTTACACGATGTAACACAACTAAAAGGAAACGAGGATGTCTATTTATAAATTATCAGTTAAAAACGACTCAACTAACCCAACACGATTTGCAATTTTCCAAGAAAAGCCATCATTAGATGTTGGCGGTAATGTATTCACATTAGCTTGGTTTAGCAAGTACGCATATCAAGGAACAACTGCCGAATTTGCTTGGGAAATTGACTACAGTGCAATTTGGTCAAGACCAGGTCAAGAGCTTCGCCCTGGCGTTATCTGTAAAACATCACAATCAAAACGAGTTGATTTAGATGGTGCGAATACAGTCAGTTTAGGCTACGACAATGTTAATGATGCCTTTAACATGAGCTCTCCTGTTAAAGGCAATAGTGGTAGTATTTTTACAAATTGTGACGAGACAGTACCTAATTCAAACACCACGCCATCAGCTGCTGCGGGGATCGGTATTGCCATGAGTGGTGCAGGTACTTTTTTAGTCAGTACGCAACCAAATATGAATTTAACATGGACACCCAAGCCTAAATATTACCTTATTGCTGGTAACTTCAAAACTGGCGAAATTTTAGATACGCAAACAATCATGAACAGCGGCAGAGCCCTCGAAATTCCATATCAAGGAATTTTAACGCAGAGCGCAACCTTAAATAGCCAAAATGTTTTAGTACTAAATTAACGCTAATTTGTGTGCGCTGCTTGATGGCGCACACATTAATTGGAGGGAATCAGATATGGCTGTTCTAGATAATCAACATACTTATGATATAGATAGTTTATTATTTGCAATGCAACAAAGAAATTTAGTGTATAACCACGATTTTCGTTATTTTAGCAATCAAACAAATACCCAACCTATTAAGTATAACCACCCCGATGGCTGGGTATACAGTGATCCAGGCAGTGGTTCACAAATTAGCTCAGAAAATAACGGCTGTCGAATCGTTACCAGTACAGAAGAAAACGCCACAATGCGCTTTCGACAAAATATTCACGAGTTTCCAAGATGGAAAGAAACCCTATGTTCTGAACACATTAGCTGTGTGGCACAGTTAAATGTTAAAGGAAAAGGCGAGCTTTATTTTTGCTTGTCAGACGGTATTACATATGTCCAAAGAACATATACAGTCCAAAACAGTCAAGAGCTCAATATATCTACCGAATTAGATATTGCAATGGATGCGAAAACTGTTTTTGTTGAACTTTCTTGCTCTTCCCCGTCTGTCGTTATTTCTGTAAAAAAAATATTCGCAAACAAGGGCTATATAGCTTTAGCTAGCCTGCCTTGCATTGTTACAGGTGTCATTGGTGAGCGAAAACAATACGTAGCAACAGAACAAGCACCAGCGGAAGAACTACCTTTATGTGCTATACCAATTGCATTGAACAGTGATCAAACACGGCTAAACTCGGTCATAAACTATCGCTTTGGCAAGCAAGGAGAGTTCTCTTTATTACCTGATTTTAGAGGATATTTCAGCCGTGCTTGGGATAACTCAGCAGGTAGAGATAAAAATGCCAAACAACGTAAAATGTCAGGTGATTCGAAAAATACGGGGGATCTAGTGGGTACAACAGAGCCCGACATATTTAAAGAGCATCAACATACCATTACTTTTAAGCCTGTAAATATGCTTAATCCTGAAAAAGGAGCCCCTGCCTATGGTGTTAATCCTACAGCGAGCACTCAAACTCAGATCACGACAGAGGGTGACCTTGAAACACGTCCAATCAATATTGCAGAATTATTTACAATTAAGTGGGCTTAATATCTTTTAGGAAAGTGTGCCAGAGCAATGACTAACTATACTTTAAAAGTTAAAAATAACTCCAGCAATGCAACGAGTTTTTGTGTCTTTATGACGTTGCCTGAAGAACAAGCTCAGAATAGTTCGTTCTATACACTGGCATGGATGGTCAAATATGCAGAACCAAATACAATGGTAAGATTTTCATGGAGCGATATCTTCAATGTTATTTGGTCACAACCTGGAAGCCATTTACAACCAGGTGTTATTTGCGATGTTAGGGAACCTAGTTTCTCATCATTAAGTCGAAACATTAAAATAAACGCCGCTGCATCTCAATGCCTTGACATTAACCCGCCTGAAAAAGGATGTACGACATTACAATACAACAAAAAGCAGTTAAGTTACTGTTTTAGCACACTTGAAAAAAGCAACAATGGTCAAATAACGATCACCTGTGATTCTGAAGTACCTAACTCAAAAACTACATCACCTCAAATAGCCGCAGGTATTGGAATAGGGCTTTCGGGCTCAGGGTTATTCTTAGTTGATGCCCAACCTAATTTAGCGTTTATGTGGCCTGTGCCACCTTTTAAGTTTTATCTATCTTTTGGTTCTGTCAAATGGGGAGAAATTATTGAACCCGAATCATGGCTAGAGAGAGCTGTACTCGTTTCATTTAATGATACGACCGAATGTGAAGCCATCTTAAACATTAACAATCGCCTCGAAGTTATCAGGTAATACCCCACTTAACGGGGCATTACCTAAACGCTTTTACTTTATCTCAACACGCTGTGAGCGCATAACAACTTCATCATTTAGCTCAATACCGATCCCTGGCTCTTCTGATACTTGGAAGAAGCCATTTTTAGGTTGTGGATCTTGAATACATAGCTCACGGTTCCACTTTTTAATCGCATAGGTGTGATGTTCGTGAATTAAAAAGTTAGGAATAGCGGTTTCTAGGTGTAACGAAGCAGCTGTTGCTACTGGGCCGCCACACACGTGAGCTTGAATGCGCACATCGAAGATATCTGCATAATCACACACTTTTTTAGTTTCAGTAAAACCACCACACAGGCCCAAGTCTGGCTGTAATACATCAATACTTTGATCTTCTAAGTAAGGGCGCACACCCCAGCGGTTATACAAACGTTCACCACCTGCAATTGGCACCGCTACTTTATCAGCAACTTTTGCATGTAATGAATGATTTAAGTAGTTCACTGGCTCTTCGTAATACATACAATCGAACTCTTCAGCAATTTCACCAATTTGAATTGCTGATGTTGCGCCAGGTAAGCTGTGGCATTCAAAAATAATGTCAACTTCATCACCTACCGCTTCACGAATAGCTTGCATACGCGCGCGATATAGCTTCATTTCTGCGCGAGAAATAATGTTAGTGCGATCGTAATAAGTATTGCCGTTTTTATCGTACTGGATTGGGTCAACTTTTACCGCATCATACCCTTCGGCCATGGCTTTTAGTGCTGCTTCTGCGTATTCCTGTGGGTGAACAAGTGCTTTGAATTCATTATCCCAATCAAATTGTAGTTGCGATGCATAAGTACGAAGCTTATCGTTAACTTTACCACCTAGTAACTGGTAAACAGGTAAACCTAGCGCTTTACCCTTAATATCCCAAAGTGCGGTATCAATGGCACTCATTGCTGCATACACAACAGGCCCACCACCTAAACCCCAAAAGCTTTCGCGTAGCATTCGTGACCATAGTTTTTCTGTTTGAAATGGGTCATGACCAATTAAAAAGGCATCAGCCATTTCTTTAATCATTGCCGCAGCTGCGCTATGACCTAAATCATAAGCCAGACCCGCTTCACCCACACCGCTAATACCTTCATCGGTGTGAATACGCACAAAAACAGGTGTCCAAGCAGGTCTGTCTGGACAATGAATATCGAACACTTCGACGCGATTAACTTTCATGGTTACTCCTTACTGAGCAAAACTAGGATCAAGACGATAGGCTTTACGCAGCATTGCCGGCCAAGCTAGCTGCCCACCGGTGCTGCCGCTGTGCACGACATTCGCTTGATTATAAATATTATCGATAATAGGTTGTGGTACAGGGATTGCCGTTTGACCACTGGCTTGAATCGCCAATTGAATTTCACAGGCACGCTGCAAATCATAAAAGCGCATAAACGCATCACCGACTGTTGGGCCAACAGTTAAGCCGCCGTGGTTAACCAATAGCATGTGATTGGTGGTGCCTAAATCATCTTGCAAACGCTTTTTCTCGTCACTGTTTACCGCTAAGCCTTCGTAGCCATGATAAGACAATGAAGGTAATGAAAACATTGAATACTGGCTTAGTGGCAACAGGCCTTTCTCTTGGGTTGCCACAGCAATGGTTTCTTTTGTGTGTAGATGAATAACGCAGTGAGCATCATCACGTACTTCGTGAATAGCACTATGAATTGTGAAGCCTGCAGGGTTAATCTTAAACGGCGTGTCATCAAGAATATTACCGGCTAAATCAACCTTAACTAGGTTGGATGCTGTCACTTCATCAAAACTTAAACCAAAGGCATTGACTAAGTAATGATCTGTACCTGGTAAACGTGCCGAAAGGTGAGTATAAATTAGATCACCCCAACGAAAGTGTTCCACCAAGCGGTAACATGCCGCTAAATCGACACGTAACTGCCATTCTTGTTCAGATACTTTATTTTTTAAATCGAGTTTTGGTAAGTCAAACATGGAAAACCTTGTATATGTGACACTGCACAAATAGATGTATAGAAGTCTAAATAACTATTTAATGATAATCAATAGCTGATACAAAAAGGCCACATCAATTGATGTGGCCTTTAAAAATAACAAACGAAGATTATTTTACTTGCGATAAGTAGTCTGCGATTGCTGACATTTCTTCTTCAGATACATTTGCAACCATTGCTTTCATTGCTGCAGCCATACCATTACTACGCGCACCAGACTTAATGTCTTTCATTTGTGCAAGTAAATATTCTTTATTTTGGCCATTTAATTTAGGGTATTGCGCCATAATTGGTGCTTTACCTTCAGCACCATGGCAAGTTTGGCAAAGTTTTGCTGTGTAAAGTGTGGCACCATCAGCTGCCATTGAGTTAAACGAAAAGCTAGCAGCCATTGCTAAGCTTGCCCCACATAGTATTTTAGTTATCTTGCTCATTGTATCTTCTCTTTGTGACGGGTTAGAAAACATTTTCTTTAGTGTAGACCATGATTTAGGAATATTGCACCCGAAAAAAACACATTATTGTTACCGCAACTTAATACACCCTATACAGTAACTGTATTTACCAGATTAAATCATCAGGTACTTCGAAATCAGCATAAGGATCATCTTCATCCTTTTGCTTATCTTCAGGTTCAACATGGAACACTATATATTCTTCGCTGACTTCAGCGACTTTTCGCGCTGGTTCATCTTCCAGTACAAAAAACTGACCTTCTAAAACACAAATCGCGAGGCGACCACCCGCAAGGGCTTTTTGTGTTTTTTCATTTACGTCCAACTCTTTCACTTTGTTTTGGTACGTAAAATTGAAAGTGCGATCACCACGGATCTCATCTTGGTTGTGGTGCTCTAAAATTTGCTTAACGCGTGCAACTTGTTCACGCTGCTTCTGCTCTTCTAAACGCGCTTTATTTAACTCATCTGCTTTTTTTTGCTGTTCGAGTTTAGTTTGCTCAATGTGCTTTTGTAAATCGCTGGGGTTACTGGTGGCGCCTTTCTTTTTTTTCTTTTGCTGTTTGCGCTTTTCAGTTTTAGCTACCTTAGCTTTATGCGAAGTAGTAAGCCCCGCCTTAAGTAATTGATCTTGTAATGAACCCATAACGAAATTCCAATAATAAAATGCCTAATTAAAGCTATTTTAATCAGCTATGCAAACAAATAACAGTATTGAGTCAACTTGATTCCATGATATCTACTTTAACGCCTTGAGATTAACACGCGATGAAATCATGACACCTTGATTTAACGCAATATTTATTATCTTAATCGCCTTTTAACTTGTAAAAAAAACCATACCCGATAAGCTTATGCTTTATCTTTAGGGAGCTAAAAATGCAGCTGCGACATTTGTTACTTTGCTCTGTATTTATTTTCTTTGTTTTATACGCCCCACAACCCTTACTCGGATTATTTGCCAGCCATTTTTCTGTATCACCTGCCACTGCTGGCAGTTTAATGACTGCGACTATGCTGCCGTTAGCCATTGCGCCTTTAGTGTATGGCTTGTTTTTAGCTAAACGAAACCCCTTAACAATTTTAAAGATTGCCATGTTTGTGTTAGCTGTAAGCTGCGTTGCGTTCACCCACGCACCAAGCTTTGAGCTATTGCTATTGGTACGCTTTATTCAAGGGATTACTCTACCTGCAGCACTCACCGCCATGACAAGCTACATTGGTGTAACTTATCAGGCCGATGAGCTACAGCATAATATGACGCTCTATATTGGCAGCACGATTGTCGGTGGTTACTTTGGTCGTATGCTTGCCGCTTTATTTACTGACTTTTTAAGCTGGCAAAGTTTTTATTATGTGATTGCGTTAGGATTAATCATATTTGCAATCGCCATTCCCAAAGCAAGCAAAGGTGCGAGCATTCATGCAGCTAAATCACCGCTATTGTATCTAAAACAATTAAAAGATCCGCTGGTATTAAAGCTCTACGGGGCGGTGTTTTGTATGTTTTTTTGCTTTGCAGCATTACTAAACTACCTACCATTTATCCTGCAAGACAGTTTCGCTATCACGAATACTCGAGATATTGGCCTTGTTTATAGCGGTTATTTGCTTGGTGCACTAGCATCTATAGCGACACCTTGGCTATTACGTAAATCATCAACACCTTGGCGCTTACTAACTTGGGTATTTGTATTTTATAGCCTGACGATGGTGCTATTGATGAGCCAACAGTTATTACTTTTTGTGATTGCTTTTACTGGCTTTTGTGGCGCAATGTTTGTGATCCACTCAAGTGCTGCGCCTTTAGTAAATAAAATCAGCAGCGCACCTGCCAGTGTAACGAATGGTGGATATGTCTCTTTTTATTACAGCGGCGGTGCTTTAGGCTCTTTGCTGCCGGGGCTGGTATACCAACATCACGGCCAAGTTGCCTTTATGGCGGTATTGCTGTTGGTATGTTTAGTCGGCCTCAGCTTAGTTTATTTAGCTGGTAAGAAAACAATACGGGGTTGATGCCCAGTGCTTTCGAAAAATAATTCTAAATCATCTTTTTTCATTAACCATGTCGCGGTATTTTCAAACGGATGGCAATGAAATAGTTCGTTAAACCACACTTCTTGATCGAGCCACAGTGTGACATTATTTTGTTTATCGTTTAACAGTGCCAACATGGACACACAACCAGGCGGCACTTTTAAGTAACGCGCTAATCGCTCATCAGATGCAAAACCCAAACGAGAAAGCCCCTGCATTTGTGCTATTGCTTTTAAATCTAATTGTTTGTCATGCGCTGTGATCACTAAAAAATGGCGTTTACCTTCATTATCACGCAAAAATAAATTCTTTAATCGCGTACCAGGTCTATTAACCATGAATTTATCGGCATCTAAACTGCCATGTAATGGTGGGTGCTCAATCACATCATAGTTAATATCTAACTGAGCTAATGCAGCGGCAAGCTTGGTTTTATCTGCATACATTTACAAACAACGTCCTCGTAGTTGTACACTTAAGTCACGCCAAAGCACATCATCAATAATATGCTCATCGTTGCAATACTCTCGCGCCTTAAGTTCTTGGTTTAATAATTCAACGGCTTGATCTTCAAGCATCAGTTTTAAGCTGCTCGATTCTTCAAAATACTCTTGCTCGGCAAAATCTTTAAACTGTCTTCGCGTTAATGGCTTATCAAGGTTTAGTGGCTTTCTGCCTTGTGCTTTCACAGACACGACGTATGCAAAAATTTTGCTACCTTGTTCATCATTTTTGCCGTAAAACTGTTTGTTATTAATTTCGAAAGGAGGCGCGTCGTCTTGACTGGCGCAAGCCGTTAGTAGAATAACCAAAAGCCATGCTATTTTTTTCATTATTGGATAAGCCTTGAACAGTATATGCTCATTAGTCTATCAAAAATAAAAGACTTAGGTAAAAATTCGATGATTTTTTAAAAAACACTTGACCAAATAAACAAAAATAATTAAAGTTCACCCCGCTTGAGACGCAAGACTTAAGCATCCTGTATTTTAGGAATGTGGGGCTATAGCTCAGCTGGGAGAGCGCCTGCCTTGCACGCAGGAGGTCAGCAGTTCGATCCTGCTTAGCTCCACCACTTTCCTACTCTTCTTTAGGCAATCTGCCGAGTTACCAACTAAAAGCATCATCTATTTAATCAGTCTTATTATTGTCTTCGTTTTATATCAGACATAAAAAAACCGAGCAAAGCCCGGCTTTTAGAAGTAGTTACTTTTTAGCGATTATTCACGAATTTGACCTTCGCCATTCACTAAGTATTTTTCAGTTGTAAGCGACTCTAGCCCCATAGGACCGTAAGCATGTAGCTTAGTGGTCGCAATACCAATCTCAGCACCTAAGCCTAACTGCGAACCATCAGAAAAACGTGATGATGCATTAACCATCACAACAGACGCATCAACACTACGCTGGAATAGCTCTGCTGCAGCTTGGTCCTTAGTACAAATGACTTCTGTGTGGTTTGAACCAAATTTAGCAATATGATCAATCGCTCCAGCAAAATCTGGCACAACCTTAATGGCGATTTCTAAGTCTAAGTACTCTTCGCCAAACTCATCATCAGCAAGCACTGTCGCGTTGTCAAAATATTCAGCCGCTTTCGCATCTGCATTTACTTTCACGCCTTCTTGACGAAGCACAACAGCACACAGGTTTAAAAACTCATCAGCAATATCTTGATGTACAACTAGGCCTTCTAATGCGTTACACACACCAGTGCGCTGAGTTTTACCATTTAACAGCAAGTTAATAGCTACATTCAGATCAGCCTCTTTATCAACATAAAGGTGACACACACCTTTGAAGTGTTGAATAACAGGAATGGTACTGTTTTCAGTTACAAAGTTAATTAGACCTTCGCCACCTCGTGGGATGATTAAATCAATTGTGTCACGTTGCTGCATAAGTTCCATTAATAAGCCACGGTCAGGATCTGGGATCACTGAGATTAATGCAGCAGGCAAGCCATGCTTTTCAAGTACTTTATGCATCACACTCGCAATGGCTTGCGAGCTACGTAGTGCTTCTTTACCACCACGTAAAATAACACCATTACCAGATTTAAAGCATAGGGCACCTGCATCAGCCGTCACATTTGGACGTGCTTCATAAATCATGCATACAACACCAAGTGGTACGCGCATCTTGCTGATCTTAATACCATTTGGACGCTCTGAAATTTCACGTAATTGACCCACAGGATCATCAAGGCTAACAATTACTTCGATGCCTTCAGCCATTGCTTCAATACGCTCGTCGTTAAGCGTTAAACGGTCAATCATTGATGCTGCAAGGTTGTTATCACGTGCTGCCGCTAAATCGCTTTCGTTCTCTTTGATGATAAAAGCTTTGCTTTCGCGTAACGCCTGTGCCATCTCAGTTAAAACTTGATTTTTAGTGGCTGTATCAAGCAAAGCTAACTGGGTTGCAGCTTTTGCAGCTTGACTCGAAATATCCGTAATTAAACTCATGACTTCTCCAATAATGCGATATCTTTCTCTGAAACAACGGGGCCGATTGAATCTTGCATTTTTTCGCTAAATTCACTTTGCTCATTGTCAGCAATAAAATTCAATAAACAACTACTGTAATTCGCTGTTGCTTTTGCTAGACGTGTACCATCGTCACTACGAACTAAAATAGTATCGCCTACGCCAAATTCTCCGTGCACCGCAACAATTTCATCACTGCGAATACACCCATCCTCATGACTGTCAGACTCATCAAACGAGCCTTCAACGACAACTTCGCCCTGCTCATTCGCAGTGTGTGTCATCCAATGCACCGCTTCTTGCATTGGTTTTTCATAAGGCATAAAAATAGTGCCAGGGTTGTCACCTTCAAGCAGGCGATTAAAGGTTTCTTCTTTGAAACCATTTAAAATAAAGGTTGTAATTCCGTGCGATGTCGCCTTCTCTGCAGCTTCAATCTTGGTTTTCATACCGCCTGTACCAACTGCACTGGTTGCACATCCTGCCATTGCATAGATTGACTCATCGATACTTTCTATTTCAGGTAATAATAGAGCATCATCATGCAAGTTCGGGTTTTTGTCATAAAGACCATCAACATCTGAAAAAATCATCAGAGCATCTGCGTCTGCTGCTGCTGCAACCATCGCTGATAAATTATCATTATCACCTACTTTTAAATCATCCGTAGTGACCGTATCATTTTCATTAATGATAGGCAGCACACCGTGTTCGAGTAAAGTGAACACCGTTTCACGAATGCTGGTATAACGCTCACGGTCTCGTAAATCACCGTGTGTTAATAATATTTGCGCAGAAGGGAAGTCGAAAAAACGATCCCACATAGCCATCATTTCTGTTTGACCGGCAGCTGCCATTGCCTTTTTCATCGTTACCGAGCGAGTTTCTTGCTCAGGAAATAAGTGCGAACCTGCTGCCACCGAACCAGATGATACTAAAATCACTTCGATACCTCGTGCTCGACAGCGAACGATGAACTGCGCAATGGTCAATAAATAACGTGAACGACACCCATCTTGTTCCGGTGCGATCAATGCGCTACCAACTTTAAGTACAATACGTCGCCATTTAAACTTTTGCATAACTGTTCAACTTTTCCATTTTACTATCTGTTCAGCGTCATCAAAGCCGCTGATTAAAAGACTCACGTTTAGAAAAACTAAACGTGCTGAGTATTCTCACTTTGTCACAGACACTTATCTGCACACGCAACTAGTCCGCGCATGGACTGCGTTTAGATATAGCACAACTTTTATTCAGTCAGTAGACCAAACGGTTATAAACCATAAGTTGATAAAAAAAGATAAGTGTTGTTTATGTATCGCTGTAAAAAGCTGTGTGCGGCTTTTATTAATAACAACATACATAGAGCCTATACAATCTGGTACACCGACAGATAGGGTGTAGATTGTATGACCGAGATTTAGCCGCCACGATGGGAGCTAAACATTGATAAGATAATGAACTTTTATTGTATTCAACTCGTAATAAATACGCACTGAATAATCGTCAGCTCATTTCTATTTAATTAGAAAACAAAGTGTATAAAACACGATATATAAAGCAAACAACTGATTTCTTAGAGTCTACACTCTAATTACTAATGAAAAGTAAAGCTAATCATTTAGATATCAAATTGTTTGAACACGAAATATAATACGGTATAAAGAGGTAAAAGATCAAGGGCAAATATTAATCACTAATTTTATACTTACCATAAATGTAGAAAATAGTTCATACTTAACAAATAGTTAAATGCATACATTTTATTATTAATAATTTTTCATCACCTTATGGCAGTTTTGTTTTCAATAACAGCCCAAAAAGTATTAATAACGACTAAAATCGTAGTTAGAGTAATAAGTTTTCTTGTGTCTATGGCGGTGAGTAAGCTTTAATAGGTAAGCAATTTTATTTGTAAGTCAGCGACAATTTATCGTCATCAATAGCAATTATCTATGATGTTGGTGCTTAAGCTAAAAGGATAATTCATTCTATGTCAGCAATTTATATAGCAGGGATCGCCTTGTGTTCTGTAATAGCACAGTGGGTAGCGTGGGCGTTTCGTGTACCGGCTATTTTATTTTTACTTCTAACGGGTTTATTACTCGGACCTTTCAGTGGCGTTCTTGAACCCGACGCCCTTCTGGGTGACTTGTTGTTCCCCGTGGTCTCGTTGAGTGTTGCAGTCATTCTCTTTGAAGGCTCGCTGACATTGCACTTTAAAGAACTTAAAGGCATAGGAAAAGTTGTCCGAAATCTCTGCTCCATCGGCATGATAACCACCTGTATTATTATTAGTTTAAGCGCATATTGGATCTTAGAACTTAATTGGCGAGTCGCCGCAGTACTAGGGGCTGTGCTTGTTGTTACAGGACCCACAGTTATCGCACCTTTACTTAATTCAATGCGCCCTAACCAAGATATCGACCGCATCCTCAGGTGGGAAGGCATTGTCATTGACCCCATAGGAGCCCTATTCGCAGTCCTTGTCTTTGAAGCCGTTATGCTTGTTGGGCAAGGGGAAGTATTAAGCCATACAATTATTGCTTTGTTTAAAACCTTAGGGGTTGGCTTAACGATTGGTGTAGTCGCAGGTTGGTTAACAACCTTACTGATTCGCCGTGAATGGTTACCTTTTGAGTTACATAAATTTGGTATTTTGGCATTGGTATTGATTAGCTTTACCGTATCAAATCACCTCAGCCATGAATCGGGATTATTGGCTGTAACTGTATTTGGCATTTGGCTAGCCAATCAAGATGACTTAGAAATAGACTCCGTGCTTGAGTTTAAAGAAGACTTATCGATGATCTTAATCTCATCGTTATTTATATTACTTGCCGCACGTTTACAGCTTTCAGACTTAATGATGTTACACAGTGATGTGTTTATTTTCTTAGCTATCGTGCTATTTATCGCGCGCCCTGCATGTATCGCTATTTCAACTATTGGCTCAGACCTGCCATTAAAGTCTCGCCTTGTACTTTCATGGATAGCACCAAGAGGTATCGTCGCAGCCGCTGTGGGCTCAGTGTTTGCACTGAGCATGGTTGAAGCAGGTATCGCAGACGCAGAGAAAATCGTGCCGCTGATTTTCACGGTAATCATCGTCACTGTTGTACTGCAGAGCCTGACAGCTACACCACTGGCTAAACTATTAAAAGTGCGTCAACCCGCGCCAAATACTATTTTAATTATTGGTGCAAACCATGTTGCACGAGCCATAGCGTGTGGACTGAAAGAACAGAATATTCCTGTGCATCTTTCTGATCCAGCATGGGAGAACTGTAAAATGGCACGTATGGATGGCCTGCCCTGTTACTATGGTAATCCACAGTCTGAACATGCTGAACGTTATTTACCCTTAACAACCATTCGTAGTGTTTTAGCACTTTCACCAAACCGTCACCATAATGCATTGGGTGTGCAGTATTTCTCGCATTTGCTAGATGAAAAGGATGTATTTTCTCTTCGCTCTTCAACTAACCACGCTAAAGCAAACAAAGATAGCGCAACATTTTTGTCTCGCCAGATTCTATTTGGTGACAATGGCGCATATGCACGTTTAAGCAGTCTAATTGCCAAAGGCGGTAAAGTGAGTGCCACACGCATTTCAGATGAGTTTAGCTGGGAGCAATATAAAGAAGTTAATAGTGAAGCTATTCCGTTATTTATTTTAAACGGTGAAAAAGATGATGATGACGACTCTCCTGTTCGTATTAGACCATTTACTACAAATATGGAGAAAACACCACAAGTAGGTGAGCGCATCGTTGCTTTACAACCACCCAAGTTATCGGTTCTTAAAGACCCTAACCAGAGCAAAAATAAAGATAAAAAAGAAGATAAATAATAATAGGCCAGCATATGCTGGCCTTATTTTTAGCAGTTTAAATTACATAGGTAAACGTGCGCGCCGAACCACACTATCAGGCATTTTTTGCGCAAGTTTTGCTAATAATTGCTCAACTTTTTTATGCTGCGCTTTATCTGCAACCATAGAGTGAAACAACCAACGATAAGCATCCTCATAGTCTCTTGGACTACCATATCCTTGGTTGAATAGCTTAACTAAGCGCATTTGTGCTTTTAAGTTGCCTTGTGCAGATGCTTCACGCAAATAGGTCACGGCCATGGCTTTATCTTGCTGAACCAACCGCCCAACATCATAATAGCGGCCAAGTTGTTCTAATGCGGCTGCTAACCCTTGCTCAGCGGCTTGACGCATATAATACACACCCAGCTCTACGTTACGATCAACACAAACTGCATAGGCCAGCATATCGCCATACAGGAACTGATACGATGGTAGCGCCATTTTATTGGCTCGCGCTTCAATATCTTGTACTAACTGGCAATCATCTGCCTTCACACGTGCTAAATGTGTATTTTTATTAATAAGCCCTATTAGCTCGCTCTCTGTATACAGAGGTACCGCAGAAATAGGCTCTTCAGCCATACTTAGGCTTGAAAAGAGTAATGTTAAAGGCAATAAAACACGCATCAAAATCACTTAAATAAAGTCAGTCTTAGCAAATAATATACAATTATCATTCCAGAGTGAATTTTAGGCACAAAAAAAGCTGCCGAAGCAGCTTTTTTAGTATCTATGATGATTATGCAAACGGGTTGCGTAATACCATAGTCTCTACACGATCAGGACCAGTAGAGATGATATCAACTGGAACACCCGTGATTTCTTCAATACGCTTGATGTAATCAAGTGCCGCTTTAGGCAGCTCATCAACTGAGGTTACACCTACTGTGTTTTCTGACCAGCCTGGCATCTCTTCGTATACTGGCGTTACTTTCTCGTAACCTTCAGCAGCTAATGGCGTAACGTTCGTTACTGTGCCATCTTCTAACTGGTAACCAGTACAGATTTTTAAGGTTTCTAAACCATCTAGAACGTCTAGTTTAGTTAAACAGAAACCTGAGATGCTGTTGATTTGAACCGCACGGCGCATTGCCACTGCGTCTAACCAACCAGTACGGCGTAAACGACCTGTCGTTGCGCCGAACTCATGACCTTTCTCACCTAAGTGCTTACCTACTGAGTCTTGCTTATCAAGACCGTCGTAAAGCTCTGTAGGGAAAGGACCAGAACCCACACGAGTTGTGTAAGCTTTGATAATACCTAGTACGTAATCAAGGTGTAATGGACCAAAACCAGCACCTGTTGCTACACCACCAGCCGTTGTGTTTGATGATGTTACATACGGATAAGTACCGTGGTCGATATCAAGCAATGTACCTTGCGCACCTTCAAATAAGATGTTGTCGCCCGCTAAACGCGTTTGATCAAGTAGCTCAGTTACATCAACAACCATTGCTTTTAAGATATCAGCAATAGCCATTGCATCATCAAATGTCTTCTGGAAATCAACTGGCTCTACTTTGTAGTAATGCTCTAGCGTGAAGTTATGGTATTCCAATACTTCTTTTAATTTACTCGCGAATAATTCAGGATTGAATAAATCGCCAACACGTAAACCACGACGTGCTACTTTATCTTCATAAGCTGGACCAATACCACGACCTGTAGTACCGATTGGCTTATCGCCACGTGCTTTTTCACGGGCTAAATCTAATGCAATGTGGAAAGGTAAAATAAGCGGACACGCTTCACTAATTAATAAACGCTCACGCACAGGCACGCCACGCTCTTCTAGCATGCCAATTTCTTTCATCAACGCTTCTGGTGATAAAACAACACCATTACCAATCACACACTTAACATTGTCACGTAATACACCCGATGGAATAAGGTGTAAAACCGTCTTTTCACCGTTAATTACCAGAGTGTGGCCTGCGTTATGACCACCTTGATAACGAACTACTAAAGATGCTTTGTCTGTAAGGAGGTCAACTACCTTACCCTTACCTTCGTCACCCCATTGGGTGCCTAGTACAACAACGTTTTTACCCATTGCAAATTCACTTAGAAAAAATTAGGACGAGATTTTACCAGAAAACGAGGTGAAAGATCACCCCGTTTAGCTTATTTTTTCTGCGGTCGGCTTTTTATCATCATACTCACTAAAACAACCACAGCCAGAACAGGGGCTTATAAATCTATAACCCGTAGAAATTAGTTTAGAACTGAAATAAAAAAGCCCTGCAAAAGTGCAGGGCTTTCATCATCAGATGTTTAATTACTGGGCATTTGCCCCTTTCATGTAATTAAAGAAATCACTATCTGGAGAGATAACCATAACATCTTGCTTATCTTTAAAGGTCTTCTTGTAAGCTTCGAGACTACGCACAAAACCAAAGAACTCAGCATCTTTGTTATAAGCATTGGCATAGATACCCGCCGCTTCTGCATCACCTTGACCGCGTACAGTACGCGCATTACGCTCTGCATCTGCAAGCATAACTGTTACGCGACGATCAACCTCAGCACGAATTGTTTCTGCCTTTTCTTGACCTTCAGAGCGGTGCTCTTTCGCCACAGCAGTACGCTCTGCGCGCATACGTTGGAAGATTGAACTACTGACTTCTTGTGGTAAGTTAATTTGCTTAACACGCACATCAAGTACTTCAATACCTAACTCTTGCGCACTTTCAGAAGCTTGTACTAACGCTTCTTCCATAAGCTCACTACGCTCACCTGAAACAATTTCTTTAATGGTACGAGAACCAAAGTTAGTACGTAAACCATTGTTTACCTTTTGCTTTAATAGCGTTTCAGCATACTGCTTATCACCACGAGCACGTAGGTAAAATGCACTAAAGTCGTTGATACGCCATTTCACGTATGAATCAACAATTAAGTCTTTTTTCTCGCTTGTTACAAAACGATCAGGTGCACCATCTAATGTTTGGATACGTGCATCTAAACGGCGTACTTGACTGAAAAATGGCACTTTAAAGTTCAAGCCTGGGCCGTAAACTACTGCTGTGTCATTACTGTCTTTCTGCACTTTACTGAACAACAATACAATCGCCTTTTCACCTTCTTGTACGACAAAAATAGATGAAAAAGACATAACAACCGCAAGGGCAAGTATTACTAAACTAAAATTTTTCATTTTGCTTATCTCCCCTCATTAAAGCGATCAGTTGCAAAACGGTCATTACTCGAGTTAACCGTACTGTTGCGTGATGTATTCAACTTGTTGCGCAAATCTTTGATATCACTTGAACTTGGCAGTGCAACACGGGTCGCAGTGCCTTGCTTTTCCATAATTTTATCAAGTGGTAAATACATCATGTTATTACCGTTTTTCACATCAACAAGTACTTTAGAGCTATTACCAAGTACTTCTTCCATTGCATCGATGTACAAGCGTTTACGCGTTACTTCTTTAGCTGCTTGGTATTCTGGTAATAGCTTTTCAAAGCGTGCTACCTCACCTTGCGCTTCTAGTGTAATGCGCTCGCGATATGCTTCAGCTTCTTGCGTCATACGTGTTACTTGACCACGGGCACGCGGCTCTATTTCACGGGCATAAGCTTCTGCTTCACGGATGAAACGTTCTTCATCTTCTTGTGCTGCAATGGCATCATCAAAGGCATCTTTTACCTCACCTGGTGGGCGTGAGTCTTTAAAGTTCACGTCGCTGACAATAATACCGAGGTTATACGGCTCGATAATTTTGTTTAGCTCATCCCACGTTTGTTGACGAACGACCTCACGACCTGTTGTTAATACTTGGTCCATTTTCACATGACCAATAACATAACGAAGTGCGCTATCGAGCGCTTGTTGTAGGCTGTGATCAGCATCCGTTACACTGAACTTATATAGGTGAGGATCGATAACACGATACTGCACTTCAAACTCTACATTTACGACGTTTTCATCTTCTGTCAGCATAAAGCCTTTCGCAGATAAAGAGCGTACCGCCTCAATATCAACCGGAATGACACGTTCGATGAACGTCATTTTCCAACGTAAGCCTGGCTCTGCAATGCGACTAAACTGACCAAATTGTAAAACAATACCGCGCTCAGCTTCTTTAACTGTATAAATACCACTTAATGCCCAAACGATGATGGCAATAATTAATATGAAAGAAATGCCTGCGCCACCAAGTCCGCCGCCGTTTTTACCTGGCTTGTTACCACCAAATAAACCGCCAAACTTGTTGCCGAATTTACGCAGTACCTCGTCTAAATCAGGTGGGCCTTGATCTTTTCCGCCTTTATTATTCCACGGATCTTTATCATTGCCATTATTACCCGGTTCATTCCAGGCCATAGCTATACTCCATTGTTATCTAAATGAATTGGGTTAAATCTATCAAATCTACAGCATTTCTCATACTAAAATTAACAAATGCTGACGATTTTTAGTCCGTAACTATAAAAGAATCGAGATCCTGTCCCATTTCTTTTTTCAAACGATTCCACTCAGCCATCGGTAAACGAACCGAAAGCAACCAGTTACCATGTTCATCAAAGCACTCTTCATGAACGGCATTTAGGTTAAATAGTGCAGCTCGAATACGACCATGCTGCGGAGGTAATTTAAGTGACTCTGCCAGCATTTTCTTTGCTAGCAGCTCATTAATTGCCTCTGACAGTAACTCACAACCCACACCCGTTCGAGCAGATAACCACACTCTAATCGGCTGGCCTTCATCGTTTCTATCTATACGTGGCGCAACGTCATCTAGCGCATCAATTTTGTTATACACTAATAATTGCGGCACTTCATCTGCTTCAATTTCTTTTAAAACTGACTGAACTTGTTCAATATTCTCTTTACGGCGCGGGTCTGCTACATCAATAACATGTAGCTGTAAATCAGCTTCACGGGTTTCAGTTAATGTTGCTTTAAAAGCTGCCACTAAATCATGTGGTAAGTGACGAATAAATCCAACTGTATCCGCGAGGATTACCGGACCTACATCGCCAATATCTAACTTACGCAATGTTGGATCAAGTGTTGCAAATAATTGGTCAGCTGCATACACATCTGAATCTGTTATTCTATTAAACAGGGTCGATTTGCCTGCGTTAGTGTAACCAACTAACGAGACTGTGGGTATTTCATTACGGGTACGCGCTCGTCGCCCCTGTTCACGTTGCACAGCAACCTTATCTAAACGTGCACGAATATTCTTAATCCTTGCACGTAAAAGTCGCCTATCGGTTTCAAGCTGTGTCTCACCAGGACCACGTAAACCTATCCCACCTTTTTGGCGCTCAAGGTGAGTCCAACCACGGATCAAGCGTGTTGAAATGTGACGTAGCTGAGCCAACTCAACTTGAAGTTTACCTTCATGAGTACGCGCTCGCTGGGCAAAAATATCAAGGATCAAACTCGTACGATCAAGTACACGACACTGACAAACGCTCTCTAAGTTACGTTCCTGTGACGGGCTTAGTTGATGGTTGAAAATGATGACATCTGCATTGTGGATTTTGACAGTTTCAGCGATCTCTTCTGCTTTTCCGGTACCGACGAAAAGTTTCGGATGTGGTGCTTGACGACTGCCTTGCACAATCGCCAAACTACTAACACCAGCAGAAGATACCAACAACTCTAATTCATGAAGATCTTCACGATCCCCTTCTTTAGGTAAGTCGATATGAACTAAAACTGCCTGTTCGCCGGCTTCATAACGGTCAAACAAGCATTACGCTCCTAAATTTAAAAATTTCCAGGCTCTTGCTCTTCTGAATCATCGCTTCCTTGTGCACCTTGGAAGTTAACAGTACGCGCTGGAACTACGGTAGAAATAGCGTGTTTATACACCATTTGATTCACGGTGTTTTCAAGTAAAATAACAAATTGGTCAAATGACTGGATTTTACCCTGTAACTTAATGCCATTAACCAAAAAGATTGATACTGGAATGCGCTCACGACGTAACGCATTCAAAAATGGGTCTTGTAACGACTGGCCTTTTGCCATGTTATTTTCCTTCGTTCTAGGTGTTATTATAATTAAGTAGCTGAACTAATTTAACAAAGCTAAAAATTTTTCAACTACTACTAGCTTAGCGAACTTACTACACGTTGCAAGTTTTCTTCATCACCCGTGGCCAACCATGTAACATCAGGCCAACCTCTTAGCCAAGTTAACTGCCTCTTGGCAAGCTGGCGCGTGGCAGCAACACCACGAAAGACCATTTCATCATAGTCAATTTCGCCTGCAATGTAATCCCACATTTGTCTATAACCTACGCAACGAATCGAAGGTAGATCTGGGTGTAAATCCTTACGTTTATATAGGGATGAAACTTCATTTTCAAACCCCTGTTCAAGCATTATTTTAAACCTTTTCTCAATTCGCTGGTGTAAAACGCTGCGATCGGCAGGCGCGATAGCAAATTGATGAAAAGTATAAGGAAGCGCTGGCTGCTTTTGTTTTTGTAGCTCTGTCATTGTTTTGCCAGTTATACGAAAAACTTCGAGCGCACGATTAATACGTTGTGAATCATTTTCACTCATTTTATTCGCAGCCTCAGGATCGATTTTAACGAGCTCTGCGTGCAAATGTGGCCAACCAAACTGCTTTGCTTCCTTTTCGAGTTCAGCCCGCACTTCGGGTGATGCCTCTGGTAGTGGCGACAAACCATCAATCAATGACTTAAAGTACATCATTGTACCGCCAACTAATACAGGTACTTTACCTTGCTTATGAAATAGATCAATCTTTTCAATCGCATCGCGACGAAAATCAGCAACTGAATAACTTTCTGCAGGATCAATAATATCAATTAGATGATGAGGCGCTCGTACTAATTCATCAGCATCTGGCTTGGCTGTACCGATATTCATATCTTTGTACACCAGCGCTGAATCTACACTGATTATTTCTGTGTTTAAATGCTCACACAGCGAAATTGCTAAGTCTGTTTTCCCTGCAGCGGTTGGTCCCATTAAAAAAATCACGGGTAAGTTATTCAAGCCTAAATACCTTGCTTAGTTTAAAAACTGAGATAGTTCTATTTTAACCGCTTTTTGACGTAAACGTTGCATAGTTTGTGGATTATTTTCTAACCGAGCAACTTGCTCCATAAAGGCTTGGCTTGTGTAATAACGTGTCGGAATTTGCTGAGCTAACCAATTTAGCCATGCATCGAGGGAACTTGGCGAGGTTTTGCAAGCAATGATGAGCCGCTCAATAGCATTGCTAACATCAAGTAAATAGACACAAGGCGGAAGCTTTTTAACCATCACAAATTGCTTTTCAATCACTAAATCAAAACCTAGCAGGGTAAACCACGACTGCTGAGCATTTAAAGCACTAATATCATCAGCACTTGTGTTTACTCGCACAGGTAACAACAAAGCTTTGCCCTCAAGGCTACCTGCTTGCTCTACGTACGCTTGCCAGTCGAGTGCTAAAGCATGCTTAAAATGCGCAGCAAATAGTTGGTTATCTTCACTAAATACGCATTCACCTTCGTGTACGTGAATGAGCTTAGCAAGTTTTGTCTGCTCCACAACCGGTGTGGCAATGCTTGGCTCAGGCCGTACTTGATCAAAATGCGCAGCATGTTGCTCACTGATCCCTTGATAAAATGCATTGACATCTTGATGTGATGTTTTACTACGCCCTTGGCTGTCGCGACTAACCCCCCCTTTGGAACCCCCTGCTGTGCCAGAGTAACTCGCTGAGCGTGCAGGCTGTAAATCTGATTTAGGATAATCATAGTGCTCTGTAGGCACTGATGCAGTATAGCTTAACTGCGTGCTGCTCTGGCTCGACTCTGCAAATGGGGTCTGCTGAAAAGCCGTGTCATTGTGCTCAGTAAAACCAGCTTCATGCTGCAGCGGCACCACCACTTGTTTTATTGCCTGCAAAATAAAGTCATGTACTAAACGGCCTTGATGAAAACGTACTTCATGCTTGGCTGGATGCACGTTTACATCGACCTGACGTGGGTCAATATCAATGTAGATAACAAAGCCAGGTAATTCCTCAGAACCTGCAACTTCTTCAAATGCTTGGCGAATTGCATGCAAAATAAGTTTGTCGCGCATCATGCGGTTATTCACATAGGTATACTGAGTCGTATTGCTTGATCCAACAGGCAGTACCCACCCTCTTAGCATTAACCCTGCTTCACCAGATTGAATATGCAAACCTTGTTCACTAAAGACTTTACCGGCAACTTGTGCAACACGGCTAATTGCTTGTTCTGGATTAGGCTTTGCACGGTATTGACGCACAACTTTGCCGTTATGCGTTAACGTAATTGAGACATCAAACCGGCTCAATGCAATCCGCTTTATAAGCTCATCAATATGTGAAAACTCTGTTTTTTCTGTGCGCAGAAATTTGCGTCGTGCGGGGGTGTTAAAAAATAAATCTTTAACTTCAATAGTGGTGCCATCTGGGTGGGCTGTTGGCTTTATTTGCACAGCCATATCACGCCCTTCAGCAAAGGCTTGCCACGCTGCTTCTTGATCTTTTGGTTTTGAACTTAGCGTTAATCGCGATACCGAGCTTATTGAGGCCAAAGCTTCCCCTCGAAAACCCAGTGAGCAAATATTTTCAAGGTCATCGAGTGACTTTAATTTGCTGGTTGCATGGCGTGAGAGAGCTAAAGTTAACTCGTCTTTACTGATGCCGCTACCATTATCGCGAATGCGTATTAGCTTATGGCCGCCTCGTTCAATATCAATCTGAATTCGTGTGCCACCCGCATCTAAACTATTTTCTACAAGCTCTTTGACAACCGAGGCGGGCCGTTCCACCACTTCACCTGCTGCAATTTGGTTAGCCAATCGTGCAGGTAATATTTCAATACTCATAATCTTCCTAACACAAAAATTGATTAACTTTGCGGAATATCAAGCTCTTGACCAATGAACAAGGTGTTTGATTTTAAATTATTAACCGTTTTGAGTTTATTAACGGATGTGCCATAACGATTCGCTAACATACTTAATGACTCTCCTGGCCTCACTTTATGCTTGGTAGGATATTGCGCTTTTAACTTCGCAAATAATGAGTCGTCGGGTGGATTTTGTAGATAATAACTTTTTAGAGACTTAAAGATTGCTTCTGCTAGACGCTCTTGGTAATTAGCTGATTTTAATAAACGCTCTTCTCTAGGGTTAGAAATGAACCCCGTTTCTACCAAAATAGAAGGGATATCTGGCGATTTAAGAACAGCAAAGCTTGCTGCTTGAGGACGTTTCTTATGCATTTTAGCCACTTTTTTTAGCTCATTCATCACTTCTTCTGCAACGCTAAAGCCTGTTTTCATTGAGTGATCCATTGACATATCAAGCAGTGCTTGGGCTAAATACTTTTCGCTTGCTGTGTCTTTCAACACTCCGGCTGCGCCACCGAGCAACTCTGAATGTTTTTCTTTATCCTCTAGCCACTTACCAATCTCTGAATTGGCACGACGCAGTGATAGCACCCACACTGATGCACCACTAGGCTGAGGACTAGTAAACGCATCAGCATGAATTGACACAAAGAAATCTGCTTTTTTCTCGCGAGCTCGACTAGTACGGGTATTTAAATTCACAAAATAATCGCCTCGGCGTACCATACGCGAGATCATGCCTCGTTCAGCGTCAATCATACGCTCGAGTCGCTTAGCAATTTGTAATGTAATATCTTTTTCATAGGTACCAGATGGACCTATTGAGCCTGGGTCTTCACCACCGTGTCCCGCGTCAATCGCAATCACAATATCACGCTCTTGGTTTATTGCTCTTTTCTTAGCTGGTGTGCTGTTTGTCGCGGCGGGCGTCGATTGATAGCTTTTATCATGTAAGTCAACAACTAAACGATGCTTATAAGGACCTGTTGGTAATAAAGCAAACACAACAGGCTTAGCTGCACCGGCTAGTTCAAATACAAAACGAACGCTTTTTGCATCTTTAGGTTTTGAGTAACGTAATTTAGATACAATTTGATGTTCTTTAGGAATACTTGGCAACGTTTTAAGTTTGTCAGTGTCTTTCAAGTCAATGACTAAACGGCTTGGGTTTTTCAGCATAAAATAGCTAAAGTCAGGCTTATCATCTAAGTCAAACACCACCCGAGTGTTGTCTGGGGAAGGCCACACACGTACGCTATTAATTGTATTTTGTGCAAGCGCAACTTGGCTTACAACCAAAAACATTAAGATAGTTAATAGTTTAAATGTACAACGACCCATTTTTGCTAATACACCTTTATTTTTATCTGTTTATTATTGCGTGCTCTTCAATTTCTCTACAATCGAATGGCCACGCTCAGTTAAACTATTTATTAAAATAGCACGTGCCTCACCTTCATACCGTAATGTAACATCAAGATCTGGCGTGGGTATAAACTCTCCCCCTTTTTCAGGCCACTCTACTACGCAAATAGCGTGTGGAGAAAAATAGTCACGGATCCCCATATACTCAAGCTCTTCAGGATCGCCCAAGCGATATAAATCAAAGTGATAAATATCAGCTTTAGCTAATTGGTACGGCTCAACCAGTGTATAAGTGGGACTCTTAACCTTACCTTGATGACCAAAACCTTGCACAATACCACGCGTTAAGGTGGTTTTACCGGCACCTAAGTCTCCATGTAAATAAATCACAGCCCCTTGCTCCATTAATATTGCAAGTTGCTTGCCCATATTTACTGTGGCAGCTTCATCTGCCAATGGAAAGCCAACGCTGTTGGTCATTATTACCTCATGAAATACTTGAAACACATTACTTTATTAATCATACCAGAATATTTTTTTAAGGCGAGAATCCAGCATACCTTCAGTCAGACACAAAAAAGCCGGCAAAGTGCCGGCTTTTTCAATTTAAAACGATTTACAGACCTAATTTTTTCTCTAAATAGTGGATATTGGTTCCACCATTTTGGAAGTTTTCATCTGACAAAATTTTCTTGTGCAGTGGTGTATTCGTCTTAATACCATCAATCACTAATTCGTTAAGTGCATTACGTGAACGGGCAATTGCTACATCACGGTTTTCACCATAACAGATAAGCTTACCAATCATTGAATCGTAATGAGATGGTACTGTGTAATCTGCGTAAATATGGCTGTCCCAACGAATACCTAATCCGCCAGCCGGGTGGAATCGCGTGATTTTACCTGGTGATGGAATAAACGTTTCAGGGTCTTCCGCATTTATACGACACTCAATTGCATGACCACGAATAACCACATCTTCTTGTGTGAATGATAATGGTTGACCAGCTGCAATTTTTAGCTGTTCTTTGATTAAGTCAACGCCAGTGACCATTTCTGTTACTGGGTGCTCAACCTGAATACGGGTATTCATTTCGATGAAATAGAACTCGCCGTTTTCGTATAAGAATTCGAACGTACCTGCACCGCGATAACCAATTTCGATACATGCACGAGTACAGCGGTCGCCGATGAATTTACGCATTTCAGCTGTGATACCTGGTGCTGGCGCTTCTTCAACTACTTTTTGGTGACGACGCTGCATTGAACAATCACGCTCACCTAAATGAACCGCATTACCTTGACCATCGGCAAGTACTTGTACTTCGATATGACGTGGGTTTTCAAGGAATTTCTCCATGTAAACCATGCCATTACCGAAGAACTGTTTCGCTTCTTGCTGTGTAAGTGCGATTGAATCAATGAGCTCTTTCTCATTACGTACAACACGCATACCACGACCACCGCCGCCGCCTGCTGCTTTAATGATTACAGGGTAACCGATACGCTTAGCGATTTGGATATTACGTTCGCTGTCAGCCGTTAATGGGCCATCAGAGCCTGGTACACAAGGTACACCGGCTTTACGCATTGCTTCAATTGCAGAAACTTTATCACCCATTAAACGAATCGTGTCGCCTTTAGGACCGATAAATACAAAGCCGCTTTGCTCAACTTGATCAGCAAAGTCTGCATTTTCAGATAAGAAACCGTAACCTGGGTGAATCGCAACCGCATCTGTTACTTCTGCCGCTGCAATAATGCGCGGAATATCTAAGTAACTTTCAGTAGCTGCTGGTTTACCAATACAAATTGTTTCGTCTGCCAGTAACACGTGCTTAAGATCACGGTCTGCCGTTGAATGCACAGCAACAGTTTTGATCCCAAGCTCTTTGCAGGCGCGCAATACGCGAAGTGCAATTTCACCTCGGTTTGCAATGACTACTTTATCTAACATAGAGTTGGCCTTTTGTTGCGCTATTATTCAATGATGAATAAAGGTTGATCGAATTCTACCGGCTCGCCATTTTCAACTAAGATAGCTTTTACTGTGCCTGCTTTATCAGATTCGATTTGGTTCATCATCTTCATTGCTTCAACGATACATAACGTATCGCCAACATTTACTTTAGAACCTACCTCTACGTAAGGTGCTGCTTCAGGAGAAGCTGCTGAGTAGAATGAACCTACCATAGGTGATTTAACTTGGTGGCCAGTCGGTGCAGCTGGAGCAGCCGCTTCTGCTGCTGGTGCCTCTGCTACTGGAGCTGGTGCCGCTGCTGGCGCAGGTGCTGCAAACTGTTGTGGTGCATACTGCATTGCAGGTGCTGCAGACATATTGTTACGATTGATGCGTACTGACTCTTCACCTTCAGTGATTTCTAATTCAGCAATACCAGATTCTTCTACTAATTCGATAAGTTTTTTGATCTTGCGAATATCCATTGAACGACCCGCCTGTTAGTTTATTTAAAAATTATTGTGTGTTTTGCAATCGGTTAACAGCAGCTTCCAACGCTACTTTATAACCCATTGCACCTAATCCGATTACAACGCCTTGTGCTACATCCGAAAAATACGAATGATGACGAAATGCTTCTCGAGCATGTACATTACTTAAATGCACCTCGTAAAAGGGAACGTCTATACTCAATAATGCATCTCGCAATGCGACGCTGGTATGCGTATAGGCTGCAGGATTGATAATAATTGCATCAACCGCTTGCCAAGCTTGGTGAATACGCTCAATGAGCGCGGCTTCACTATTGCTTTGAAAATGTGCCAAATCAACATTGTGACCAACAGCAACCTTGCTAAGTTCAGCCATAATCTCGTCAAGAGACTGTGTGCCGTACTTTTCAGGCTCTCGCTTGCCAAGCATGTTTAAATTAGGCCCATTTATAACTAAAAGCTTTAATTTTGCAGCCATAATACGCGATATATCCTTTAAGTAACTAGTTTAACTATATTCACTCTAAACCCTTCCTTAACTTAAGGGCTCAAATGAAAAATAGCAACTATTTCTCACGTTAACCACCTATTATAGATATTTCGACGTAAATAGCAGCAAAATACTGGTCTAATCACTATCCAAATAAGTGAAGAGCAGGTATAGCAAGGCACACAACTTCATTAGGAAAATGCTTTGAGTCTAAACAAAACTAGTTATTCTCAAAAAAAGTAAACCTAATGTATTAGATTTGCAAATTGAAAGTGGTATAAAAAACGAAAACGCCACTCGAGTGAGTGGCGTTTTAAGATTTCGCTGCAAAGTTACGCTTATTTTGCTGTTTTTCGTACTTTTGCTAAATGCTCAGCAAAATCTTTGGCATTTAAAAAACCTGTAACACGTTGCTCAACTAACTCATTACCTTGTGTGTCGAAGAATAAAATACTCGGTAAACCAAATACGGTGTACTCTTCCATCAGCTCGATGGTTTTAGCGTCACTTTCAGTTAAATCAACTTGGATCAGTTCAAAATGTGCAAACTCGCTTTGTACAGCTGTATCTGGAAAAGTGTAATGTTCAAACTCCTTACACGCGACACACCAGTCGGCATATAAGTCGACCATCACTAAACGCCCTTCGCTACTTGCCTGAACAATCTCTTCTTTCAATTCAGTTAAATTAGCAACTTGTTTAAAGCCATGTGTTTGCGCTGATGCTCCAACTACAGAAGCTTGGCTGGGCCAAAAATAATTTTTTGTTAAACTCGCACCAGTAACAACTAATAAAGTTGCAGCGAACCATAATGCAGTTTTTAACTTGCCTTGTGATTGCCCACTTTGCCAATGGTGTAAATAAAGCGCTGTTGCAAGTGCTAACAATCCAGCCATCAGCCAAATAATGTCAATATCGACAATACGCTCTAGCAGAATAAGTGGCACAACGAGCATGATAAAACCAAACAGGGTTTTTACTTGCTCCATCCAACCACCCGCTTTGGGTAATAACTTACCGCCTGATGTACCTAACAATAACAAGGGTATGCCCATGCCTAAACTCAGCACATACAAGGTTAAACCACCCACTAGATAGTCACCGCTTTGCGCTACATATAATAGCGCTGCCGATAGCGGTGCTGTTGTACACGGTGAGGCTATCAAACCAGATAAAACTCCCATCATAAAGACGCCCACATAGTTACCGCCTTTTTGCTGGTTGCTTACCTGAGTGAGCTTATTCATCATGCCACTTGGCAGCTTAATTTCGTACCAACCAAACATCGACATTGCTAAAAGTACAAATAAAATACTAAAGCTAATAAGCACTGTCGGGTGCTGTAAATACCCTTGCACTTGGCCACCCAGTGACGCAACCACTAACCCTAATGCAGCATATGTGACGGCCATGCCTTGCACATAAACAAACGACAACGAAAACGCCTTTTTGGTTGATAGGTTTTGTTGACCCGCGATCAAGCTAGACAAAATAGGGAACATCGGAAATACACAAGGTGTAAACGCAAGGCCAATACCCACTAAAAAGAAAATAACTAGATTGGTAAGTAGTCCTTGTGATGCCAATTTATCAGTATAAGATTGCTCTTGAGCTGGCTTAGCGCTCTCATCAATAGTCGTTTGGTTTACAGTAGCTGACTCAGCATTTACACCTAATGCAGCCAAGGCGTTACCCGTTGACGCATTGTCAGAAACTTGCTCACCAGCAATCACAGATAGAGGGATAGTACGCACTTCTGGCGGATAACAGAGCCCCGCTTCAGCGCAGCCCTGAAAACGTACTTTTACAACCGCTCCCTCAGTAACATTACTGACTTTATTGATAATACTGAGAGAATTAAAAAATACCTCAGTCTTACCAAAAAACTCATCTTCGATGATGACTCCCTCACCCAGATCAGGCGTTTCAATGTCAGCGCCTTTTGCGATAATTTCAATTTTCTTTTTATACAAATAGTAATCTGGTGCAATATCCCAACCAATAAATAACGTTTTACCTTGCTGATCAAAGTCAAAAACAAATGCTTGATCAACGGGTAAAAAGGTTTGCTCAGCGGGTTGCTGTAATAAGTTTCCAAGTAAGTTGCTATTACTTGCACTGGCTGGCATTAGCCATAGCGCACAGAGTAATAAAAAGAACGATCGCATTAACTGAGTACCTCATCCATCCAATTAAAATAGGCTAAATTGCCTGTAGCAACATCAACGACCTGAATTTCAGGTATCTCATAACTATGCAACTTCTTGATAGTTTGGATCACCTCATTCATTTTCTCTGACTTAGTTTTAATCAGTAACTTGCTTTCTGTTTCACTCGTTACCTCACCTTCCCACATGTAAATGGACTCAACAGTTGGCAAAATGTTCACACACGCAGCTAGTTTCTCTTTCACTAAATGTTGTGCTAACTGACGAGCCTCTGCTTCATTTGCGCAGGTCGTAAAAATAAGTCGAAAATGCGTTGTCATAAGGAACCTTTATTTGATTACTTGAGTCGCACCATAGTAGCCGATAGCGGATACAATGTGTAGCGGCGACAGTGATCCATGGTTCCACCTTGAAAAAAGACCTGTTCACCCTTATTTATATTTCATTGACTCGTAAGAGTGGCATTTTTAGAGAGTGTTATGTTTAGATTTTTGTTTTTATTATTTATTTTAGTGCCCATCGTGGAGATTGCTTTACTCATCCAAGTGAGTGAAGTGATCGGCGGCTTTGCAACCATAGCACTTGTAATTGTGACCGCCATAGTTGGCGCGAAATTAGTGAAGCAACAAGGTATAGGCGCCATTCAAAGCGTGCAATTACAGATGGCACAAGGGCAAATGCCAGCAAAAGAGTTATTTACAGGGTTATGTGTGATTATTGCCGGTGTTTTACTCGTTACACCAGGCATTATGACTGATGTTTTTGGCTTTTTATTGCTAACACCTGCGATTCGTAACAAGCTTGCTGCAAGCCTTGCGAGTCAAGCAACGGTGCGTATGAGTTCACAAGCAAATCACAGCTCTGCTCACTTTCAATACCACAGCAAAACCCCACAACATGAAGAGCCCACTCACCAACCAACAACGATTGATGGTGAGTATGAAAGAAAAGATTAAAATTTTTTAATTTTTATACTTGGATTTTTTTAAGCCACCCCCATTATTGAAGGCAATGAAATGCATCGGGTGGCTCAACCTCCCATGCAAAACACACGATTTTTTCTGTACTGTTCAGAAACTGTTAGGAGAACTAAATAAATGAACATTCGCCCTTTACATGATCGCGTCATCGTTAAGCGTCTAGAAGAAGAAACTAAGTCTGCTGGCGGTATTGTATTAACTGGCTCTGCAGCTGAAAAATCAACGCGCGGAGAAGTAATCGCTGTTGGTAATGGCCGTATTTTAGACAACGGTGAAGTAAGAGCTCTAGAAGTAAAAGCTGGTGACACAGTGCTATTCGGCTCATACGTTGAAAAAACTGAAAAGATCGAAGGTCAAGAGTACCTGATCATGCGTGAAGACAACATTCTAGGCATTGTAGGCTAATCCTACTTTTCGTTTAGCAACCCGTTTATAGAATTTAAGAGGAATTTAATCATGGCAGCAAAAGAAGTACTTTTTGCAGGTGACGCACGTGGCAAAATGCTAACTGGCGTAAATATTTTAGCAAACGCAGTAAAAGTAACTTTAGGTCCTAAAGGCCGTAACGTTGTATTAGACAAATCATTCGGCGCGCCAGTCATCACTAAAGATGGTGTATCAGTAGCTAAAGAGATCGAGCTTGAAGACAAGTTCGAAAACATGGGCGCACAAATGGTTAAAGAAGTTGCGTCTAAAGCGAATGATGCTGCAGGTGATGGTACAACAACTGCAACAGTATTAGCGCAAGCTATCGTAAACGAAGGCTTAAAAGCAGTTGCAGCGGGTATGAACCCAATGGACCTTAAGCGCGGTATCGACAAAGCAGTTACTGCAGCAGTTGAAGAGCTTAAAGCACTTTCTGTTCCTTGTGCAGACACGAAAGCGATTGCACAAGTAGGTACTATTTCTGCTAACTCTGACAAAGAAATCGGTGACATCATTGCACAAGCAATGGAAAAAGTGGGCCGTGACTCAGGCGTTATCACAGTTGAAGAAGGTCAGTCGTTAGAAAACGAGCTAGACGTAGTTGAAGGTATGCAGTTTGACCGTGGTTACCTGTCTCCTTACTTCATCAACAACGCTGAAAAAGGTGCGGTAGAGCTAGACAGCCCTTACATTCTACTTGTAGACAAAAAAGTATCTAACATTCGTGAGCTACTACCTACATTAGAAGCGGTTGCTAAAGCGAGCAAGCCACTACTTATCATTGCTGAAGACCTTGAAGGTGAAGCACTTGCAACACTTGTTGTAAATAACATGCGCGGTATCGTTAAAGTGTCTGCGGTTAAAGCACCTGGTTTTGGCGACCGTCGTAAAGCAATGCTGCAAGACATCGCAGTATTAACCGGTGGTACTGTCATTTCTGAAGAAATCGGTTTAGAGCTTGAAAAAGCAACAATCGAAGACCTAGGTACAGCGAAGCGCGTTGTTATCACTAAAGATGACACAACGATCATCGACGGTGCAGGTGAAGAAGACGGCATCAATGGTCGTGTTGCACAAATCAAAGCACAAATCGAAGAAGCGACGTCTGACTACGATAAAGAGAAACTACAAGAGCGTATGGCTAAACTAGCTGGCGGTGTTGCAGTAATCAAAGTTGGCGCAGCGACTGAAATCGAAATGAAAGAGAAGAAAGATCGTGTTGAAGATGCACTACACGCAACTCGCGCAGCGGTTGAAGAAGGTGTAGTACCGGGTGGTGGTGTTGCACTAGTACGCGCAGCAAGCAAACTTGCTGAACTACTTGGTGACAATGAAGACCAAAGCCACGGTATTAAAGTTGCACTACGTGCGATGGAAGCACCACTTCGTCAAATCGTGACTAACGCAGGCGATGAAGCATCTGTTGTTGTTAACTCAGTAAAAGGTGGTGAAGGTAACTACGGTTACAATGCAGCATCAGGCGAGTACAACGACATGATTGAAATGGGTATCTTAGACCCAACTAAAGTAACGCGTTCTGCACTACAGTACGCAGCTTCAATCGCGGGTCTTATGATCACAACTGAAGCAATGGTTGCTGAGATCCCTAAAGATGAACCAGCTGCTCCAGACATGGGCGGTATGGGCGGCATGGGTGGTATGGGCGGCATGATGTGATAAACATCTCTTCCTAAGCTCTTTGCTTTAAAAACCCAGCTTCGGCTGGGTTTTTGCTTTTGATTTATCGTTTAAAAGTAAATAGTTACTTACTAGCGGAATAAGTTATTTAAAAAACACAGTTTAGTTATCATTCACCTACTAAAGTCTTAAATTTCTATTTTACATACTTGTACCTAAGTATATACTGGTCAAAGTACGTCACACATGCACTAAAAAGCCTTCAGGATAATAATGGATTCAGCTGTATTACACGCCATCAATATAAATACTAAGGATAGCAGTCAAAGTAATATTCATACTTTTATAAAAAAGAGTACCGACCCGCTTCACTCTCGCGTAGAAAAACAGCTCGGTGCGGTATTGTTCGATAAAAATATGACGCAGCAATCGTATTTAAACATTTTAATCGCGATGCGTAATAGCTATTCAATAATGGAGCACTCTGTATCAGCTTATGGTGCCACCCAGCAACTGCTTGTTGGCCGCAGTAAGCTTGAATGGTTAGAGCAAGATATTGCTTATTTACAGGCATCCCAAAAAGCCCCATCTGCTAATTTAAACAAGCACGTTGATCTAAATAATATCCATAACGTATCACAAGCATTTGGAATGATGTATGTAATGGAGGGTGCCACTATGGGTGGAGGTCACATATTTAAAGCGCTTAAAAAGCACAGTTGGATAAATGAGCTTGAAGGGATCCGCTTTTTTTATAGTTATGGCGATCTTAGGGGTAAAAAGTGGGCTCAATATATACAAGCACTAAAACAGTATCATAACCATAATCCAAATTCGGCTGATGATATTTTATTGGGAGCGAACACCGCATTTAGCGTAATCTCTCAATCACTTGGAGATATAAATTGAGCAATAAGTTTGAAGTCTCATTAGATAATTGCCATAAAGAACCCATTCATATTCCAGGCTCTATTCAACCGCATGGCTACTTGCTTGTTGTTGACCCTCAAACACTCAAAGTATGCTATTTCAGCGAAAACATTTTAGCACTTTTAAACACACAAAAAGAGCGCTTACTGGGCTCACATATCAGTGATGTGTTTGCAGCAAATACAACCGACATTATCGAGAAAAATAAAGCTGAAAAAGACTTTCATGCAATTAATCCTCTTAATATTGAGATAAAAGGAACATCGCCCGATACCTCGATTAAAGGCGCTATTTCTCGTAACGATGAATACCTACTTATTGAGCTTGAGTTTAATAAAAAGAAAGAGCACTCAAGTTTCGACCCTATGAATTACTTGATGAAACAATCACTTCATTTGATTGCAGATTCAAAAGAGCTAAGCTCATCATACGACACGGCGGTAAAAGAGGTTCGTAACTTAACCGGCTTTGATCGCGTGATGCTCTATCAGTTTGACCATGAATATAATGGTCAGGTCGTGGCAGAAGCCAAAAAAGATGAGTTAAACTCATTTTTGCACCAACACTTTCCCGAGTCAGATATTCCTAAGCAAGCGCGCGCTTTATATTTGCGTAATCCTATTAGGTTACTTGCCGATGTAGATGCTGAGGTATCCCCTATCTACCCGCAAGATAAACCGGTAGATTTAAGCACGTGTATAATAAGAAGTGTATCCCCTATCCATTGCCAATACTTGCGCAACATGGGGGTTAAGGCATCAATGTCCATCAGTATTATTATTGCTGGTAAATTATGGGGACTGATTGCTTGCCACCATTATTCAAGTCATGTTGTTCCATTTGAAGCACGACAAGTTGCGCAATATATGGGCTTGATGCTTTCTTATATTATCTCACTGAAAACACAGTCAGTTGAAGCAATTCAAGAGGCCAATGCCACTTCAATCAGTGCAGAAATAGCAGAGCATATGTCTGAAGAGGTCTTTTTTATTGATGGTTTACGCAAACAGGCCCCTGCTCTGCTTAGCATGCTAAACGCAGATGGCGTTGCATGGCGACTAGAAAAAGATATTGAAAGTTTTGGTGATGTGCCCGCAAACGATGATATTAATGATTTGTTTGAATGGATAAAAGAACACCATCTAGAAGATGAGTTACTTTATCATAATCATCATTTATCTAATGAGCATGCTGACTTTAATAAGTTTGCTAATGTAGCAAGTGGCGTACTTGCTATGCCCATCTCTACGAATGAAAACCTATTTATTATGTGGTTTCGTAAAGAGGTCATTGAAACAAAGAATTGGGGAGGGAAACCCGAAAAAATAATTGAGTTTCTTGATGACGGTAGTCACCGCTTGATGCCTCGCAGCTCGTTTCGTTTATGGCAAGAAAATGTTCGCAATAAGTGCACTCCTTGGAAAGCCAACGAAATCTCTTGCGCGCTAAAGTTTCGCAATCATTTGATTAATCATGTAATCGAAAAATCAGAGCGACTTAAAAAGCTAAACAACGTGTTAGAAACTAAAGTGAATGAGCGAACCGTCGCTTTAAAAGCGGAAATACTGACCCGACAACAAGCCGAGCTTGACCTTGAAATCGCACTTCGAAAAGCGGAGGAGTCTAACAAAGAGTTAGAACGTTTTGCTTTTGTTGCATCCCATGATTTACAGGAGCCGTTACGTAAAATCCAAATGTTCGGCGATCGCCTACAAAACTCTAAAGAGCAGATTGGAGAAAGAAACGCGTCGTATATCTCACGTATGATGTACTCTGCAGAAAGAATGCAGAAACTCATCAAAGGGGTACTGAGCTTTTCTAGGATCAATCGAAAAGGTGAAGGTTTTCGTCGCTTTTTAGCACAAGATATTTTTGATGATATTCTTGATGATCTTGAGCTAATTATAGCTGACAAATCAGCGGTGTTTCACATCGAAGAGGTTGGTGAGATTTATGGCGACAAACGACAAATCCAGCGCTTGTTTCAAAACTTAATTCTCAATGCACTTAAATTTAGCCATCCAAATCAACCACCTATTATAGAAATTAAGTCAGTTGAGCGAACAGACGAGCATATTGTTATCGCTGTCATTGATAACGGAATCGGCTTCAATAGCGAGTTTAAAGACAGAATATTTAACCTTTTTGAACGGGTTCACTCTAAACATGCCTACGAAGGAACAGGCCTAGGCTTAGCAATTTGTAAGAAAATAGTTGAACGCCATTATGGCTCAATTACAGCACAAGCGAGTATCAATGAAGGCGCGCAATTTTACGTTACTTTGCCGCTAAGAGAAGTAGAGTTAACTCAACTTTAGTATTTTACCGCTACGTTTGTGGCGGTAAAACTCTACTAATATGCTCTTTTAGTTGTCTAATTTCATTTTCAATGGACTGAAAACGCTGATTTTGAATATATGATTCCTGATCAGTTATTGAGCTTATCTTTGCCTTAACATGCCAGATCTCTAAAATATCATCTCCCTGAATAGAGTATGTTTTGTATTCAGGGTTATCACTCTTAAATAAGTAACTGACAGGATTTGTGTCATGACGGAAAAGGCGCTTAGCAACAATGCCATCCTTAGTGACAACAACGCAAACAGAACCGTTTTCTAACTGTGTGATATCTTTAACTTGCTCAGTGATAACCGTTTCTCTCGGGCGAATAGTGGGTAACATGCTGTCGCCTTCTACTTCAAAGAGTCGATAGTTACCATTTTCAAATCCTGGAATTTTATAGACATCTAAGGTTTTGATGTAACCTTCATCATTGCATTGATCTATATAACCAGCATGAGCCTCTTCCTTTACAAGTGGAATGAATGAAGTCTCTAAGACTTTTTGATAGCTCTGAAAATGCGAATCATCATACCCCTCTATCCCCAAAATAAGCCAATTGCAGTCAACATTAAACACTTGGCTGATTTTAGTAATCGTACTGAGAGATAAGGTCGACTTGCCAGATTCTAATTGCGATAAAGCACCTTGAGTTATGCCTATTTTATCCGCAAACTCTTGTTGAGAAAGGTTCAATTTTTCGCGTAGAGCTGTCACTCTATTTGTACTAGTGTTATTTAATATCATCGCGTTATTAATAAACTTATGTTTGTATTATAGGTATAAGCAAGTTAATATAACACTTGCTTAGCTAAAGTATATACTACTCGAGTAACTAATTATTTAATTTGTTGTTTTTTATGAAAAAGTAGCTACATAACACAGATAAGCCACATTCTATAAATTCAGGGGTTTCCAATGTTTAACGACAAATTATTTACTAAAAAATTACGCTCTGTGAGCTATATTTTAGTTGCTGATGATGATCTTGATGATCAAGAGCTCATCCGTGATGCCCTTGTTGAAAACAATGTCGACGAAAATAAAATTCAATTTGTCGATGACGGCATGCAATTACTTGAGTCACTTGATAAAAATAAAATTTTACCAAGTCTTATTTTATTAGATTTAAACATGCCAAGAAAGGGCGGAAAGGAAGCATTAGTTGAGCTAAAAAAATCAGAGCGTTATCGTCATATTCCGATTATTATTTTTACAACCTCTGACTCAGAAATTGATATTAAGCAATGTTACAGCTTAGGTACGAATGCTTTCATGACCAAACCATCTAGTTATTTTGATTTAGTTGAATCAATGAAAATGTTAACTCAATATTGGCTTGTTCAAGCTAGGATTGTGTTAGACTGAGCCGAAAACTTTTTTGGCTCACCTGCTACACTTGTCATTGCTCGCCAATTCCTTAATCAACTGCCTTACAACGCTAAATAAGTCACTGGGTAACATTCCACGCTCTCCTTCAGCCTTTGCTAAAATATCACCCGCTTTTGCGTGCAAGGTAACACCTAAAGTGGCCGCTTGCGTTGTATTAATCCCTTGTGCAAGCAGCCCTGCAATAATGCCAGTCAGAACATCACCACTGCCACCAACAGCAAGTGCAGGGTTACCATCTGTACACACCCATACTTGGTTTTTGTTAGCCATTAAGGTTCCTGCTCCTTTTAGAACACAGGTTGTTGTGTAGCTATGTGCAAGCTCACTTACCGCAGCAAAGCGATTTGCTTCAACATCACTTGCTTTACAGTTAAGTAAGCGGGCAGCTTCACCAGGGTGTGGAGTGATCACCGAATTGACAATTGGAAATGAAGAGGCGTGCTGAGCCAACAATGTCAGTGCATCTGCATCGATTACCAAAGGTTTATTATGCGTAAAACAATACTGCATAACCGTTTCAAAGACCTCTTCTGACCAAGTATCCAAACCAAGTCCTGGGCCTATTGCTATACAACTTGCCCACTCAAGTGCAGCGGTTAAGTTTGCTGCACTCACCATCAGCTCTGGCCTGCCAATACTCACACTAAGCACAGATTCTGAATGCGTGAACACTTTAACCATACCCGCACCGGTACGCAGAGCTGCTTCTGCTGTTAAACGAATTGCTCCTGCAGTCCCCGTATTACCACCGACACATAGTAATTTGCCATGACTTGTTTTATGACTATTGTTCTCTCTGGCAGGCAGTGCATCGGAATTTTGATAGCTAATAAGCGCTGCCGTTGGCTCTGTAAGCGTTAAAAAGGCCTCACCAATACCTAGGTCGGTAAATTCACACACGCCAGCTTGTGCTCTTCCTTGTCCCGTAACAAGGCCTTGCTTAATCCCAACAAAGGTAACAGTAACAAAGGCGTTAATCGCGACACCTAACACTGAGCCAGTATCAGCATGAATACCCGAGGGTAGGTCTATCGCAATTATTGGGGCACGGCTACTATTCGCTAATTGAATAAGTTGACTAAACGACGTGCGAACTTCGTTTTGAATACCCGTACCAAGTAAACTATCAACGATGACATCGGCTTGATCGAATGCGCTTAAACTCTTCGTAATTGTACCACCAGCATCAAACCACGCTTGTTGAGCAGTGAGTGCATCGCCTTTTAATGGCTTGTCAGGCAAGGCGGCGATCACTGTCACCTGCTTACCCGCTTGTTTTGCTAATCGGGCAACCACATAGCCATCACCGGCGTTATTACCCACACCGACTAATACCACGTACCTGCTAGCATTAGGAAAGTAAGCACACGTATGGTCAAAAACGGCCTTTCCTGCGCGTTCCATCAATTCATAAAGAGTTACTGCGCTTGTTGTAGCAGCAAGCCCTTCATTTTTGCGGACTTGCTCTGCAAGAAATACAGAATGAGAGAGATTAACTGTCATAGTTGTCCTTAACAGAGGCTTTTTATCAGCATATAAGTCCTTAAAAGCGCAGTCAATTCAGTGCTCTATTAGAAGCATAAAAAAACGGCGTATAAGCTAACTTATACGCCGTTTTTTAATTCTTCCTGTAACTTACTCTGTATCAGGTAAATTACGACCGTAGAAGATTTCTTGCATCTCACGGGTTAATTTAGAATAGATAACTTCTTCTTCTTCTTCAGAAAGATCGGCTGTAGAAACCCCGAATAAATAAGTATTCAAGTCAGTTTCTTTTAACATCATCTTAGTGTGGAACAAGTTCTCTTGATACACGTTTACGTCCATCATTTGGTACGCTTCTTTTGTATCTTCAGTCATGTAGTTCTGAATTGAGTTAATCGCGTGGTCGATATAATGCTTAACGCCATCTACGTCACGGGTAAAACCACGTACACGGTAGTCAATTGTTACAACATCAGACTCTAGGCTGTGGATTAAGAAGTTTAACGCTTTTAATGGCGAAATAATGCCACAGGTTGATACTTCGATATCGGCACGGAACGTACAAATACCGTCATCAGGGTGAGCTTCTGGGTATGTATGAACACAGATGTGGCTCTTATCTAAGTGTGCTACAACCGTTTCAGGAAGAGGACCTGGGGCTTCATCAACGTCATACGTTGTTTGTTGCTCAATTGGCTCTTCAGAAATCAAAATAGTTACACTGGCACCTTGCGGATCATAATCTTGGCGAGAAACATTCAAAATGTTTGCACCAATAATATCCACAACTTCACCTAAAATATCGGTAAGGCGATCAGCACTGTACTGTTCGTCGATATATTCAATGTATTCTTTACGTTGTTGTTCCGTCTTTGCGTAACAAATATCGTAAATACTAAAGCTTAAGCTCTTAGTTAAGTTATTAAAGCCATGAAGCTTAATTTTATCGAAGGGTTTATTCATGCTAAACCAACCTTAAAACGAGTGAAACCTGCACCAGCAGAAATAAAAGTTCGCGGATTTTATACGAATTTTCTGCTCGGAAAAAGCGTTATTTTACCTGTTCTTGCACAACTTCATGGCTGTGAGTGATTTCTACTGTTTTATCAAGCATTAAGGCTACCGAACAATACTTTTCAGCAGACAGTTGAACAGCACGGGCGAGGTGTTTTTCAGAGACATTATCGCCAGTAACCACAAAGTGTAGATTAATCTTAGTAAACACGCGAGGAGCTGACTCAGCACGCTCAGCAGTTAACTTTACTTGTACATCACTAAACGACTGTTTGGCTTTTTTAAGAATGCTTACTACATCAACAGATGAGCAACAGCCCGCTGACATCAGCACCATTTCCATTGGGCTTGGTGCAGCACTGTCACTACCCGCATCAAATACTACATTGTGGCCTGAGTTTGAAAGGCCAATAAAAGTGTCACCTTCTACCCATTTTACATTCGCTTGCATATGTTTGCTCTCTTACAATTATTTTTGCTTGATTGTAAGCAAGTCACACTGATATGCAATCGAAAAACGATATTAGGCTTTGAAAGGTTATGCGCTCTCTATAACGGCATTGTCGAACAAGTTTTTCACAAGGCCAGCAAACTCATCGATAAACGCATGCTGCTCAACAGTGACTGGCTGATTAGTTACACTACTGAGTACTTCTTGTAAGTCATACACGATACCGTCAACTTCACGGACTATTTGGCTTCGCTGTTCGGTATTTAGTTCTGTATGTTGTTCACAAAGAAGCATCACATTCTCAGCAATAACATCTTCAATTAACTCTAAAACGGTAGGAGCTCCTGGTTTTATTTGACCAGGCTTCTCAAATAGCGCTAAATTTTGAGTGAGATACATGACGAGATCATCGTATCCTTGCCTATCTAAAACCATACCACTGTACACCTAATAAAATTTATAACTCTATTGATTTAAGCAGAAAGCGCTTTTAATTGCTACCTTTGCTATAAAGCTAATACAAAAAAAGCAGCCTAGGCTGCTTTTTTAACTATAAGTACCGATTAATCAATTTTTAGACCTGGGCTTAAGGTAGCCGGCATCGCTACTTTTTCTAGCTCAACCGAAGCAACTGGATAAGCACAGTAATCGGCCGCATAGTAAGCACTCGCTCTATGATTACCCGACGCGCCAATACCACCAAATGGTGCAGCACTTGATGCGCCCGTGATTGGTCGGTTCCAGTTCACAATACCAGCACGAATACGACGTAAGAAGTGGTCGTAATCTGCTGCGCTGTCGCTTAATAAGCCTGCTGACAAGCCAAAGCTTGTGTCATTCGCTTTATCTATCGCGGCATCAAAGTCTGTAAAGCGGAATACTTTAAGTAGTGGTCCAAAGTGTTCTTCGTCTGGGAAGTTAGCTACATTTGTACACTCTAGGATACCCGGTGTTACAAAGCCGGTATTTTCTTTGTGCGTTAGCTCAACTAGCACCTCAGCGCCAAGCTCAACAAGTTGCTGTTGCGCAGCAGCCATACCGGCAGCAGCCGCTGCTGAAATCATCGAGCCCATGAAAGGTTGATCTTCAGCGTCGTAGTCACCCACTTTAATCGCTTTAGTCGCCTTAATAAGGCCTGCAAGGATTGCATCACCCTGCTCACCTGCTGGTAAAAACAGCTTACGCGCACACGTACAACGCTGACCTGTAGAGATAAACGCTGATTGAATAATATCGTGAATAGCTGCTTTTGTATCTGCAACATCTGTAACGATTAGCGGGTTATTACCACCCATTTCTAAGGCTAAGATTTTACCAGGCTGACCTGCAAACTGTTCATGTAAAATGTGGCCTGTGCGTGAAGAGCCCGTAAAGAATAAACCGTCGATCCCTTTATGAGATGCAAGTGCTTTACCGGTTTCAACTTCACCTTGCACAAGGTTGATAACACCTGCAGGCAGACCCGCCTTTTGCCATAACTTTAACGTTAACTCAGCAACTGCTGGTGTTAGCTCAGACGGTTTAAATACCACGGTATTACCAGCTAATAATGCAGGTACAATGTGGCCATTTGGTAAGTGACCTGGGAAATTATAAGGGCCAAACACAGCTACAACACCATGAGGCTTGTGACGAATCATCGCACGGCCCTGTGGCATTGGGTTTTCAACATCACCTGTACGCTCTAAAAATGCTTTTTCAGAGATAGCAATTTTACCCACCATAGCACCTGCTTCAGTGCGTGTTTCCCAAAGTGGTTTACCGGTTTCTTGTGCGATAGCAACCGCTAATTCTTCGCTGTGCTCTTTTAATGTTTCTGCGAATGTTTTTACAATCGCTAAACGCGCTGCAAATGATTTGTCAGCCCAGCTGTAGAATGCTTCACGCGCAGCACTAACTGCGCTATCTACTTGTTCGGCAGTTGCTGTGTTTGCTTGCCAAATAACGTCGTTGTTTGCAGGGTTTACAGATTGAAATGCATGACCAAGGCCTGCTTGCCATTGACCATTAATAAATTGCGCTGCATGCGTCATGACTGTCTCTCCTAAATTTAAAGTGCGGCAACTGATACACTGTCACCTGCATTAAGGTGGAGTGCTTTTGCAAGTTCTGCTGATAATGTGATTGTATCTGCATCACATGGCAAATTAACTTGCGCTACAGTCGCTCTAAAATCGACAAGTTTATCGTTTGCTATCAGTGCGGTAGTTTCACCTTGGCATTCACCAATTTCTACGCTAAGTGTTTTAGCGTTACGAATGGTAGCGATATTATCTACTTTTGCTTCCACTGTCGGGCCTGCATCAAAAATATCCACATAGCCATTAAAGGTAAACCCTTCACTTTTAAGCAGTTCAATGGCTGGACGTGTGTTGTCGTGCACTTGCCCAATAACTGCTTGTGCGTCTTTGCTCAGTAAGTTGACGTAAATTGGGTATTTAGGCATTAACTCAGCAATAAAGACTTTCTGGCCAATACCTGTTAAGTAATCAGCAGTCGGAAAATCCATTGAAAAAAAGTGCTCTTCTAGCCATTGCCAAAATGGGCTTTCACCATTTTCGTCTGAAACACCGCGCATTTCTGCAATAACTGTTTCTGCAAAACGTTGCTTATGTTGATTAATAAACATAAAACGCGCTTTTGAAAGAAGCTTACCGTTATTATTTTTACGGTAACCATCTTTTAAAAACAAAGTACAAAGCTCTGTTGCACCTGTGTAGTCATTACATAGCGTAAGAATATCAACCGCTTTGTAAACATTCAGTGTGCGCGATGAATGAATTGCCTTACTCAAATGATAGTGATAAAACGCATCATCCAAGCCAACCGCCGCTTCGATACCTGAGGTACCAACCACTTCACCGGTTTCGCTATCTTCAAGAACAAACAAGTAACCTTCATCACCTGGTTGCGATGCAGCTTTTGCAAACGAGCTTACAGAGTGATCAATTTTCTTTTGTAACAACTCTTCATTATTCGGCAAAGACGTAAAGCCATGGCCTGATTCATCAGCAATTTTTACTAATGCTGAAAAGTCGTTTTGCTGGATTGGGCGAAGGATCATCATGAGTCCGCTTGCTCCCTTATAAATAACGGTAAATAAGAAATGTGGGCAAGCAAATACTTGCCCTGAAATGACAGTTGGATAATTAGCCGTTTACGACTTTAGCCACTGCTTTTTCGAAACGAGCCATACCTTCGCGGATATCAGCTTCTGGAATAACAAGTGACGGTGTGAAACGAACAACATCTGCACCAGCAACTAAAGACATAACGCCTTCTTCTGTACCAGCAACTAAGAATTCTTTTGCACGACCTTTAAATTGCTCAGTAACAACAGCACCAATTAAAAGACCTTCGCCACGGATTTCAGTGAATACATTGTACTTGTCGTTAATATTCGTTAGTAGCTCACGGAATAATGCAGATTTTTCTTTAACGCCATTAAGTACTTCTGGTGTGTTTACTGTATCAAACGCTGCTTCTGCTACTGCACACGCAAGTGGGTTACCGCCATAAGTAGAACCATGCGTACCTACTTTTAAGTGCTTAGCGATATCAGTTGTCGTGATCATCGCACCGATTGGGAAACCACCACCTAACGCTTTTGCAGTCGTTAAGATATCTGGTGTTACATTAAGACCTTGGTACGCGTATAGCTCACCAGTACGACCAACACCCGTTTGTACTTCATCAAAAATTAATAATGCATTATGTTTCGTACACAGCGCACGTACACCTTCAACAAACTCAGCAGTTGGAGAAATAATACCGCCTTCACCTTGCAGAGGCTCCATCATTACCGCACACGTATTGTCTGAGATAAGCGCTTCAAATGCTGCTAAATCGTTGTAATCACAGTGAACAATGTCACCCGGCTTAGGACCAAAACCATCAGAGTATGCGGCTTGACCGCCTACCGTTACTGTGAAGAATGTACGGCCGTGGAAACCTTTATTGAATGAGATAATTTGTGACTTTTGCTCACCATAGTTATCAAGTGCAAAACGACGTGCTAATTTAAGCGCCGCTTCATTTGCTTCTGCACCCGAGTTAGCAAAATACACTTTTTCTGCAAACGTAGCGTCAGTCAGTTTTTTAGCAAGACGCAGTGCAGGCTCATTGGTCATTACATTTGATAGATGCCAAATTTTCTCGCCTTGTTCTTTTAATGCATTTACTAGAGCTGGGTGACAATGGCCAAGACAGTTAACAGCAATACCACCTGCAAAGTCGATAAACTCACGACCTTCTTGGTCCCACACGCGAGAGCCTTCGCCTCGAACTGGAATAACACTTGATGGTGCGTAGTTTGGAACCATTACTTGATCAAATAATTCGCGATTGACTGTCATTTTATATCCTCATAATTGTAAGCACACACAGAGTAAGATGGCACTAGCGAGTAAAAAACAAGCCCTTTTAATGAGCCGATTGAGCTTAGCGCAAAATCACCAAAATTACTCTTTGGTTCAATTTTCATTCATCCATTATTTCAGAAAATTTGCCATCTGTCTCTTAGAAAACTTTCATGCAGCCCTTGAAAATAAAGGGCTTGAGATATTTTTTCATAGATAGTGAATAAGTATTTGAAAGTGATTTTATCAGTAAATTACAAGAAAAAGGCGCGATACTAGGAGGGCAAGCTTATATAGATTAGCGAAACATTGTTGATGAATTGAACTCAACTATGAATGAATAGTCGCAAAAAAAATGTTAATTTTTTTAATTTATTTTGATATTGAAATTCTCAAAATTGCACTTAGCCAGATGTTTTAGCTCTGTTTGAGTAAAACCAAAATACGTAAACCAAGACTGAATTTCGTCTTTTTCAACTAACTGATGTTCGTTCAAGCTCAAAAATTGTGCATAACATCGTGCTTTTAAAATAACACGAGTTAAAGGTAAGCTTTCATCGCTAATCGGATGTGGCGAGATAAGTTGCTCCATGACCGCTTTGAAAGGCAAATAACGAAAAGCCATTTGTTCAATCACTTTAGCAGTAATCGTCATTGATAACTTACTCAATAAAGAACTTAAAAATAATGGGTCTGGTTTAAGTTCAAGCAGGGCGGTATGAAGATCCTTATTCTGCTCTTCACGTGCCATAGTCACTTTACGTTGCCATACACGTTCGAATGTACGCAAGTACAATCTTACCAAAGCAATCTTGCCTACATCCATTAGCATGCCAAGAGTAAATGCCTGTTCTTCATTAACGTCATTCAACTTTGCTATCTCTTGCGCTGCAATCGCACACGCCATCGAATTATCACGTAAGCGACGCTTTAACAATGGAAATGGTTCAGTGCTATGAGGCATCCAATGACGTACAGCAAACGTAGGCACAACAAACTTTAAATTATCCAACCCAATATAACGTAGTGCTAATAACGGGTTATCGACCTTAACTGATGTATTTTTACTGCGTTGCTTACGATAAAAAGGCAAATTAACAAGCGCGACCAACTCTCGCCCTAACCAAGATAAGTCTTGTACCAAAGGCTCAATTCGCCCTACAGAAGCCGATTTTACAGCGAGGATATCAATAATTGCTGGAACAGCATCCTGTATACCAATTGTTTCATGGATAACAGAATCAATATCCTCAAGCTGCTTGTTCATTGCCGTTTCGATAACTTGGTGTAATTGCTTACTCGCTTGTGCGCGGTATTTATGATGGGCCGTGCTGGATTTCTGTCGCTTCTTATGAGCGGCAACTTCCACCTCTAATAAAGTGCGTTGCTCGATTTTTTCACCATAGTCAATTTCAAGTGTATGAATATAACCAATTTGACGTTGTGCAAAACTATGACCAAGCAATAAGTCATGCGCACGCTCGTCGAGCATCATTGCAATCCTTTGTTGGCGATCTTTTTCAGTTATTTGCACAGGCGTTTTTTCGTTCATAATTGTTAATTCAATAAACTTAAGATTAGAAGCGAGTTAAAAAGTTAGCAAGTAGTTCAAGTCCCTGCTCTGTCAAAATTGCCTCGGGGTGAAACTGAACCCCTTCGAGCGCTAAGTTACGATGCATTAAGCCCATAATCTCGTCTAAATCATGGTTTACTTCAGTCCATGCGGTAACCGTCAATTCATTGGGTAATGTTTGCTTATCAACAACCAAAGAGTGGTAACGACACACGCGAAGCGGGTTTTCAAGCCCAGTAAAAACACCTTGATTGGTATGCTGAATAACGGATGTTTTACCATGCATCACCTGCTTGGCCCGAATGATCTTTGCTCCAAGAGCTTGTGCAATAGATTGATGACCAAGACAAATTCCCAAAATTGGCAACTGGCCTTTTAATTGTTCAACAACCTCAAGTGAAATACCAGCTTCGTTGGGAGAGCAAGGCCCAGGTGAAAGCACAATATGCTCAGGCTTGAGCTGCTTGATTTCAGCAATACTGATTTCATCATTTCGTTTTACCAATACATCTTGATCTAAGCGCTGAAAATACTGCACTAAGTTATAGGTAAACGAATCATAATTATCAATCATTAACAGCATTGCATGTAACCCAGAAATACGGACTCAAAATAATGAGCGCGTATATTACCTCAAGCACTAAAGAATGTCGGCATAAATGCCCTACTCTGAAGCGAATAAATGTGCTGCAAGTGCCGTTTTTTCATCTTCATCAAGCTTTTTTGAGCATTTATTATTAAAATCATAGCGCACCAACACTGTTTTACCGACTGCGCAACATGTGCCCTGCTGCCAAGCTTCTTGCCTCACTACAAATGAACTTGAACCGATATGCTCCACGCTTGTTTTTATTTCAACCTCATGGCCGTAAAAAAGCTCGCCGACGAAACTGACTTCAACCTTAGCAATAATCAATTTCCAGTCGTGAGGGTTTAAATCAGGTGTAAAAAATTTAAAAATAGGGACACGCGCTGCTTCAAACCATACGGGGAGTACGGTATTGTTGATGTGCCCTAGAACATCCGTTTCGCTAAAACGAGGCGAGATTTTTTCTGTAAACATAGTAACCCTATAAAAAATATAAATAAAAGGTAGCTCATGACGGACTTTATTCGTGTATACGAAAACGCCCTTAGTAAAGAATTTTGCGACAACTTTATCACGCTATTTGAACAAAGCGCGCATTTAAAGCAGGGCATGACCTCTGGCGGCATCGATTTAGCAAAGAAAGATAGTCATGACTTATATCTGAGTAATCACCCAGAATATGCTGAACAATTAAAACACATTCAGCAAGTTACTGCTGGTTACGTCTTTAAATACATTGAAGAGCACATATTCATGATGATTGGTGCCTTTGGGTTGAAAGTGTATCATCCCAAAACAGGAAAACCAGTTGATTTAACACAAGATAACTATGAGGAAGTCGGTAAACCTCAACTGCCATTATTAGTCCAGCAAATTTTTAGAATGGGTCCTATTCAGGCACAAAAGTACGACATTAATAAAGGTGGCTACCCGTATTGGCATAGTGAGGTATACCCACAAATTGGCCATAACGAAGCCTTGCATCGTGTGCTGTTATTTATGTTTTACTTAAATGATGTCGAAGAAGGTGGAGAAACAGAGTTTTACTATCAACAACGTAAAATATCACCAAAACAAGGTTCTATGGTAATAGCGCCAGGTTACTTCACGCATACTCACCGTGGCAACAAGCCCATTTCAAATGATAAGTATATTTTAACGTCGTGGATTTTATTCAACCGCGCAGAACAAATTTATGGACAGCCGCAGTCGTAAACTTGTTATATTAGCTATCAGAAACGACATTCTGATAGCTAACTAGTAACGTGTTTACATCTTTAATAACTGATCAAATAAATCGAAAACCTGATCGAGTTCTTCAATAGTGTTGTAATGCATACAACCAATACGTACTACACCGCCGGTATCTAATACACCTAGCTGCTTACATAAACCTTGTGCATAGAAATTACCATCCCACACACAGATATGCTGTTTGCCTAAAAATTCAGACACGATACGCGGCTCGATACCTTCAAACGTTAAAGCAAAAGTCGGTGTACGCTCTTCTAAACGCGCCAAATCATTAATACCAAATAACTTAATACGTGGATAATCTGCTAAGCGAGTTAAGAAATGCTTACTGAGTGACATTTCGTGTTGTTTAGTGATAGCAAATGCAGCAGCGAGCTTTTCTCGGCGTGAATGACTGTCATCAAGCTCACTAATTGCAGCAATGTAATCAACCGCAGCAATAAGGCCAGCCAGGGCTTCGAAGCTTTGTGTACCGGTTTCCCAGCGACCTGGCACAACATCTTTTGCAGGTTCAACTTTGTATGGTGTGAAACCTTCAAGGTGCTCGCGTTTACCATATACAATACCAAGGTGAGGACCAAAGAACTTGTATGCAGAGCACGCTAAAAAGTCACAATCAAGCGCTTGTACATCAACCAGCTCATGAGGTGCGTAATGAACGGCATCAACATAGACTAACGCACCAACGGCATGAGCAAGCTCAACAATGCGTTTAATGTCATTAATTGAACCAGTGGTGTTTGATGCATACGTCACTGCAACAAGCTTTGTTTTGCTAGATAAAAGGCTTTCAAAGTGCGCCATGTCTAAGCTGCAATCAGCTTCGTTGATAAGCGCTGTTTTTACTGTCGCACCTTTATCTTCAGCAGCTTGCTGCCACGATGAAACGTTTGAGAAGTGATCAGCATTCGTGACAATAATTTCATCATTTTCAGTCCAATCACGCGAAATTGCACGGCTAAAGCTAAACGTTAAGCTTGTCATGTTTGCACCAAACACGATTTGCTCTTTAGCTGGCGCATTTAATAAATCGGCTGCGGCTTGGCGAGCATTTGCCATTAGCTCAACAGTTTTATCACTTGAGAAAAATGCACCGCCTAAGTTTGAGTTGTAGTAACCCAAATAAGCAGTCATGGCACTTAAAACTGACTGTGGCACTTGCGAGCCACCAGGGCCATCAAGGAAAACCGGCGACTGACCCGCGACTTGTTGCATAAGTGCAGGAAATTGGCGACGTAATTGCGTTAAGTTCATACTATACCCTTACGCAGTGAGTACGAAGCAATCAAGGTAACCTTCTTTGCTTGCGTCTAATTTATTCATTGGTGTAGCGTTGTGCCATACTTCACGGTCATTAATCAGTGCGAACATACCGTCTTTAATTTCCATTTTGAAACATGGCTCTGCTTGCTGGTGTTCATAAACAAGTAGCTCACCACCTTCTAAGTTTTCGTGCGATACACCACATACACACACGTGATCAAAACCATCTTGATGAACACCTTCTGGCGCAGCAGGTGTGTCGCTGTCAATCGCAAGCATTCTGAATTGATGGATTTCAATATCGCGGTCATCGCTAATACCCGTCATATCGCGGAACTGATTAACGATTTGCTTCATGCCATCAGTGGCTAATAAGCTATCTTCTAAGTTCTCATAAGTACGCTCAACATTACCTTGAAAGGTATTGATTGAGTCGTCTTGTACGAATGCTTTTGTTGCTTGTAGTTTTAGTTCGCCATCAACAACTTTAATTACTGAATAACGACGCTTACGAAATTCACCATCTGCGTATGGATTAGCAGGAAGGTTAGCAAAAGAAGGCTTTACTGCGTCAATATGTGCTTGGCTTACAAAGCGAAGTTGTAAGAGGTTCTGGTTGTTTAATGTAGTCATAAAGATCTCGCCTTAAATGTTGAGAATATTGGCGAGGATTTTAATGCAATTGAAGGGAAAATATTGCGTTATTATGTAAACTCAATGCAGTTATTGATCAATTTTAAGATCGATAAAGTCAAAATAATGAAAATTTAATCTAAAATATAAAAAGCCCGCAAAAATGCGGGCTTTAAGTCAAAATACGCTATTTACTTATTAAACAGCTTGCTGAATGATTACTTCATCTGCCTTTTTCGTATACTGAGGCATACGGTGGAAGTTTAAGTAACGGTAAGTATCAGCTGCCGTTGCATTGATCTTAGCTGCGTACTCTTGGTACTCAGCAGGTGTAGGAAGTTTACCTAAGATTGCTGCTACTGCAGCAAGCTCTGCTGATGCTAAGAATACGTTTGCGCCAGTACCTAGACGGTTAGGGAAGTTACGCGTAGAGGTAGACACAACCGTTGCTTTATCAGCAACACGCGCTTGGTTACCCATACATAGTGAACACCCAGGAGTTTCGATACGTGCACCTACACGACCAAAGATACCGTAGTAACCTTCGTCAGTAAGTTGATCTTTATCCATCTTCGTTGGTGGTGCAACCCAAAGTTGAGTTGGGATACGACCACTGAAACCATCTAGTAGTTTACCTGCAGCACGGAAGTGACCGATGTTAGTCATACAAGAACCGATAAATACTTCATCGATCTTCTCGCCCGTAACGTCTGAAAGAAGGCGTGCATCATCAGGGTCATTTGGCGCACAAAGGATTGGCTCTTTGATGTCTGCAAGGTCGATTTCGATTACATGTTTGTACTCTGCGTCAGCATCCGCTTCCATAAGCTCAGGATTCGCTAACCACTCTTGCATTGCGGTGATACGACGCTCAATAGTACGAACATCGCCGTAACCTTCAGAGATCATCCACTTAAGCATTACAATGTTTGACTCTAGGTATTCAGCAATAGACTCTTTAGAAAGTTTAACTGTACAACCTGCCGCTGAACGCTCAGCTGATGCATCAGAAAGCTCGAAAGCTTGCTCAACAGTTAGGTGCTCAACACCTTCGATTTCTAGTACGCGACCAGAGAATTCGTTGATTTTGCCTTTCTTCTCAACTGTTAGAAGACCTTCTTTGATACCAAAGTAAGGGATAGCATGAACTAGGTCACGTAGTGTGATACCTGGCTGCATTTCACCTTTGAAACGAACTAAGATTGACTCAGGCATATCAAGAGGCATTACACCTGTTGCTGCTGCGAATGCTACCGCACCTGAACCCGCAGGGAATGAAATACCTAGAGGGAAACGAGTATGCGAGTCACCACCAGTACCTACTGTATCTGGTAATAACATACGGTTTAACCATGAGTGGATTACACCGTCACCTGGACGTAGTGATACACCGCCACGGTTCATGATGAAATCAGGAAGTGTGTGGTGAGTGTTTACGTCGATTGGTTTAGGGTAAGCTGATGTATGACAGAAAGACTGCATTGTTAAGTCTGCAGAGAAACCTAAACAAGCAAGATCTTTAAGTTCGTCACGCGTCATAGGACCTGTTGTATCTTGCGAACCAACAGTGGTCATTTTCGGCTCACAGTATTGACCAGGACGTACGCCAGGCATGTTACATGCTTTACCAACCATCTTCTGAGCTAATGTGAAGCCTTTACCAGAATCAGTTACAAGAGCAGGTTTGCGGAAGATATCTTCAGCTTCCATACCTAGTGATGCACGCGCTTTATCCGTTAAACCACGACCGATGATTAGTGGAATACGACCACCAGCACGCACTTCATCAAGAATTACGTCTGATTTTAAAGAGAAAGTAGAGATTACTTCATCAGTACCGTGACGCTTAACAACACCTTCGTATGGGAAGATATCGATTTGGTCGCCCATGTTTAGCTCGTCAACAGGAAGTTCGATTGGCAATGCACCAGAGTCTTCCATTGTGTTGAAGAAGATAGGCGCAATTTTACCGCCTAAACATACACCACCAACGCGTTTATTTGGTACGTGAGGAATATCATCACCCATGAACCAAAGTACAGAGTTAGTTGCAGATTTACGAGAAGAACCCGTACCAACTACATCACCAACGTATGCAAGAGGTAAACCTTTCGTTTTAAGCTCTTCTAGTTGTGAGATTGGACCAACTTCACCTGGTTTTTCAGGGTTGATACCATCACGTTCGTTCTTCAGCATTGCTAAAGCGTGTAGTGGAATATCAGGGCGAGACCATGCATCTGGTGCAGGAGAAAGGTCATCTGTATTTGTTTCGCCAGTTACTTTGAATACCGTAACTGAGATTTTTTCAGCAACAGCTGGCTTATTTACAAACCACTCTGCATTTGCCCAAGACTCGATTACTTGCTTAGCAAATTCGTTACCTGCTTTCGCTTTTTCTTCTACATCGTAGAAAGCATCGAACATTAATAATGTATTTGATAAACCTTTAACAACGATTGGTGCTAACGCTGCGTCATCTAAAAGATCAATCATAGGCGCGATGTTGTAACCACCTAACATAGTACCAAGTAGCTCAGCAGCTTTTTCTTTTGATACCAATGGAGAGCTCGCTTCACCTTTTGCAACTGCAGCTAAGAAACCTGCTTTGATGTAAGCTGCATCATCAACACCTGGTGGTACGCGGTTAACAAGAAGATCAAGAATAAACTCTTCTTCGCCTGCTGGTGGATTTTTAATTAGTTCAATAAGATCAGCCGTTTGCTGAGCATCTAATGGCGCTGGTACGATACCTAACGCGGCACGTTCTTCTACGTGTTTACGATATTCTTGTAGCACAATATTGCCCTCTTGGTGACGTGAAAGTACTCGGTAGTATTAAACTAAATACCAAATATATAACCCAGTACTTATAGTATTCTGACGATTGATTATAAAGCTTTTAAGTATAGATGAAAATCCATGCTGCGGTTAGGCACTTTATATTCACTATAAATAACATGAATAGTAGTTAAAAAAAAAGCTATTCAGATGAATATTTATTAAGTAAGAATCATTCTTATTTTAGGCATAAAAAAACCCAGCCATATGGCTGGGTTTCTCAAAACTTACAACTCACTATTAACGCATAACTTTTACACGTTGAGTTGACGTTAGTTGCGCTTCAACACGACGGTTTTCAGCGTGAGCTTCTAAAGTGTTTGCTTCATTCTTCAAACGCTCTTCACCATAGCCTTTTGTTGAAATACGATCTTCAGAGATGCCATCTTTGATTAATTCATCAGCAACATCATCAGCACGCTTTTTAGATAGAGTCATGTTGTACTCAGCATCACCTACTGCTGAAGCATGGCCTTCTAAAACAACCGTTGCGTCTGTATTTTCCTTCATGAAGGTAGCAACTTCAGCAATGTCATCAAAGTAGCGTTGTGGAACAGCCGCTGAGTCATGAGCAAAGCTAACTAGTAGGCTAATTGTTACTGGCTTCTCTTCATACAAAGTACAACCCGTTGCATCTACAGCGTCTGTCATCGGCGTGTTTGCACATTGGTCATCAGCATCAATTACACCATCGTTATCAGAATCTGAATCTGTTGGCTCTTGAACAACAACTGGAGCTGGCTCAACAGGTGCCGCTGGCTCGCTTGATTGACCGAATAAGTAACTTACACCAAACTTAGCATTTAAGTCTGACTCACTGAACTCTAAACCTCTGTAGTAAGATGTTTCAAAGTTAACTGATAGACCCTCAGTTACAAAGTGCTGGTAACCTAGACCAATATTCGCAAATGTACTTTTCTCGTACACATCAATTTCTTTAAGACCTAACACACCGTAGAATGGACCACCAGAAAAATGGTGCAGCATGTCGATGCCGTATCTATCCATGTCCATGTCGTACTTATCACCCGTGATTAGGTGTTCAGTATCAATATTTCCATCAGCGTACTCTAAACGAGCGCTCCAGTAATCTGAGAATCGGTAACCAATCTCAGCACCGAAACCTGTTGCATAACCAGTTCTCACGTTAGGTGAGTAATCTGTTGCAATCCAAGATGCATCGTAGTAGTCACCGAATACACCGATATAAAAACCTTCTTTCTCTGCAGCAAATGTTGATGCACTAGTTGCAGCTAATGCGATCGCCATAGTAAGTGATTTTAATTTCATTGTTTCCTTCCCATTTTCACAATTAAAATTTTCAGCTAAGTCATCCCAGCCCATTTTATAAGCAGAATACTCTTCGATTTGTTAACCTATACTTAATAGGTAACAGGTTATACTACTAACTCAAATCATAGTTTGATTCAGGTCATTAGAAACTATAGGTGATAATATAAAACTTACCTAATACTATAGTTAAATCGTCGTTCAAATTAACAATTCGTTATTATTGTTAATTAACAACGACTATAAATTAACTAAAAAATAGACTTAATAACTAGGTGCGTTAACTTATATATAAAAAGTGTTCAGTCATATTTCTTAGCATAGGTGTTAAATATTACACTTAGGCACAGTAGCTAACAATCAGCCTTTTCTGGAATTTTTTAAGTTCCACAAAAAGTTTGATAATTCGCATCATCTTCCTTAGGAGGCTCGTACCAATGTGTATTTTCAGCTTTATAAATATAAGGATTTGATATCACTTTCAAAAATGCTTCCAGTGAAGCGCTTTTTCCAGAGTTCTCATATTCACCTATAATCATTTCGATATTATGGTTGCGTGGAATGACTGCAGGATTAACAGCACGCATCGTTTTATAACTTTGAGTAGATGTTCTTAAAAACCATTTTTTATACCATTCTTTTATATTGGCAGGTATGGTTACCGGAGACTGTAATGACTCAGTCAAAAGATTAAATGTGTTGGTATAATCCAATTTATGTTGCTTCATTAACGTCAACAATTCAGAAACAAGTATATGATCATCTCCTTCTAGGCTTTCTAAGCCCAGCTTTTTTTGCCACATAAAATTAAAGGCGTCATTGAACCGAGTTGAAAAACTATTTATAACCGTCGAAAGGTCTGTAAGCGCTTGTTTTTCGTCTTTAAATAAAAGTAATAGACTTTCAGCTAGGCGCGCACAATTCCAATTAGCAATCGTCGGCTGATTGCCAAATGCATAGCGCCCTTGGTGATCAATTGAGCTAAACACAGTATCAAAATCAAAGTTGTTCATCATAGCGCAAGGACCATAATCAATGGTTTCACCACTTATCAAGGTGTTATCAGTATTCATAACACCGTGTATAAAACCGACTCGCATCCAACTTACTATCAACTCAATTTGCTTGTCTTGCACAGCTGTTAAAAAGTCGATATGGCGCTGTTCTCCAGTGCTATTAATTTCAGGAAAATGACAACAGATAGCGTAATCGACAAGCTTTTTTAACCCTTCTATATCACCCTGTGTTGCTAAGTATTGAAATGAACCAACACGGATGTGGCTTTTAGCTAAACGCGTGACGACCGCACCAGGTCGAGGAGGATTTCGATATACCGTTTCACCAGTAGTCACCACAGCTAAACAGCGCGTAGTCGCGATACCTAGCGCATGAAGCGCCTCACTCATAATGTACTCACGCACTGCAGGGCCAATGGCACAGCGACCATCACCACCGCGCGAAAACACTGTTGCTCCTGCGCCTTTTAATTGCACATCCCACAATGTGCCATCTTTATCTGTAATAGCGCCAAGCAAATGCGCCCTGCCATCACCAAGACGCGGTGAAAAATGACCAAATTGATGACCTGAGTAACCAAGTGCAACCGGTGCCACGGCGTTCTCTATCGCTGAACCAGATAGCAATTTAGCTAAAAATTCGCTGTCGTGATTAATCGCAAAATTATCAGCGAGCTTGTCATTAAACAGCAGTAATTGCGGCTTAGCAACGGCGCTAGGCATATCTTCAATAGCGAGCAGTTCACTAATATCTGTGTATCGAGTTTGCAGTTTCATAACTGTCCTTAACGTGTGGCTACACCTACGCGGTTATCACCTACCCCATAGGCCACAAGCTGACTGAGTGCTTGCAGGCTATAGCCACTTTGCTGTTGTAATTCATTGAAGAAGTCTTGCGCTGCTTGTAACGATTTTTTAGTTTGTAAGCCCCCGTCTATCAACTCGTGGGCACGCAAGTAGGTTTCTACATCGCGAGAAAGTAAAAAGGTATCTTTACCAAGCGCTCGCAAAGCGTAAGGGCCAGTATTCCCTCCTAAACGCGCACCATGTTTTTTAAGATAGGCCCACAAGCCAATAATATTGTCAGTTGGCCAATCCGCAATAAATTGGCTAAAGCTGCCATGTTTCTCAGCAACTTCGTGGATCATGTACGCATTTTCAGGAATCGTTTGTACTTTTTTAAAATTACGAACAATTCGCTCGTCACTGGCTTTTTGCTCAAGCATATCCGGTGGCATCATCAACAACTTTTCTACACTGAAATCCCAAAACACGTCGCGAAAACCTGCCCACTTGTTATTGATAACAGACCAATAAAAGCCACTTTGAAAAACTTTACGTGTGAACTCTTCTAACCATAAATCGTCATGCATTTTGGCAATATCAGTATCATCGAGCGGGTTTGATAACAGTGCCTGCAGCATGTCTTCGCTGCCCTTTCGAAATACGGCTCGTTGATAAATATCGTTAAATTTTTCCATCATTTTTCCAATTTATTTGGTTAACGCTAAGTGTACGTAAAAACACGCTTATACGTAACCATGTTGCAAAATCGGTCACTAAAAACAAATCCTTCGCCTTGACACCTAGATGGCTAAAATGCTTTAATCGCCGAATATACCCTATTTAACTATGTTGGCTTTAACCTTTAAAGCGAGCATAAAGGGCTGGAAGAGGTGCGTTATTCAGGTAGCGTATGGGAAGAGCACAGACTCTGTTGATCATACGTGAGGGGAATTAACGCCGAGAAGTAACACCGTTTGTGAGGTGCTTATTTCGGGCGACTGGGCTGAATCCCAGCGACTGTCACCAACAATAGCAAAGTGCTATTGATTAGTTTGGTGGAGAGCTTCTGGTCTTAGTATAATAAGGCCGTCGCGTCTTTATTATTTTAAGCCCATTCGCTCTTCGAATTATACCTTGTTCGAACGACGACATGCGGCTCCATTCAAATGTTCCCGCATAAACTCTTCGAATACCTTATAAGTTCGTGAGAGATGATCAACAATTTTGATTTAAACGACTATCCATTATGGACAGCGCTTGTAACGCCATTTTCTGAATCTGGCGAGGTCGATTACACGGCCCTTGAACAACTAGTAGCTGAGCAGCAAGATGCAAATAACGGCATTTTATTGCTTGGCAGTACCGGTGAAGGACTGGCGCTTTCACTTAAAGAGCAACAAGCCATTGTTGAACATGTTTGCCAATTAGCACCGAGAGTACCACTCATGGTTGCTGTGGGCGGTATGAACCTTAAGCAACAAATTGCTTGGGTTGAATACTGCAATCAACTACCTATTCATGGCTATCTATTGGGCTCACCTCTGTATGCAAAGCCTGGGGTTGTTGGCCAAACACATTGGTTTGAAAGCCTACTTAACGCAAGTCATCACCCTTGTATGTTGTATAACGTACCAGGAAGAAGTGCAGTTGAGATTGCACCGCAGGTGATCAAAAACCTTGCTGAGCACAAAAACCTTTGGGCTTTAAAAGAAGCCAGTGGCGACATTAGTAAATTTGAAGGTTTTAGAACGGCATCACCAACACTGGCCATTTTCAGTGGCGATGATGCACTTATGCCGTATTTTGCTCAAGCTGGTGCAAAAGGTTTAGTGTCGGTTGCCGCGAATGCTTGGCCGAGTCAAACCCATGAGTTTGTTAAACGCAGTTTAAGTGGTCAATACCCAAATCTATTCACCGATTGGTCGCAAGCAATCCAAAGTTTATTCGCTGTGGCAAACCCAATCCCCGTAAAAGTACTGATGCACCTGCAAGGTAAAATAAATACCCCGCATTTACGTCCGCCGCTTACGCATTTAGAGCTTGAGCAAACAGACAGCATCACCCACGCAAACAACACAATTTTATCTTGGAACTAAAAACAGGTTTTATCATGAGCTGGTTAGAATTATTAAACAACTTAGAATCAGGCGCAGTTCGCGCAGCAACACAAGACGAGAACGGCAACTGGCACGCCAATGTAGAAGTTAAACAAGGCATTTTAGAAGCTTTCAAAAATGGCACAAATACTGAGTTCCCAGGTGGTTTTGTTGATAAGCACAACTTGGCACCACAAGGCTTTGCAGCCGATGCAGGCGTGCGTATGGTACCAGGTGGTAGCAGTGTTCGTCGGGGTGCACACGTTGCTAAAGGCACCATTATCATGCCACCAGCGTATGTAAATATTGGTGCATTCATCGACGAAGGCACGATGGTCGACAGCCACGCACTAGTAGGGTCATGTGCACAAGTAGGTAAAAATGTTCACCTAAGTGCAGCAGTACAATTAGGTGGTGTACTTGAGCCAATTGGTGCCAGCCCAGTGGTTATTGAAGATGATGCATTCATCGGTGCAGGCTGCGTTATTGTTGAAGGTGTGGTTGTGAAAAAAGGGGCTGTGCTTGCGCCGGGTGTGCGCTTATCTGCAACTATTCCCGTCTACGATTGCGTTAACGAGCGCCAGCTAGACAAAGGTGAAGCAATCCCAGAAAACGCGATTGTGATCCCAGGTTCTCGCCCTGCTTCAAATGCATGGGCTCGCGAGCAAGGCCTAAGCATGTCTTGTGCATTGATCGTGAAATACCGTGACGAACAAAGTGATGCATCATTATTGTTAGAAGAGGTTTTACGTTAATGAGCTTTTTGAGCATGCCCATCAAGCAAGCGGTTGAACACGTTTCAACACATCTTGATACGCCATTTTTTATCTATGATTTAGATAAATTAACTACACATTTAAAGCAACTAACTGCGCAAACCGATGTGAAACTTTGGTATGCCGTTAAGGCCAACCCACTGTCTCGCATTATTCAGTGTTTAGACGGCGCAGGGTTTAACTTTGATGTTGCAAGTAAAGGTGAACTTGAGCAAGTACTTGCTCAAGGCATCGATAGCGAGCGCGTGCTCAACACAGGGCCTGCAAAGAGCCCTAAACAAATTTCACATTTTATTGCTCGCGGCGTACGTACCTTCGTGGCCGAGAGCATTAACCAAGTTCGCTGGTTAAACGAACAAGCAACAAAAGCAAATTGTCAGCTGCAAGTTCTATTGCGTGTTCAACTTCGTTGGCCAGACAGCGAAAAGAACCCGCTTGGCGGCGATAGCCTCACTCCTTTTGGTTTAGGCTGTGATGAGTGGCAAGCACTCACTGCAAATGATTACCCAGCTCTTAGCTTTGATGGTCTGCATATTTTCCAATGGGGCAATATGCTGAGCACTGACAAACTCGCCGAGCTATGGCGCGCGATGATTGCGCCATTACAACAGCTAGCAAGCTCATTAAATATTAACCTTAATATTCTCGATTTAGGGGGTGGTTTAGGCATTCCTTATACCCAATATGCTAACCGACTTGATTGGTCTGCACTTATCGAGACCTTGGCGAGCATTAAAGCAGATGCTGGTGTCAAAGAGTTTTGGATGGAACTTGGTCGCTATGCTGTAGGTGAGTGCGGCCATTACGCAACACCGGTTGTTGAGCGCAAAGAGAATTACAATCAACAGCAGGTCATTTTATCAGGCGGTATTAACCATTTACTTCGCCCTGCTGTAACAAGCCAAGATTTCCCTGCGGCGTTACTACGCGAATCAACGGCTGAACCTAAGGCAATGACTTTATACGGCCCGCTTTGCACCGCCCTTGATTGCTTGGGTGAACACCAATTAGCAAGCGATTTAAATGAACAAGACTGGTTGGTATTCAGCCAATGTGGGGCATATGGCTTTACCGAAAGTATGCCGTACTTTTTATGCCACGAATTAGCGGCTGAATACATCCTTGAACAAGGCAATATTGAGTGCATTCGTAGCGCTGAAGATGCCAGCTATTATTTGAGGTAATCGCCATGAGTAAAGAATTCATTAGCCAAGAGAATATTGTGGTTGGCGAGATTGCCAACGGCCTACCACTGACAATCCCTGTGTATCGCTTAAAAGGCGATGGCACAGGCCCAAACGTGTATATACAAGCCAATATGCACGGTGCTGAGGTGCAAGGTAATGCAGTAATTTATCAATTGCTAGAGCAGCTAAAATCACTCAAGCTGCATGGCGATATTACTCTAGTGCCTTATGCCAACCCAATTGCTTGTAACCAAAAGTCAGGTGAGTTTACGCTAGGTCGCTTCGATCCAATTACGGGCACCAACTGGAACCGCATGTACCGCTTTAACAAAGCCTTACCATCACAAATTGCTGAACAGCACAAAGACAGTGATGATGCGACCCTTAAAGCGGCGTTTAAAGAAGCACTGGTTGCTGATATCGACAGCCAACTAACAGGCCCTGATTACAGCCTAACAACCGGTAAACGTATTGCCCTTAACTTACAAAAGCTTGCCCATCAGGCTGATATTGTTTTAGACCTTCACACTGGGCCTATCTCAAGTCAGCACTTATATTGCCCTGAATACGCCAAAGACAGCGCGCGCTACTTCAACATAGAGCATGTGTTATTGATTCCGAATGATTTTGATGGCGCGATGGATGAAGCGAGTTTCTGTCCATGGTGGTCGTTATCTGAAGAGCTTGGCAAACAAGGCCGTGAATTCGCTGTCCAAGTCGAAGCATTCACCGTTGAGCTAGGTAGTCAAGAAAAAATCGATTTAAGTGCAGCTCTTGAAGATGCAAATAGCATTTTAAGTTACCTCAACCACAAAGAGGTATTAGTTGATGCAGCGTATCAACCCAAAGCGATGACACGTTATGCCTGTATGCTTAAAGATTATATTGCTTACTACGCTCCCATGGGCGGCATGGTGGAGTACCTAGCGCCACTGGGTGGCCATATTAAAGCAGGTGAACCTATAGCCCATATTTTAAGAATGGAGCGCTACCTATCAGAACAACCATTACAAACACTCAGTTTTGATAAAGATGCAATAGCCATTTTACATTTTGCTTCAGCAAGCGTGAATCAAGGCACCGAATTATATAAGTTTTTTACCAACGTATTTGAGCTATAAGCTCACCCCTTCTCATTGCGTGAGAGTCACGGCTTAGGCCGTAACAGCAGAGTCCCAAGTTTCGCTTGGGGCTCTATTTACCTAAAAATTTAACAATTCAGTACAAGTTCACGGTTACTTATGTAAAAATCGTTATACTTATCTTAACTTCACCTCTATTCAATAAGGAAATCGCAATGGGATGGCGCACGTGGCTAGCTGTCGCTAGTTTATTCTCTGTACCTGTTATGGCGCAGACAGAAGAAACAAAAACCAATGAACAAGATGACGCGCTCGAATTAGTAAAACAATGTATTTTAAATGAAGCGATTGGCGGTGACGGTAAACAAACACTCGAAGAGCTTCGCAAAAAATGCTCTGATTTAGATGAAAGTAAAAAACTTACAGCACTTGATAAACGAAAAGCACGCGAAGAAGTAAGTAAAAAAAACCGCAATGTAATCACGCCACATAAACGTAACTATATCTTGCCACTGTCTTACGTATCGCATCCAAATACTCGCCCTTTTGACGGTTTAAAAGATCTAGCAGAAGAAACAAATGGTGAGCCACTCGACAACCTCGAAGTAAAATATCAGCTGTCAATTAAGGTACCTATCTTTGAAGGCTTCTCAGATAAAGATCAAGGTGTGTACTTTGCGTTTACGATGCAGTCGTTTTGGCAGTTTTACAACAAAGATATTTCTTCACCATTTCGTGAAACCAACTATGAGCCAGAGGTATTCTGGATAAACTACCTTGATGAAGAAAATGTCTTATGGGGAGATGAAATGGCAATTGCGATTGGTGCATCACATCAATCAAATGGCCGAAGCCAACCGAATTCTCGTTCATGGAATCGCATTTATGCAGACTTTTTATGGGAAAAAGATGGTTTTGTGTTTAGCTTTAAACCTTGGTACCGCATCCCAGAAGATGAAAAAGAAGATGAGCTAGAAGCCAGTGGTGATGACAACCCTGATATCTATAAATACATGGGGTACTTTGAGTTTTCTGGCGCTTATCGTTATAACGAACATGAATTCAGCTTTATGACACGCAATAATCTAAACTCAGATAATCGCGGGGCAATTCAACTCGATTGGTCTTTCCCTCTTTGGGGCAGGTTACGAGGTTACGCACAGTACTTTAATGGTTATGGTGAGAGTTTGATTGATTACAACGCCGATATTGAACGCTTTGGTGTGGGTATTCTGTTAACTGACTTGCTTTAACTGCAATAAACAATAAAGAGCGAGCTTTAGTTAGCTCGCTCTGAATATTCGTTATTTTTTAACGATGAAGTGACCTTCAAATTCTGCAACTAACACATCACCATCATAAATATTTACAGGAACATGATAGCTTGCCTTACCATTTGCCTCTAAATCGGTGAGTTTACCTTTACAGCCTTTTAGTTCAACGCATCCACGTGGATCATTATTCAGTGGTTTAAGGTATTTAATGTTGGCATCAGCTAACACGATATTTCCTTCAAGACCTGCTTCTTTCAGCGCAAGGTAAGTTGCTCCCCACCCTGTTAAGGTCGCTAAGCTATAAATAGAGCCAGCAAACATAGTGTTGTGAAGGTTTAAGTTCGCATCTAAATCAGCGCGGGTAGTAAACTGCCAATCAGTATAACTTTCCACTTTAATACCCATCGCATCACTAATTGGAATTGATTCACGCCATGTATTTTGTAGTACTTGTGTCCAGTTTGGGTGGCGGAACCAGCCTGGTTCAGAAGGTTTTTGTTTAACCATTTTCCAGTGCTGTACGTCATCATAAGCTAAATGCGCTTTTTCTTTTAACTCATAGCCATGACGCTTATAGAAATCAAGAGCTCGCTCACGAGCAAACAACACGAGCTCATCGGCATCTTGAGTCCATGCGATTTTTTCTAATTCATGTAATAAACGGCTACCAATATGCTGATTGCGGTTACCTTCGGCTACCGCCATGTAACGTACTTGCGCTTGCTGATGATTATTAAAGTGAAGGCGTGCCACACCTAATACTTCACCATCATTATTTTTGATAAAGCGGTGCTCTGCGTCTTGTTCTAAATCATCCTGCTCAGAACCGCGCGGCTCGCCCCATGGCGCTCTTAAAACCTGCCAACGCAATGAATAATACGCTTGCCAATCTTCGCTGCTTTGTGGGGTGGTCACTTTAAACATAAATACTCCTGTGATAATTCAGCCATCTCATGTTGTTTTTTCGTGGCCTAACGAATGCAAATTACGATACGCTATCTTCCATCAAGTTGGAATAATACTTTGGTGACCTAGCCAAAATTATTATTCTTCGCTGTAAAAACTACTGCACAATTGGCACTTTAGCGAGGCTAGTCTATGCTGAAGTAATTGTCATACTTTATACATAAAAAGTTAAAGGCCCGAAATATGGAACATTTTTTTGAACCCAGTGGCGCGATAAAACAGTGTTTTATTGAAGATTGCCACAGGCTCGGGCAACTTATTTATTGGCACAAGCAAGGTAGAGAGTCTATTCAAGTAAGACAAATGAATCAGTTTCGCTGGCTGTTAATTAATGAAACATTACAATCTGTAGTCGAAAAGCGCCGCCCAGCACGATTACTTTTCCCTCACTTACAGTACCTTGCAAGGCTTTGGCAAGAGTTAGAAGAACCCAACAAAATACTCGAGCTGGGGTTAGGTGGAGGTGCTATCCGAAATTATTTACAGCATACCTACCCACAAAGCCACTTAACTTCTGTTGATAAAAACCCCGATATTATTCACTGCTACAAACGTTATTTTGGTGGTCATCATGATAATAATTTACGCTGTTTCGATGCTCAGCAGGTGTTAGAGCAAGGGCATGAGTATGATTGGATTATTTTAGATTTATTCAGTGAAGTAGATGCACCATTATTTTTATTTAAACATCAATTTTATGCCAAGTTACGTGCAGCAATGGCAAAAAATGGCTTACTATTCATCAACTTTTTATCTAACCACCCATCACAACTGAAACAACTTGAGCATTTACTCATCACTGAATTTGGTAAACGCCCAAGTATTGAAAAAATCCCTAACTACGTCAATCATATTGTGATGATCACAAAGTAATCATACTGATAGATTAAACGTTACAGGGCCATCGTTGCACAGGCTCACTTGCATGTCAGCTGCAAATTGCCCAGTCGCTATACGTAAACCAGCTTCTTTTGCTTGAGCGATAAAATACTCATATAACTCATTTGCCTGCGCTGGTGTACCTGCACTTGAAAAGCTTGGACGCATGCCCTTTTTAGTGTCAGCCGCTAGCGTAAACTGCGAAACCACTAAAAGCTCTCCCTTGATATCATTCAAACTTAAGTTCATCTTTCCTTGTTCATCGGTAAAAATGCGGTAATTACTAACTTTATGTAAAAGCTTCTGAGCGCTTTGCTCAGTATCTTGTTTTTCCACACCTAATAGCAGCAAAATACCTTGTGAAATTTCACCCACTACTTCGCCTGCCACTTCTACTTTCGCTTGTGTAACTCTTTGAATTAAGCCTTGCATTGATCCCTCGATAACTTGATATACATTAAATCTGCGGCACGTCGCATTGCCGCCAAATATACCTGATTATCACTGCTGTGCCCAATGCCATCTAATATCAACAATTGCGCATTGAGCTGCTCTGCTAATTGCTGCACCGCACTGTAACGACACACCAAATCAGCTCGACCATGAATAAACCAAGTAGGAATATGTGCCAATATATCACTGTGTTTCGTAATATAGTGATCCTCAATAAAGCAACGATGACGAAAGTAATGAACCATTAATCGTGCTTGATTCAGTGCTGAGTGGGGTTCAGATATACACCAGCTTGTACATGGCTCGGCGTGACATAAAACCTGCTCCCAATGACACCATCTTTTTGCATACTTATTAGCATTTATTTGGTCTTCACTACTAAGCTGGCATTGATAAAAATCTAATAGCTGCGACCAATCGTGTAGTTCTCCTGCAAATTCTCTATAGCTTTCTGGGTAAAATTGGGCGCCTGCACCTTGCTGTGAATACAACCATGCAAAATCACTTTCACAGGCTAAGAAACTAGCTCGTAAAAGCAGCCCTGCAACGGATTCAGGATGACTAATAGCATAGAGCAAAGCCAATGTTGCCCCCCAAGATTCACCACTAACAAGCCACTTTTTAACGCCAAGTTGGATACGTAAAAATTCAAGATCAGAGATCAAATCCTGTGTCGTATTCGCTTGCGTATCGTGAGGTGTAGAGTGACCGCATCCTCGCTGACTAAACATGATTACACGATAGCGCTGAAGATCAAAAAATCGGCAGTTTTCAGGACATAGTCCAGAACCTGGTCCCCCATGACAGACAACGACAGCAATGCCACTGGGCTCTCCGAATTCCTGAACATGAATTTGATGACCATCCCCTACACTCAGATGATAGTCGCGGTTAGCTATGTATTGTGGATGAAACTGCACCTCGTTCTCCTTAGGTGCAGTCAGTTTAAATATCTATATCAGGGGTGTCTTCAATATTTTCTGGGCTGATACAGACCGTAAACTCTGCACCGAGTAATACAACAATCCACGACAAATATACCCATACAAACAAAATAGGAATGGTCGCCAAGGCCCCATAAATAACTTCATAGGATGGGAAATGACTGATATACAGTGCAAAACCTTTTTTAGTCAGCTCGAACAGCATAGCTGCAAATAAAGCCCCTGGTATTGCCGCTCTAAATGGAACTCGTGTGTTAGGTACTAAAGTATAGAGCATAATAAAGCCCACCATAGAAATAACGTAAGGTAAAAGCTTTAATAGGAATCCACTAAAACCGGGGATTCCTTGATCAGCAAACGACACTAACGACACAATATAAGAGGTCACGCCAATACTTGCGCCCAATAACACAGGCCCTAAGCTTAAAACCATCCAATACACGGCAAAAGAAATCATCATCGGCCGCTTTTTCTTAATTCGCCAAATACGATTGAGAGTGGCATCGACATTTCTAATCAATAACAACGACACAGCAGCTAAAAAGCCCACACCAACTGCCGTCATCTTATTTGCGTTACCAGCAAAAGAACTGATATGCTCCTTAATCACATCGGTCGATGTGGGAACTAAGTTAGTAAATAGAAAGTTTTCGATTGTCACTAAGGTACTCTCAAACCCAGGAAATGCAGAAAATATCGCCACGCCTACGGCAACAAGTGGCACAATCGATAGCAAGGTCACATACGCCAAATAGCCAGCATTAACCGTAATTTGATCATCGATACATCGCGTCAAATACTGCATCCACCAACCAGGTTGCTGCTTTAGGAAAATACTTATTTGCAGCTTATAACGACTGAGCTTCTCATCCATAGAATCAACTTTCTGCTAAAATGTTTTGATAATCATAGCAATCCGCCACATAATTTGAAATGACAGGCATCCAAAAAGGGAACTCAATGAAAAAACTGACACTTTTAAGCGCACCACTATTTGCAGTTACCATGGCATTATCAGGCTGTCAGTCAGCTTATTATTCAGCCATGGAGTCTGTAGGTGTCCATAAGCGCGATATTTTAGTTGACCGTGTTGAAGAAACTAAAGAGTCTCAACAAGAGTCACAAGAAGAATTTCAATCAGCATTAGAGAGGCTGACCACATTAATCAACTTTGATGGTGGCGAACTACAAGATGCCTACAACCAACTCAATGATGATTATGAATCAAGCCTTGCAGCTGCGAATCAAGTAACCACCAACATCAACAAAGTTGAAGATGTAGCCGAAGCGCTATTCGATGAATGGAGCGATGAGCTTGAACAATATAAAAGCGCTTCTCTAAAGCGTGAAAGCAGCAAAAAGCTTAATGCAACCAAGCGCCAATTTGACCAACTGTTACGCTCAATGCGCAGTGCTGAAAGTAAAATGGAGCCTGTATTAACATCGCTTCACGATAACGTACTGTACCTAAAGCATAATCTTAATGCACAAGCTGTAACAGCTATCAAAGGCGAGTTTACGAATCTAAAACGCGACATCAAAATTTTAATGGATGACATGAATAAGTCGATTGAAGACTCAAATAAATTTATTGAGCAAATGAATAAAGCAAGCTAGTCATCTTACGCACATTTCACTAAGCCTACTTAAACGTAGGCTTTTTTATGTAACCTCTTGTTACTTTTTAATGATTTATCTTAAATCTTATTTTGCTAAACTCATGGCAAAGAATAAAAAGTAAGCATGTTATGCATTTAAAAACACTTCCTACACTTATCGCCGCTGCACTTTTAGCAGCTTGTAGCAACTCTAACACTGTTAATGTTATTGCTGGCGAAGGTACGATTACCCCGTTAAAAACCGAAGGAGAGCAGGCAGGTCGTTACCATAACCTTTACCCCGGTGACAAAGAATACCCAACAACTTGCACCGACAATTGCTATGAAACGTCTGAACTGCTTGTATGTAACGACAGCAACTCACAATGCCACTATCAAGGCGAACAAATAGTACCTAAAGTCGATTCAGGCTTTACAGTTCGCTGGTTGGGTCATGCAGGCTTTTATATTCAATCACCCAGTGGTGAGCAGTTGTTGTTTGACCCCGTTAAGGATCAGTTTGATTCACCTGTAGACTTGGCCTTCAAACTCGCAGGCGGTATCTATCGCAAACCTGGTTTTTGGCCAACAAAAGTAGAGCTGGATGGCCTAGATGCGGTGATGTATTCACACATTCATTATGATCATTTTAACAAAGCGGATATAGAAGAAATTGGCAATGGCCCACGCTATTTAGTGCCTTTAGGATTTGCAGATAACTTTCCTACCGGTGGTTTTACTATCTCAGAGATGGCGTGGTACGCAAGCACTAAAATTAATGATTTAACGATTCATGCCGTGCCAGCTCACCACTTTAGCAGCCGTATCTTAGTGCCTTTGATTTATGAAGATCACAATAAAGATTTATGGAATGGTTGGTTACTCGAACAAAACGGAAAAACCTTATTTTTCGCTGGCGATACCGGTTACTCAAAACATTTTCAGGATATTAAACAAAAATACGGCGAAATTGATGTATGTTTGATGCCGATAGCGTCCTATTACCACCAAGAAAGCGGCAAATGGTATCGCTATGTACACACAACACCTGAAGATGCGTTAAATGCAGCTGAGGAGCTAAGCTGTAAAGTGATGATCCCATGGGGGTATGGTAACTCAAGCTGGCAAATGGGCGACCATTCTAGTCACTCTGCATTACTGCGATTACTGCACATGCAAAAGGCCATGAGCAGCCAAGTTCCTCTATACATATTGAATGAAGGTGAGCAAGTGTCATTGTAGTAAGATCTTGCCCCTATCAATCTAGCACACTAAAGCGGTTAGACTTTCGTCTCTTTTATTAAACTGTGCAGTAAGTCTAATCGTTTATGTAATTGTTTATTTTCATGGTACTGGGCAATACTTACATTAAAAATCATTAGTAAAATAAAGTAGAAAACAGGCTGGTCAATCGTCTCAGGAAAGAAGTATTGCACAACTAAAAGCGTGAAAATAAAACTTGCATACTTACTGATAATAGACCACCACTTAGGCCTGAGCGCATCTATTTTCTCATTGATGGATTCATTACGCTGCATCTGAGAAAAAGCAATTTGCGCGTCCACTTGATCCTTGTCCGTTAAATCGATTCCTTTGTTTTTTGTAGGCAGCCATATTTTACAAGTTAAAGGTTGGAGCTAGAAGCTCTATTTTTCTTTATTTTAAAGGCCTAAAAAAACCGCCGTATTTTTCAATACGGCGGTTTATATTTTTTAAAACTAAAAGACGTTATTAGTCTTTAGCTGCACGGCTCGCACGTTTACGGTCACTTTCAGTTAAGTGACGTTTACGAATACGAATGTTCTCAGGTGTCACTTCCACTAACTCGTCATCATCGATGAACTCAATCGCTTGCTCAAGCGTGTAGTTTAGTGGTGGTACAAGTGTTTGTGCTTCATCAGTACCAGATGCACGAACGTTTGTAAGTTGCTTACCTTTAAGTGCGTTTACAGTTAGGTCGTTATCACGGCTATGGATACCGATAACCATACCTTCGTAAACTTCAACACCGTGACCGATGAATAGCTTACCACGGTCTTGTAAGTTGAATAACGCGTTAGTAAGTGCTTTACCCGTTGCGTTCGCAATCATTACACCATTCTTACGTGCACCAATAGTACCGCCTTTGTGTGGACCATAGTGATCGAATGTATGGTAAAGAAGACCAGAACCAGAGGTTAATGTCATAAATTCAGTTTGGAAACCAATTAAGCCACGGCTTGGGATCATAAAGTCCATACGTACACGGCCTTTACCATCTGGAGACATGTCTGTTAGTTCACCTTTACGAAGACCGATTTGTTCCATGATAGAACCTTGGTGCTCTTCTTGACAGTCGATTGTAAGTGTTTCGTATGGCTCTTCTTTTTGACCATCAACTTCACGTAAAATTACTTGTGGACGAGATACAGCAAGCTCGTAACCTTCACGACGCATGTTCTCGATTAAGATACCTAAGTGTAATTCACCACGACCAGAAACACGGAAGCTATCAGGGTTGTCAGTTTCTTCAACACGTAGTGCAACGTTGTGAACAAGCTCAGCTTGTAAACGCTCAAGGATATTACGTGAAGTTACGAATTTACCTTCTTTACCAGCAAATGGTGATGTATTTACAGAGAATGTCATTGTTACTGTAGGCTCATCAACGCTTAGTGGTGGTAATGCTTCAACTGTGTTTACATCACAGATAGTGTCTGAAATTTTCAGCTCACCAAGACCTGTGATAGCAATGATGTCACCCGCGCCGGCAGATTCTGCTTCGTGACGCTCAAGACCTAAGTAACTCATTACTTGGCCAACTTTACCGTTACGCTTAGTACCGTCTGCACTCACAATCGTTACTTGTTGGTTAGGACGAACAGTACCACGCTTGATACGACCTACACCGATAACACCGATGTATGAGTTGTAGTCAAGCTGAGAAATTTGCATTTGGAAAGCACCTTCAGGATCTGCATCCGGTGGAGATACTTCGTCAACGATCATCTGGAACATAGGTTCCATGTTGTCAGATGGCGTGTCTAAATCCATTGTTGCCCAGCCGTTGATAGCTGATGCATAGATTACTTTAAAGTCTAACTGTTCGTCAGTTGCACCTAGGTTATCGAATAAATCGAAAACTTGGTCCATAACCCAGTCAGGACGTGCACCTGGTTTGTCGATTTTGTTGATAACAACAATCGGCGTTAAACCTTGTGCGAATGCTTTTTGCGTTACGAAACGCGTTTGTGGCATTGGACCTTCTTGAGCATCAACAAGTAGTAATACTGAGTCAGCCATCGAAAGTACGCGTTCTACTTCACCACCGAAGTCGGCATGTCCTGGGGTGTCTACGATATTGATATGGTAGTCATTCCAAGAGATAGCTGTATTTTTAGCTAAAATGGTAATACCACGCTCTTTCTCAATGTCGTTTGAGTCCATTACGCGCTCTTCGTTACCGCCGCGCGTTTCTAATGTGCCTGATTGCTCAAGCAGTTTATCAACCAAAGTTGTTTTACCGTGGTCAACGTGGGCGATAATCGCTATATTTCTTAACTTTTCGATGCTCATATTTTTTCTCAGAGAAATTGAATCTCATTGATCCTGCAAGATCTACGCACTCATCTGAGTTTTCACCAGATGTCCCAGCATAGGATTTAAAAGGGCGCATATTATCCCTTAATAATGGCATGGATGAAAGTTTATCCAATATAAATTTATAAACTTTCTTCAGGCTTTTTCTAAGTATCTGTTTTATAAATGACAAATTTATGAAATTTATTCATTTCAAATAGTAAAAACTGGCGATATTCTGAGTAATGAGCCATATTTTGAGAGTAAATTAAGCGCAGAGTTCAACGATTAGGTATGTTCAATTTCTGTGCATTTGGCATCGTGAAAAAGCAATGCACCACAATGAAACTTTTACGCACCAAAATTGTGCAAAAAGTTTTAACAAAACCCTATTCTATTTTTTTTTATAAGCCTAAACAACATGTTAAAAATATGGCATGAAATCAGCTTATATAAAACAAAAGCAATAATGCAGCAAAAATAAAACCCAACAATTGGAGGACACATGTCACAATCGGTTTTAGATTTTATCAAAGAAAATGACGTTAAGTTCATTGATTTACGCTTTACTGATACCAAAGGTAAAGAACAGCATGTTTCTATTCCTCATCACCAAATTGATGAAGAGTTCTTTGAAGATGGCAAAATGTTTGACGGTTCTTCAATTGCTGGCTGGAAAGGCATCAATGAATCAGACATGGTACTAATGCCTGTACCTGAGTCTGCTAAAATGGACCCATTTTCTGAAGAAGCTACTTTAATCGTACGTTGTGACGTTGTTGAGCCTTCAACACTTCAAGGTTACGAGCGTGATCCACGTTCTGTTGCAAAGCGCGCTGAAGAATACATGCGTTCAACAGGTATCGCTGACACTGTTTTATTCGGCCCAGAGCCAGAGTTCTTCCTATTTGATGATGTAAAATACAAATCAGACATGTCTGGTTCTATGTACAAAATTGATGATATCGAAGCTGCATGGAACTCAGATAAAGACTACGAAGGCGGCAATAAAGGTCATCGTCCAGGTGTTAAAGGTGGCTACTTCCCATGTTCACCTATTGATTCATCACACGACTGGCGTTCAGCTACATGTTTAGTTCTTGAAGAACTAGGCCAAGTTGTAGAAGCTCACCACCACGAAGTTGCAACTGCGGGTCAAAACGAGATCGCAACACGCTTCAATACCATGGTATTAAAAGCAGACGAAATCCAAGAGATGAAATATGTGATCCATAACATGGCTCACCTTTATGGTAAGACAGCAACCTTCATGCCTAAGCCAATCGTAGGTGATAACGGTTCTGGTATGCACTGTCACCAATCTTTAGGTAAAGATGGTGTAAACATCTTCGCTGGTGACAAATACGCGGGTCTTTCTGAAGAAGCACTTTACTACATCGGTGGTATCATCAAGCACGCTAAAGCAATCAACGCATTCGCTAACGCGTCAACTAACTCGTACAAACGTCTAGTACCAGGCTTCGAAGCACCAGTAATGCTTGCATACTCTGCACGTAACCGTTCTGCTTCAATCCGTATCCCTGTGGTACCGTCTGCAAAAGCACGTCGTATCGAGGTACGTTTCCCTGATCCAACAGCTAACCCATACCTAGCATTCTCAGCAATGCTTATGGCTGGCCTTGACGGTATCAAAAACAAGATCCACCCTGGCGACGCTATGGATAAAGATTTATACGACTTACCAGCTGAAGAAGCTGCTGAGATCCCACAAGTTGCCTCTTCACTGAGCGAAGCACTTGCTTCTTTAGACGCTGACCGTGAGTTCTTAACCCAAGGTGGTGTATTCACTGACGATCTAATTGATGCATACATCTCACTGAAGAACAAAGAAGTTGAAAAGCTTAACATGACAACTCACCCAGTTGAGTTTGAAATGTACTACAGCGTGTAATTACGCTGTAGCAGAATTATCTATATCAGATAATAAATGTGTGTTCTCAAGCCCGCTTTGCGGGCTTTTTTAATGGTAATTCGACGTATTCTCCTCTACAGTTTTAAATAGATTAAGAAATGCAGGGTTGCAGAGTGAAAAGCATAACTTTATTGTTAGCAGTACTAACTTTTGTTAGTACTTTTAGTCATGGTACCGCTCAGAAGAAAGTGTATTCGTGGAAGGATAGAAATGGTGTTTTAGTCTTTTCTGATACACCACGTCCAGGCGCAACTGAAGTAAAGCTAAATACGCAAAATCTCACTATGCCAGCAACCGATACGAGCATTCTAGATAGCAGCCCTAACGTTACACCGGTTAATTTTAAAGTGACAATAGCCTCACCTGAAAATGAAGCCACCGTTAGAGAGAATACCGGTTCCGTTTATGTAACGACTCGTATTAGCCCACGCTTTGCAACAGGCTTTAAGGTACAACTCTTTGTTGATGGCACTCCTTTAGGTGTTGCCAGTAGCAGTACAACCTTTGCACTTAGAGAAGTCAATCGAGGCGAACACACACTGCAAGCTAAGCTTTTTAATGAGAACAATAAACTCGTTTCGGTTAGCCCAGTAAGCACCTTTTTTATGCATAGAGCATCTGTATTAAACGGCAATTAACTTTTTATAATAGATACCTCACAATGCAGAATGGCTGTGCTAAGCTATGCTTAATCGCAACGCACTAAAATGGTGCAAACATGCTCAGTAATACTCCCTTCGACTCAGAAATACTCGACAGTATCTGGAAAAATTTAAGTACTGCAGTTATCTTGCTCGACCGAAACTTCAAACTGGTTTATGCAAATGACAGTGCAAGTGAGCTTTTAGGTTTAGGCCCAAAACGTATTATCAACCAACCATTCGATAATCTATTTAACTATCACTCAATTGATTTAAAACGTATCGCCCAGTACTCGTTGTTCGATGGTGTTGATTGCCACCAGCATAGAGCTGACGTGGTGTTCATCGATTCTCGTCATGCTAAATTAACAATCAGTACGCGACGGCTCAGCAGCAAAAATGAAAACTACATTTTGTTTGAATGCCGCCAAATGGACGATGAAATTCGTCACGATCAAGCCTCCAATCAAATGCATCAATATCAAGCTGCGCGTAATTTAATACGCGGTTTAGCGCACGAAATAAAAAATCCGTTAGGTGGAATTCGCGGAGCGGCGCAATTATTGCAGTACGAGGTTGATCAGCAAGAACGAGATCAATGTGCAGAGCTTATTATTGAGCAAGCAGACAGATTGCGAGAGCTAGTCGACCGATTACTTGGTCCGAATCAGTTGCCACACAAATCCTATGGCAATATTCACCAAGCACTTGAGTCAGTAATCAAGCTAAGCATGCTAGATAATAGTGCGAATATCACCTTAGTAAAAGACTATGATCCGAGCATACCTAATGTGTATATAGATCAAAGTAAAATTCAGCAGGTGGTGTTGAACATTATTCGTAATGCCCAACAGGCTCTCGTTGATGGTGGTGAAATTAGAATAAAAACCCGTATTAACCACCAGCATAGACGTCCTGGTAAAGCGCCGAAAAAAACCTTGCTGATCCAAATTTCGGATAATGGTCCAGGTATAGATAAGAACCTAAAAGAAACTTTGTTCTATCCAATGATCACCAATAAAGAAAATGGTTCAGGGCTTGGTTTATCCATCGCGCAAACCTTGGTTGACCAACATGACGGACACATAGACTGTGACAGTTGGCCTGGTCATACAGAATTTAATATCTATTTGCCTTTTACGGATTAATGGTTTTTTGGAGTAATCATGAAAACAGTCTGGTTAGTTGATGATGATGCCTCAATACGCTTTGTATTAGAAAAAGCGCTGGCAAGAGCAGGATTTGAAACCCAAAGCTATGCAAATGCACAAGATGTACTTAATGCATTAAAATTTAGCCAGCCCACAGTGCTCGTCTCTGACGTGCGTATGCCAGGTATGGACGGCATGGCATTGCTAGAAACAATTGCTGATCAAAATCCTGGCTTACCTGTGATCATCATGACTGCCCACTCAGATCTCGACTCAGCAGTTAATGCGTTTCAAAAGGGGGCTTTTGAGTATCTTGCCAAACCGTTTGATTTAGATGAAGCCGTAGCATTGGTAGAAAGCGCATGTCGTGCTAACTCAACAAAAAAAACCAAACGTAAATTAGCACCGCAAACCAATGCGCATATCATAGGTGAAGCACCTGCTATGCAAGAGGTGTTTCGTGCGATTGGTAAATTATCAGCTTCAAGTATGAGTGTGTTAATCAATGGCGAATCGGGTACAGGTAAGGAGCTTGTCGCCAGCGCCCTACACAACCATAGCCCACGCAAAGAAAACCAGTTTATCGCCCTTAATATGGCTGCCATTCCTAAAGAATTAGTGGAGTCAGAGTTATTCGGTCATGAAAAAGGCGCATTCACAGGAGCTGACAGCATTCGTAAAGGCCGCTTTGAACAGGCAAATGGCGGCACACTATTTTTAGACGAAATTGGTGATATGCCACTCGATGTGCAAACTCGCTTATTACGTGTACTCGCCGATGGTGAATTTTACCGTGTTGGCGGTCATCAAAGCATTAAGGTCGATGTGCGAATCATCGCCGCAACACACCAAAACCTTGAAGACTTGGTAAAACAAGGAAAGTTTCGTGACGACTTATTCCATCGTTTAAACGTGGTGCGCTTGCGCCTACCCGCCCTGCGTGAACGTACCGAAGATATTGAGCGCCTCGCACAACATTTTTTACATAAAAGTGCTAAAGAGCTGCAAGTCGAAAGCAAAATATTAAGCCCTAAAGCCACTGAGCAATTACGCCTATTCAATTGGCCTGGCAATGTTCGCCAACTAGAGAATACCTGCCGTTGGTTAACTGTTATGGCACCTGGCGAGCTTATCAGCGAGCAAGATTTACCTCCCGAAATTATTGCCGCAGCCCCTACAGAGCATGAAGGCGACTGGCTAGATGCATTTCAACAATGGCTTAATCTTGAACTTAAACAAGGTAAAGAGAATATTTGGCCTGCGATTCAAGCACAATTAGAAACTCGCTTAATTAAAACTGCACTTGCAAACTGTGCAGGCCACAAACAAGAAGCAGCCATCAAAATTGGTTGGGGGCGTAATACATTGACCCGCAAGCTAAAAGAGCGCAATATTAGCTAAATTTCACACTATGAACACAGTGAATCAATGAAGTTAATCGAGCATATTCCGCTTATTAAACAAATGGAAATTATTAACAGGCTGTCGTTTTTTAGAGAGTTCTCTCTTAGTGAACGACAGGTGTTATTAGAATCGTTTAGTCACTTATATTTAGTACAACAAGGCCGTGCGGTTTTTAAACAATTTGATAATGACAAACGTCTTTATATTGTACTAAGTGGCTCTCTTACCGTGTTTAAGCAAAGCCATTTAGTTGAGCTAGGCAGTATAGAGCCTGGTGAATTTATTGGTGAAGGCGCGTTTATCAATAACCGTGAACGAAGTACTAGTGCGCGGGCTAAGATCGATACTATCGTACTTGCAATCACACCAGAAGCGCTTACTCGCCTACCAAACGTAATCCGTGAGAAAATAAAAGATCGTATCATCGAAGGAATGAGTGAACGCATCATTAAGCTCAGTAATTATTTAGAGTCACGCGGCTAATCCATATACACAATTTGTAACGAGCAATTCAGCCAGCTTGGTTCATTAACCCGTGCAGTAAACCAATAGGTGTCTGAGGGCTTTTCACCAAATGGGGTGTTAATAAAAGGCTGAGAATGCGCATACGTTTGCGAGTAATTTTTATAGTAAATAACTAGGTAACCGTATAAATACTCCCAGTTGAGCACCACTTTCGTACCGCTTCTAAGTGTGAACTCTGCCTGTGTATCTGTGAATGTCACGACAAGATCATTGAACTTATCTTCATCACACCCCGTTGTTAAAACGCGACTAGGCATTGAAAACTCGCCTTTCTCACTTGGCTCTTTCAAGTAAAAGCCGATGTTACCATTTTTGTAAACATGATTTGCTTCAGTGATGTATTTAATAACGGGTTGATAGCCAAGCTGCAGCATAATGTCACCTAGTTGCTCTGCTTCATGAGTCAGTATTTTATCTTGCGAAAGCATGAGTGTGGCTTCAGAGAACTCCCGTGGAATATCAAGCTGAACATACTCGTAAGGCAAACTTTGATTGCGTAGTGCTAACTCTAATTGACTCTTTTTTTGCGCATCAAGATTTTCGGTGTAAACGTAGACCGTAGGTTGCTGGCAGCTAGCTAACAGAAACAGCATGCATAGTATATAAATCCTTTTCATAGTGCTCCCTCATAAAGATTACAAATGTAGTCTAAATGAGAAAACAATACAATTAATTTAAATATTTATTTAACCACTTATCAAAACTTTTTCGTGTGTATAAAATCTCTTTGAATAAACGATGGGTCTGATATTCGAGTAGCTTTTCTTTATTACTTTCACCAAAAACCAGTTGACTGTGATTATCATTAAATCGTGAAATTAACGCGAAGCCTTGTTCTGACTTTTCGGGCTTAGCTTTGATTGCTTTTGTAAGCAAAGCTCGCACATCATCTGCGGCTAATAGTGACGAATCCTGTAACCCCATTAACTCTTTTCTTAGTGCTGTTCTTACGCCCATTACTACTTCTCCAGAACGAATTTAAAATGAAACGAGATTGCTTATAGCAATTAGTACACCAATTTAGAACGGGCGCAGTGTACCCAGCAAATGCTGCAATTTTTTTACTACTTTTGAAAAAATATCATTATTTTTCCGAAAGCAGTTTTAACCCTTTTAAGAAGTTAAAAATTTAATCTTGGTTCAATCCAGTGCTAGGCTTTATAATGGCTAGGATTAAATGACGAGAGACCAACATGAACGAAGATTTCATAGAAATTGAACTAGAAGAAGAGCCTATAGAGTTATGCAATTTGCTAAAAGTGCTCGACCTAGTCGAAACCGGAGGCCAGGCAAAAGCACTAATAGGTGAAGGTTATGTTGGAGTAAACTATGAAATTTGTACAATAAAACGGAAAAAATTATACAGTGGTGATGTGCTCGCTTTTGATGGTGAGTTGTTTCAATTAACATTAAGCGAAGATGCAACACCGAATCCTCGTCCACCAGAAACACCGAAAAAAGCGCAACCGGAAACGAGCGAAACGGCACCGAAAAAAACAAAACGCAAGCGTACTAAAAAACCAAAAGTGGACGAAAAAACAGGCCGTCGCCCTATTTCTTTTGGTTAACTAGAGCTTGCTTAGTTAACATAAATCACCTTTAATTGAATGCGATAATAACAACAATAAAAGGTGATTTATGATTCCTCCCGCTTGGCTTAAGCCACTTGCTTGAGCAGCTCTTGTTTGGAATCTTTTAGGCGTCATTGCATTTATAATGCAGCAATTAATCACGCCCGAAATGGTTAACCAACTCCCACTTGAACAACAAGCTGCATACCGTGATATCCCGCTCTGGTCAACGGCTGCCTTCGCGATAGCCGTATTTACAGCAAGCTTCGCGAGCATTTTATTGCTAGCAAAAAAAGCCCTTGCCAGAGAGCTCTTTTTAATCTCGTTTATCGCCGTATTAGTCCAGCAATATTATAATTTTGTGGTGATTGATAGCCTTGCTATGTTTGGCGTAAGCGCATTAGCAATGCCATTTTGTGTCATTATTATTAGCTTAGTACTAATGTTTGTCAGCCATATAGGCAAACAGAAACACTGGCTCGACTAAAGATACTTACTTATCTATAAAAACCTTACTTAGTTAACCGACCATTTATCTTTTTGCCCTTGAAATAAATCGTGTCGGCATCAACACTATTTAAGTAGCATACTTTTTCGTCAGCAAAATAAATTTACTAGCTGGTATTAAGTTTGCAACAGGCTAGTGTATATCTCGAAAAGGAAACACAAAACAAGCTCGGCTTGTTAAAACCACAGGGGCAAATAATGAATAACAGTTTTGATACCCAAAAACAGCTTACAATCAATGGTGAACAATACCATATTCACTCTTTACAAGGCTTAGGCGATAAAGCAAAGCGCTTGCCATTCTCGTTAAAAATCTTACTCGAAAACCTATTACGTAATGAAGATGGCGTTAATATCAAAAAGCAAGATATTGAAGCTTTATTAAACTGGGATCCGCAAGCTAAACCATCAGCAGAAGTAGCGTTTACGCCTGCCCGTGTTGTCATGCAAGACTTCACAGGTGTGCCCGCCATTGTTGATTTAGCCGCGATGCGTGACGCCATGGAAAAACTCGGTGGCGATCCAGCAAAAATTAACCCACTTTCACCCGCTGAACTTGTGATTGACCATTCGGTGCAAGTTGATGGCTACGGTGAAGATGGCTCATTCGACTTAAATGCGAAACTTGAATACGAGCGCAATAAAGAACGTTACGAATTTTTACGCTGGGGACAAACCGCTTTTGATAACTTGAAAGTTGTGCCACCAGCAACCGGTATCGTTCACCAAGTCAACTTAGAATACCTAGCCCGTGTGGTTTTCAATGATGAAAAGAATGGTAAATCAATGGCTTATCCAGATACCCTTGTCGGCACAGACTCACACACAACCATGATTAATGGTCTTGGTGTACTTGGTTGGGGCGTAGGTGGTATTGAAGCCGAAGCCGCCATGCTAGGCCAACCAATCAGCTTATTGATCCCACAAGTTATCGGCTTTAAGCTAAATGGTCGTCTGCCAGAAGGCACGACTGCAACTGACCTTGTGCTAACCGTAACAGAAATGCTGCGTAAGCACGGTGTGGTGGGTAAATTTGTTGAGTTTTATGGTGACGGACTCGCCGACTTGCCACTTGCTGACCGTGCTACTATCGCCAACATGGCACCAGAATATGGTGCAACCTGCGGTATTTTCCCTATTGATGATGAAACCATTAACTATCTGCGCTTAACAAACCGCGATGATAAACAACTTAAACTCATCGAGGATTATGCAAAACATCAAGGCTTATGGCGAAACCCTGGCGATGAAGCTCATTATACAGACACGCTCGAGTTATCGCTTGATGATGTGGTGCCGAGTCTTGCGGGTCCTAAACGTCCACAAGATAGAATTGCCCTTGATAAAGCGGGCGACATCATTGGTGAGCACTTAAAGGGCTTCCAAGATGAACGTATGCAGCATCGCGATAAAAGCGATATTCAAGAGGCGCGCATTGAAGATGAGGGCCCTACGACTAACCCTGATGAGCCAGTAAACGAAGCACAATTTATGGGGGCGGCTAAGGTTAACTTTAAAGGCGAGGAGTTTGAGCTTAATGACGGTGCGTGTGTCATTGCTGCAATTACAAGTTGTACAAACACCTCAAACCCCAGTGTTATTTTAGCAGCAGGTTTAGTTGCTAAAAAAGCAAAACAATTAGGCTTAAAAGTGAAACCTTGGGTTAAAACCTCATTGGCACCTGGCTCTCAAGTAGTGACTGACTACCTGAAAAAAGCAGACTTAATGGATGATTTAGATGCGTTAGGCTTTAATCTTGTTGGCTATGGCTGTACAACCTGTATTGGCAACTCTGGCCCACTGGCTGATGAGATCAGCGAAGCCATTCAAAAGCACAAACTGGTCGTCAGCTCTATTTTATCAGGTAACCGAAACTTTGAAGGTCGTATTCACCAAGATGTGAAAATGAACTTTTTAGCTTCGCCACCACTTGTTGTAGCCTACGCTATTGCAGGCCGCACAGATATTGATGTGTACAACGAGCCGCTAGCACAAGACCCTAATGGGAATGACATTTACCTGAAAAATATCTGGCCGAGTGTCAGTGAAGTCAATGAATTAGTAAAAGAGACCGTGACCAAAGAAATGTTCGCATCAAGCTATGGCAATGTGTATCAAGGCGATGATCGCTGGCAGAAAATTCAAATTCCTGATGGCAAATTGTACGACTGGGACGATACATCAACCTACATCAAAAAAGCGCCCTTCTTTGATGGTATGGAGATTGAGCCACCAGGGATCCCAAGCATTAGTGGCGCGCGCTGTTTAGCAAAATTAGGTGACTCAGTAACCACTGACCACATCTCACCAGCAGGTGCGATTAAAGCGGATGCCCCAGCAGGTCTTTACTTGCAAGAGCACGGTGTGCAAAAGGCACAATTTAACTCATATGGTTCGCGCCGTGGTAACCACGAAGTGATGATGCGCGGTACTTTTGCTAATGTACGTTTACGTAATCTATTAGCCCCAGGCACCGAAGGTGGTGTGACCCGTATGCAGCCAAGCGATGAGCTTGCCAGTATTTATGATGCAGCGATGCAATATCAGCAAGATCGCACGCCACTGATTATTTTAGCGGGCGCGGAGTATGGCACAGGTTCATCACGGGACTGGGCTGCTAAAGGTTCACTTCTGCTTGGTGTTAAAGCCGTTATTGCACAAAGCTATGAGCGTATTCACCGTTCAAACCTAATTGGTATGGGTGTTTTACCCCTACAATTTAAAGAAGGTGAAAGCTATGAGTCATTGGGTCTAACGGGTCAAGAGTCATTCGACTTTGAAGGCTTATATGACAAAACCAATGAAGTCAGTGTGATTGCTACTAACAGCGAAGGCAAACAAATTAGCTTTAGTGTTGATGTGCGTATAGATACTCCTAAAGAGTGGGATTACTACAAACACGGCGGTATTTTGCAGTATGTACTGCGTAATATGCTGGCTGAGCAGTAGTTTTTTCAAGTAAAACGAGCCATCTTCTTTAGAAGATGGCTTTCTATACTCCCCATCTACGAGTAATTTACTTTAATCCACAACCATAGAAAGCTTTAAGAAAGTTACACATTGCTTGATTTAGAACAATCCAGTCAGTAACAACAGCACCTACACTTTAATTAAGGCAGGTGCTTGTATGACTGAACAAACCATCATTCGAATCTTAAAAACCTTCATTATTTTAGGTATTTGCCTGATTGTTTTGGGGCATTCTTTATTAGCCGGCAATTACTTAAGTGATAGCATGGGTATACATGGCATAATGATCAGCGCAGCGTGTATTGCTGTTGGCGTGCTGTTCTCTTTGCCCACCAAAATTTATCTCACTATTTTACTGATGAAAATAGAAAGCGACCTCACAGCACAAAACAAACAAAGTTAATTCCCACCTTGCTCTTTTAGCTGCTGCTCAAGTTGCTTGGTACGCTGCTCCATAAGCTGTTTTACTTGCTCTGCGTCTTGCATCATCTTTTGTACATTTTTAGCATCGTATACCCCAAATGCTGGAGGTGTTACGTCAGCTTTAACGGTTGATGGTTGATTATCATCAACTTGAAATGTCTCTGCAGGTAATACAGTAATATCGTTCGGATCTAAGCTAACCACTGTACTCGAATAATTAGGGTGAGGTGTATCAGCATAGTGCCATTGCCCTTGTTCATCTTGCCATTTATACACGACAACAGGTGTATGTGCGTCTTTGCTAAAGCTCAATTTCTCGGTTAATTTTTTAGCTTGTGTACTTAATGCATCGGCACCTTGCGAAGCAAAATCACTCACATTACCACTCACTTTTTCAGAGTAACGTTCGAACATACTAAGTTCTAAGTAAGGCTTACCATCTGGCTTTTTAATATAAAATAGCAGCGCAACACTAATCAGCAGCAACATGACTGCAAAATAACAAAAACGCTTCATCCTTCCATTTACCTACTATTGATAGCGACTTACAATCTTAGCAAATTCTCCTGAGGCTTTAAGACTTTTTATAAAGTCATTAAACTGCTCTTTGATTAAAGATGTTTTTGCTGTTGCTGAAAACTGTAATTGAAGTGGCGCTTTTCCAACGCTATAGGTGCTTACAGTTAATTTTTTGAATACTTCATCTCGGCTCGCATACCAGTTTAATGCATCTAGAGAAATAACGGCGATACGCTGATTATGATCCCAGTCCATTAACGCTAAGAGCATCTCTCGTTCTGAATAAAAATTCTCACGGTGCATCGCCCCGCTGTCAAAATAATGCTCAAATTCGGGATAAGTATAAGCATAACGACCCATAAATACATAGCCTGTTAGCTCATCTATGGGTGGTATATGGCAGCCATATGGCATGACTAACACATCCTCTACAAAACTAATCGCCTCACTCCAATAGTACTGGTTACTCCCTGTATACCAATCTATAGATTCAATGCGCCCATCGAGTAACCCATCATCAAGCATTTTCTGCGAGCGCTTTTCTGGCGCATACGAATACTGTACCTCAATAGCATATTGCTCACTAAAGCGTTGCAGTATGTCTTGAACAATACCGCCTTGTTCGGCATTCATAAAATGATAGGGAGGGTAATCGCTGTCTGGTAGCCCAACCCGCAATACTTCTGACTGGCAAAACGGTACTACAAAAAATAAGAAAACTACAAAACGACTCATCGACGACCCCATGCTACTACTAAGCCGCGAATTGTACACAAAAGACACAAAAAAAGCGCAACCTAAGTCGCGCTTTATGAATTTTCTGATAGGAAAATAGGATTAAATACCATCACCATCAATGTGCAAGCCACATTCACGGTTTAAACCGAAGAAACGCGTCTCTTCTTCTGTCATGCCTGGTTCAAGTTTACGGGTTGTATGAACATCGCCCATAGATACATAACCTTGCTCCCAAAGTGGGTGATAGGGTAAATCATGTTTAGTTAGATACTGATAAATATCTCGGTTGTTCCACTCAATAAGTGGATACACTTTCACAGTACCACGGCTAATTTCAACAATTTGCTTGTCAGCTCGGCTAGATGACTGATCGCGACGCAAACCACTAAACCAAGTGCCCGCTTCCAGTTCGTTTAAAGCACGGGTCATCGGCTCAACTTTATTCAGTTGATTGTACTGCTTAATGCCTTCTTCACCTTGCTCCCAAAGCTTACCAAACTTCGCTTCTTGCCACGCAGGGCTAAGCTCAGCTTTATAAACTTTAAGATTAAGCGAAAGTCGCTCCGTCATTTGCTCGATGAACTGATAGGTTTCAGGGAACAAATAACCAGTGTCAGTCAGTACCACAGGAATATCTGGCTGCTGCGATGTCACTAAATGCAACATCACCGCCGCTTGAATACCAAAGCTCGACGACAAAAAGTGCGTGCTTGGTAAGTTTTCAAGTGCCCACGCAACACGCTCCTCTGCGCTTTTATCAGCCAGAAGACCATTAATATCAGCCAGCATGGCTATTTGGTCTTCTTTGCTCATCGTTAAGATGTTTTTAAATTCACTCATGGTTAATTCCAAACCTTAAAGCGGTGCCGCTTATAAAATTATGCGTGAAAATCGGTTACTGAAACTTTAACTTCAGCAACAATGCCTTTGCGAATTACAAAATCACCAAAACACTCGCCTTCATTACGCTCACTTGCCCATTGGCCAATAAGCTTATCGAATGCCTCTAGGTATACGTCTTCGCCAACATTTTCTAAATACAATTTAGGAATACGCGTGCCTTCACGGTTACCACCTAAGTACACGTTGTATTTACCCGGACCTTTACCAACAAGACCTGCTTCTGCCAACATGGCGCGGCCACAGCCATTCGGACAACCCACAACACGCATAATGATGTTGTCATCGCCAAGACCATGTTTCGCTAATAACGCTTCCGTTTTCTCAATTAAGCTTGGTAAATAACGCTCAGCTTCAGCCATCGCTAACGGACAGGTTGGTAATGCCACACACGCCATTGAGTTTTTACGCTGCTCTGTATGGCTGTCATCAATTAAGCCATGGTTGCGAGCAATTTCTTCGATTACCGCTTTTTGATCAGCCGGAACACCTGCGATGATCAAGTTTTGGTTTGCAGTCATGCGGAAATCACCTTGGTGAATTTCAGCAATTTTACGGCAGCCTGTTTTAAGAGGTTGATTTGGGTAATCTAAAATACGGCCACTTTGGATAAACAGCGTTAAGTGGTGCTTACCATCAATGCCTTCAACCCAACCGATACGGTCACCACGGTGAGTGAACTCATACGGGCGACTCTGCTGAAATTGAACACCGGCACGCTTTTCAACTTCTGCTTTAAATACATCAGAACCTACACGGTCTAGTGTGTATTTAGTTTTTGCATTTTTACGGTTTGAGCGGTTACCCCAATCACGTTGTACAGACACCACGTGTTCAGCAATTTTCAGTGTGTGCTCAAGTGGAATGAAACCAAAGTCATCCGCTTTACGAGGATACGTTGCTGTATCACCGTGAGTCATCGCAAGACCACCACCCACTAACACGTTAAAACCAACTAACTTGCCGTTTTCTGCAATTGCCACAAAGTTTAAGTCGTTCGCATGCACATCCACTTCATTGTTCGGTGGAATTGTTACTGTGGTTTTAAACTTACGCGGTAAGTAAGTTGAACCTAAAATTGGCTCTTCAGTGGTTTCACTCTTTTCACCATCTAACCAAATTTCAGCGTATGCTTTGGTTTTTGGTAATAGGTGCTCAGAGATCTTCGCTGCCCACTCGTACGCTTCTTGGTGAAGCTCAGACTCAACAGGGTTCGTTGTACATAATACGTTTCGGTTTACGTCGCCTGCCGTTGCAATTGAATCAATGCCCACGCTATTGAGCATTTGATGCATGCCTTTAATGTTTGGCTTAAGCACACCATGGAACTGGAACGTTTGACGCGTGGTTAAACGAATACTGCCATAGCTGGTTTTCTCTTCAGCAAACTTATCAATCGCTAACCATTGCTCTGGCTTGATGATACCGCCAGGCATACGAGCACGTAACATTACGTTATGTAACGGCTCTAATTTTTGTTTAGCGCGCTCTGGGCGAATATCACGGTCATCTTGCTGATACATGCCGTGGAAACGGATCAGTTGGAAGTTATCAGCAGTGAAACCACCGGTGATCTCGTCTTTTAAATCTTGCTCAATTGTGCCACGTAAAAAGTTACTTTCTCTTTTCAAACGCTCGTTATCAGAAAGCTTTACGTTTTTGTCTTGTTCGCTCATGGTATTTCCTAAATTTGTTACAGTGACGGCTGTTAGCTTTAAACGTGATTAGTACACGTCTTTCTGATAGCGATTTGCGCTACGTAAATCTTTTAAGTATTGCTCAGCTTGTTCATCATCTTTGCCGCTATTTTCTTTGATAATGTCTACAAGCGCCTGATGAACATCTTTCGCCATACGGTTTGCATCACCACAGATATAAAAATGAGCACCGGCTTCTAACCAAGCAAATACTTCTTGGCTGTTTTTGCGAAGTTTGTCTTGAACATATACTTTTTCCGCTTGGTCACGGCTAAACGCCACATCTACTTTAGTCAGTAAACCTGACTTCAAGTAACCTTGAATTTCAACTTGATATAAGAAGTCTTGAGTAAAGTGTGGGTTACCAAAGAATAACCAGTTTTTACCACTTGCTTCGCGGGCATCACGCTCTTGTAAAAACGCACGGAATGGGGCAATACCCGTCCCTGGACCGACCATGATAATGGGCGTTTCATCATTAGCCGGTAAACGGAAGTTATCGTTGTGCTCGCTAAATACTTTTACTTTACAGCCTTCTTCAGCACGGCGAGCTAAATAACCAGAACAACCACCTAAGTGTTCGCTACCAAATGCATCAAACTCAACCAGACCCACAGTTAAATGAACTTCTTCTTCAACTTCTGCTTGGCTAGATGCAATCGAATATAAACGTGCTTGTAGTTTACGTAAGCAGTCTACTAAGGTTTGTGCTTCAAGCTGAGCTGGGTTTTGACGAATAATATCGAAGATTTGGCGAGGTTCGATGTACTCACGCATTGCCGCTTTATCTTCAACTAACTTTAATAATTCAGGGCTGCCCGTTGCTGTAGCGTATTTTTCAACAAAGCCTGGGTATGACTGAGTTAATTCTAATTTTTCGATTAATGCATCACGAATAGTTAGTTCTTCGTCGCCTAGTTTAACCGTGCTAGATGCATCGATTTGTGTAAGCGTAAGTACTTCATCAACAAGTGCTTCGTCATTTAAGAAGTAAACGCCTAGCGAATCACCCGGTGTATAGGTAATGTCTGAACCTTCTAATGAGATTTCTACATGACGCACGTCTTTGGTTGAATCACGACCGGTAATTTTTTGCACAACACTTAGTTCTGCGGCAAATGGGTTTTGCTTGGTGTATTGGCTTGCTGCTGGTGCCGCTGCACCAAATGGCATCGCCACAACTTGACCACCACTTGCTTGTTGCTGTGCTTTAAGATCTGGCTCAAACGCATCAAGTGCACCATCAATCCACTTAGCCGCTTCATCATCGTAATCAACGTCTAGGTCAGCACGCTGGAAAATAGTTTCTGCGCCAAGCTTGTTAAAACGCTCTTCAAAATCTTTTGCTGTTTGGCAGAAGAATTCGTAGCTTGAGTCACCTAAGCCAATCACAGCCACTTTAACACCATCTAGCTTTGGTGCTTTTTTAGTCGTTAAGAATTCATGCAGGCTTTCAGCGTCTTCTGGTGGCTCACCCTCACCGTAGGTTGAAACAACAACCGTGATGAACTTTTCTTTTTTCAGGGCAGTTGGTTTGTAGTCAGCCATGTTTACTAGCTTAACCGATAGACCACGTGACTCGGCTTGTTCTTTTAACTTGCTCGCCACGCCTTTTGCGTTACCCGTTTGAGAGCCGTATAAAATAGTTAGCGGCGGTGCATCACCTGCAGCTGGAGCGGCAGCAACACCACCGGTTAATGCACCTGCGTTGGCATTAGCAGCTAAGTAACCACTTACCCACGCTTGCTGAATTGGATTAAGTTCAGCCACTAAGCCTTGCAGCTTTTGTACTTGCTCTTGCGATAGCGGGCTCGCCGCTGCATTTAGTTGACTTAACAACATGAATTTATTCCTCGTAACCCTGAAAAGTTAACTGCGAAACGAACTTGCTACTGTCATTTCGCGAACAATTTTTTCGACTTTAAAGACTAAATAAAAAACGCTTTAAAGGTTTATCTGAGCGTGAAGAATAACGAGGTCTCGCGCGATTAAAAAAGAATAGAATCTGCTTTGATATTCCATTTAGTTATTAATTTTATAAATAACTAAAAAAAAGACACTAACATATAAGGAAGTGTCTTTTTGTTTAAACGGATTTTTAGTTAAAAATCAATAACAACATTTGCAAAAAAACGACGACCAATAGCATCGTAAATTGCATCATTAGCTCCACTGGCTGCAATATAAGCCGGTGGTAATTTATCGGTTAAATTACGAATACCTAAACCAACTCGCGTGTTTTGAAATAACTGGTAGCTAGCAGACAAGTCATGGGTCACGATTGATCCCACAAAGGCAGGGCTCAAATCTTCAGGTATATCCCCTTCAGGAGATAGGTCGATACGAGCAGAACGATCTATTAAACGTGATGACCAGTTTACAACTAAATCGTTAATAGCATAGGTTGCTGAAAAGCGAGCTTGCCATTCAGGATCCCCCACTTCACCGTCTTCCACATTTACTTTATCTGGTCGACTTTGGAACTCAAAAACCTCTAGCTCTAAAAGATGATTTACAAATAAGTTTAAACTTAAATCCCCTGCCAAACCATAATCAGACAGCTTCATACTGTAATCAAAGTCAGCTTCAAGGCCTCTAGTTGTCAAAGCTGCTGCATTTAAAAAGCCAGATCGAACTAAAGTCACATTATTCGTTGTTGGGTCTCGCTCAACTTGCGAGCAAAAACTTTCGTCCGGGCCTCCTGGGGCATCCACACAATTATCAGCAATACTTTGTGTCGCGATAAATGAAATTGCGTCTTCTATTTCAATATCATAGTAATCAAGGGTCATTGAAAAGTTTTCAAAAAAGCTCGGTGTCCAAACAATGCCTGCCGTAAATGAGGTTGAGGTTTCAGATTCAAGTTCAGAGTTACCACCACTAATAGTATCTATACTCGCATTATCGTTTGCTTCAAAGCCTGCTGGTATGCCGATTGCTGCACAATTAGCAACGCGATTAGGGTTATCGAGAATACTATCAGCATCGCATGGATCGGCAACACGGCCAAAGCCTGGAGAGATCGGTGAGAAGGCTTCGGCTATATTCGGCGCACGCACCGCTTGACCATAAGTACCTCGCAAACGAATATCCTCAATAGGCTGATACAACACACCAACCTTCCACGCGTCAGTATCGCCAGCATGCGAGTAATCAGCATAACGATATGCGGCATCTAAGGTAAGTTCTTTCGCGTAAGCAAGGTTTGCCAGTAAAGGCAAGCTCACCTCTATAAAACCTTCAGTTACATCATACTCACCAAATGCATCGGGTGTAGCTGCCTGTGCTAAAACACCTGATTTTGTCAGCTCATCGGTGCGTGTTTCTGATGTTTCTTCACGATATTCAAAACCAGCAGCTAAACCAATTGGCCCACCAGGTAGCTCAAAAAACTCCCCAGTATCAAATGTTATATTACCGCCAATTAATTCTTGCGTTATTTCATCTGTACGCGACACATCGGCCGTTACCCAGTCTTTTGCTGCCTCTGATGCTTGGTCAAAACCAAACGCATTGTAAGGAACACAATCTGCGGGATTTAAAGTGGCAGGGTTAACATACTCATTTCCATCCTCATCTGGTAATTGTAAGTCGGGTACTTGATTGCGACATACTATTTCGCCCGTATCAGGGTTAATAACAGCATCAAGCGCAGCATCAAGATTACCTGAAATTAAATCGTTTAATGAGTTCCGGCGGTTATCTGTTTGCCCATATACATAGTAAACATCATAGTTAAAATCAGTTTGGCTTAGAGTAAATAAGCCTTGAACCCCACCAACGAATCGAAATAGCTCACGGCGGTTATCAGCACTTCGATTACCGAATTCAGCAAAAAACTTAGACATTTCTATTGTTGTAATACCTTGGTTAAGGTACGACTGGCGTAGCGTTTCATCAAGGTAGGGGTTGTCCGCTACGTTAATAAATATATCACCAAAGCGAAAAGATGGCTGAAACTGTTGTTTAATGTCTGAGCGAACGAACTTAAAGTCACTGTAAAATGTATGGTTGTCAGTAATATTATAATTAAGTGTTGATGCGATGGTTATTTTATCCTGCTCAGGTAATACATTTTCATAGTCTTGAAGTTTAAAGCAGTGCTCACATCCATCAGGGAAATTACCGAATGCAAAGCTATTTGTGAACTCACGAATCGGCATTAATTCAGGTGTGCCATTATCTGCAAACGTGGTAATTTCACCAAGCGCACCAAATGGGTTTAGCACACCATTTTCACTTATACGATCCGAATAAACACGAGGCCTCGATAAACGATCAGGAATACCATCTTCCTCACCTTGACTGAGCGGATTATCAACTGTTCCCCAGTTATCCGACTGACGTAAGTCATTTGCCATCACTTCGTTAATATGGTCTTTGCCAGCAAAGAAAGTGATATTACCCCGACCGCCGGCAATATCTGTCCCCGCTAAAATACTTAATGAGGTATTTTTAGAGCCGACTCCTTCGGTTGAATTACCAACTGATGCCTTTAATTGTAAGCCATCGAAATTGTCTTTTAGAATCACGTTTACAACACCGGAAACCGCATCAGAACCATATACTGCCGATGCACCTCCTGTTATTACTTCAATTCTGTCAATGAGTGCTGCTGGAATTGTTGATAAGTCTACCTGAGATGACCCTGGCGACCCTGCAACATGGCGCTTGCCATTAACCAAAACAAGTGTACGTGCGGCTCCAAGGCGCCTTAAATCAGCAGAGCTGATACCTGCATCATCATTGTCATCATTATTACCAAAGAGAGTATCGGTCGCGCCTATAGACGGAAACTCGGCTAGAATACTCCCTAAATCTGGTGTACCTGCTTTGGCTATTTCAGCCGCCCCAATTGTTACGATTGGCGTAGGCTGAGAAAGCTTTGGTTTTGCGATACGAGACCCTGTGACTTGAATTCTCTCGACTTCATCAACTCCCTCTTCAGCTGCGACTGAATAACCCACAGTAGAAAGTGCAGTTAATGACAAAGCAAATTTAACGCTATGCGCCAATAAATTATATTTCTTCATTTTGACCCCTAAACAAGCTGTTATTATTTGATTATTGCTGTTGAAGTCGGGTGATCTTTACACCACAGAACTATAACAGTGCTTTTAGAAGTAACACGACAAACCTAAAATAGGAACAAAACTAAAGAGTGTGCAAAATATAAACAATGCAGAAATGTAAATTTTAATTAACAAATGCGTATATAAAATAATCCAAAAATTATCAATTCTGTAAAAAACCTGTCATTGTTATCATCTATTGTCCACCATTTAAAAACACGTAATAGGGAAAATCTATGTCATACGGGATTAAGAGAAAGCTCATACTTACTAGCAGCTTACTTTTTTTAAGCAACACAGCGTTTGCAAATATTCATAATGCAGACTTTGAAACTTGGTCAGCAAACACACCAACAGCTTGGAGCACGATTGATAGTGGCATCAGCATTACTGCTAACAACAGTGTGGTTTACTCTGGCGAGTATTCAGCACAAGTCACAGTTAACACTGGCACACAAAGCAATACCGATTTACAGCAGCTCGTTGATGTTGTTGCGGGTGAAAGCTACGAGTTTTCTGCTTGGGTTTACCATACCGAAGGTGGTGTGAAAGCACGCTTAGTGGTTGATGGCTATCAAGATTATTCAAATTCAGCATTAACCAATCAATGGCAACAAATTAGCTACCAGTACACAGCTCCAACAACAACCGCTATTAATGTTGGCTTACGTTTTTACGACGTAGCAGGTTTTGATGGCAGCGAAGTGGTTTATGTTGATAATTTCGCACCTAGTACAGGCACAACCCCACCACCGACAGGTAGTTGCACTGATAATCAAGTTTCGTTAGCGCTCACAACTGACAACTATGGTGAAGAAACAAGTTGGCAAATAACGAATGCCCAAGGCAGTACGGTGGCATCAGGCGGCAGCTATGCAGCGAATACTCAGTATAATGAGCAAGCCTGTTTAATTGATGGTGACTACACATTCACTATTTTTGATAGTTACGGTGATGGCATGTGCTGCTCGTTCGGTAATGGCAGCTACAACCTCTCTCTAGGCCAAACTGTGCTTGCCAGTGGCGCAAGCTTCCAAAGCTCAGAGGCTACACCGTTTACATTAGGTGATAGCGCTGGCGGCGGTGATGATGGCGGTACAACACCACCTGATCCGACAGGCTATTATGTAACTACACAAGGCCTTACAGGCTATGCTCTAAAAACAGAGTTGTACAACATTATTAAAGATCACAACTCACAAGGTTACTCTGCTATTTGGAGTTTTTATGACATTGCCTCACGCGATAAGTATTTTGAAAACGATAACTCAATTCTAGACCGCTACTCAGAAAACCCGACAGGTCAAGATAGCTACAACTATGTAGCCGTAAGCGATCAATGTGGTACTTATAACAGTGAAGCTGATTGCTACAACCGTGAACACTCTTTTCCAAAAAGCTGGTTTGGCGGTACTGTTGAGCCTATGAACTCTGATGTACACCACATTTTCGCAACCGATGGTTATGTAAACTCTAAACGCAGTAACTACCCATTTGGTGAAGTAGGAAGCGCAAGCTATACCTCTAGTAATGGTAGTAAACTGGGCAGCGCAGCGAGTTCTTTAAATTACTCAGGTACTGTATTTGAACCTATTGATGAGTTTAAAGGCGATTTTGCAAGAGCCTATTTCTATATGGCAACACGCTATCAAAATGTCATTGCAAGTTGGCAAAATAAAACTACTTACAGTAACGCTGTACTTAACGGCACATCAAATCAAGTATTTGAGAATTGGGTAGTCGCAATGCTACTAAAATGGCACAACGAGGACCCTGTTAGCCAATTGGAGCTTGATCGCAACCAAGCGGCATATGAGCACCAAGGTAACCGTAATCCATTTGTCGATCACCCTGAGTTTGTTGGGATGATTTGGTAACATCATAAGCCAGACGCTTAGCTCAGCTAGGTGTCTGGTTTAACTGTCTAACAATATAACTCGTTTTTCGGTGACGAGTTGCTCCACAAATTGTTTTTCGAGGTTCCAAGGATGACGCTTCCAACCTTGAAAACCAAAACCAGCAATATGTACGTATTTAAACTGCGCTAAAAAGTAAGCAATTGCCAAAGTACCAGAACTAACACAACGAGGCCGATGTATCGGTGAACCAAGGGCTAATAATTCATTTAATAATGATTGGCGAAACTGTGCTGTTAAACGCTCTACTTGGCACTTTTGCGCATAGATTGAAGTTAGAGCTTCCCCGAAATCTATCTTACTTTTACGTTGTATCAATTTAAAAAAACATTGCGCTACAGGATTAGGAGTTGGATCGGTGATCATAACCTGGCTCAGCCCTTCAAGAGACATTTGTGGTGTGTTTAATAAACTCAGGGCTTGTCGGCCACGCCCAACCAACCACAAGTCAGTACAACGTTGCCCTAAATAATCAGGCATTGCTGCACAATGGTTAAACCTAACCACTCGTGGGCAATTGTTTACCTGTTCAGTAAGATCTGTATTGATAGGACCATTACCTAAAATAATGATTTTTGGCTGCTCTTGCATAAACTAAGCGACTTTTCTCTCTTTTTAAAACGGCTTATTTGACGCTAGCAGTGTTACTTGTGAATGACAATTCAAGATAAATTTAACCAATGAGTGAGTCGTTTATGCTCTATCAACAGCGTGTTGTCGTGTTGCTGCTTGGTCTGATAACCAAGTAGCGGCAGCACGTGCTTTAATAACTCATGGTGTTGCTGTTGTAGTGAATAATGCGTGACCTTTAATGTTTCTAACAACTCCCGAGCATAAAGCGATCTCGATTGCAGCGACTGCCAAGTACGAATCTGTATTTCGACGATTTGTGAAATTGAAGTGTTATAGTTATTAAGTTGCAAACTTAATAAGTAGTTTTCTAATGAGTTCATAATAGCGTCCTTTTAAAAACGCCACTTTAAAAGCTCAAGTTAAGTTGAGGTAAAGTGTTTTGTTATTTTTTACGCCACTTATTCATAATTTCTTTAAATAACTTAGCATCTTTGTCTTCACAGGGTCTGGGCGATCCGCTTGGTACTCCAGATTTACCAAACACCGAATTGAAATCGATATCGTAACATAGCCCATTGAGCATTTCTGTTCGCTTGCTGCCATTGCCATTTTGCCAAAGTATTGTTGCTTTATCAGAGACCGTTAATTGTGTAGGCACTGTAACCCTGCCTACAGGCAAATTATTATTTGCAGCATTAACCTGACCAAATGCTGAAGCATTAGAAAAGCCATTTTCAAACTTAAGCTCTGGGATTGGCGCATAAGGATTCAGCTTTTTAAATGATTTTTCAGCTGTTTCTTCATTATTCGTTTTAGGCTTAGCAGCTAGAGTTTCTACCCCTTTACTGGGTTTAGCGGCTACAGCTTGAACTGCTTTGGGCTTCATCAAGGAATGATTAGCCGCTTTTGTATCAGCTGACTGTCCTAAATGACTGGGTTCAGCCTCTTTTGTTTGCGGTTTCAGCCTTGAGTCATTCTGCTTTTCTTTTGAGGTTATTTTTTCACTTTTTTTTATACTAGGTAAAGCCGTCAGATCAACACTAACGTACGCGTGTATTACATTCACAGAATCAGAGACAGGAGATACAGATACAGATACAGACCGCATATGCTGCGCAAATAGAAACAAGATTACAGCATGCAGCGCAATTGAAATCATCCATGCTTTGTAGCTTCCCTTTAACACCTAAACTCCTCATTTTTTATTTTAAGAGTGTTAAAAAAACGAAATAGTTCAGTGCCCAAAGCTTTAACAGATACAAAAAACAGTACCTTTTTGAGTATGTGAGTTAACGCAATCAAAAAGCCCCAGCATGTGCTGGGGCTGTCTAAACACTTAAGGATTAAAACTTATAGTTAACACCTAGTGTGAAGGTGCGACCGTTCAAATCAAAGTATTCACCGTCATCATAAAGACTTGGGTGTCTTGGTGGAGTGCGGTCAAATACATTTAACATACCACCACGCACTTGTAGGCCATCAGTAATATTATAACGCGCTGTTAAATCCCACTTCGTATAAGATGAGATATCGTTATAGTTATTATCTTCAGCTACCCAGTCGTTTGACCAAACAGTACTGTGACGATAGGCACCGATTAAATTTACCTGTAAGTTTTCATAGGTATAGTTCGTTGTGAAACGTGCCTTCCAGCGTGGATCTGTATACTCGCCTGCAGCATTACGTTTATCAGCTTCCTTACCTGTTAAGTTTTCATCGTTTTTAGACATGTAAGTGGCAAGCATATTCATTCTGAATGAGCCAAATGTTGTATCAAATGAATACGTTACTTCCATATCCGTACCCGCAATACTGTTACTTGCAGAGTTAATAGGTTTCAGGTCATACGAATCAATTTCAAAGGTATCTTTATTACGATAAATAAGTGGGCAATATGGATTATCTGTACTCTCAAACTCATAACAGCTTTCAATCACTGTTTTTGCTTTAGGTGTACGGATCATATCTTCAAGATCGAACTCCCAATAATCAAGAGTAATACTTAAACCATCAACAAATGAAGGTGTGTATATAACACCAACAGTTAAATCGTGCGCACTTTCATTTTCAAGATTAATATTACCTAAATTGAAACCAGAGTGGTTAGTACGCTTCCAGTCTTCACTTGGAACCCAACCTTCAGGAATGCCTTGCGAACGACAGTTATTGATGATGTTTTCTTTATACTCACCTGCATTATCAATTTGGCCTTGTTCACATGGGTCATCAAAGCTGTTAAAAGTCTCTGAACGGGCTTGATAAAGCTCATTTATGTTCGGTGCACGAACTGATTTAGACTTATTAATACGGAAACGAATATCATCATTAAGTACATAGTTAAAACTTAACTTCCATGCGTCATCAGTGCCTGTTGATGAATAATCCATGTAACGATATGCCGCTTCAAGGAAAATTTCATCGGCAAATGATGCATCTACAACAAGCGGAATAGAGAACTCTGCTGCGGCCTCACTGACATCAAATGAACCTGATAATGCCTCAGATTGGTTGTTAAAAATCAATCCTTTACGCATAGCGGGATCAGGCAATGTTGATGATGCTTCTTTACGATGCTCAATTGTAAATGCTGTAGCAATTGGTCCCGCTTCTAGCTCAAATAAATCACCGCTAAACGTTACACCATAAGTTGTTTGATCAACTGTTGCACGGCGAGTTGCATCTGTCTTTACATAATCAAGCGCTTCTTGCGAGGCAAGGCCTGTTCCCCAAATATTAAGAGGCACACAACCTTCACGAGCAGTTACTTCATCTCCAGAACGATCGGCGCAGACAATATCGCCATCAATTTCAACGGCATCTAATGACTTATTAAAATTGTCGACAAGCATTTCACCGTGCCAAGTTGTATCCGCTTGTACTGAGCCACGTTGCACATAAGCTGAGTAAAACCAGTTATCAGTTATTTCACCTTCAAAGCTTAAAACACCTTGAATAAGCTGACGCTTTTGATCGTATACGCGGTTACCTAGTGCGTCTGTAGTAATATACGCCGTATATGTGTCCATATCACGATCAGAGAAAAACTGTTTTGTCTCATCACTAAAGAATGCATTATCTGTACGCATACCACTTAAAGTATGGAATGCAGGCGAGCTTTCACCATAGGCATGCGTATTTGAATACGTAAGCTCAAATGCCATTGAGTGAGCATCACTAAACTCATAGTTCACATTCGATGATAAATTTAAACGCTCAAGTGGTGTACGTACATATTTGTGATTTAAGAAATGGTAACCATCGCCTTCATTGCCAACATAATATTGCGTATTACGGCTACCTGGCGTTGAACTTGCTGGTAAATATTCGCCACTTGCAAATGGACGAATTGAACCGTCATCAGCAAAGATATAATGACCATCAGATGTGAAGAAATCACCTGTTGGACTATAAAAGCCAAGCGTTGTGTTACCTGTTTGATCATAAATGATTCGACGAGGAATGCCATCTTCATCATTTAAGTTATCAGGGTGGTCTAAAGAAATAACACCGTTACGAATAAAGTCTCGTTGATCGCCACGTAATTGTTTTGAATCCGAATAAGAGATATTCGTTACAAAGCTTGCTTTTTCACCTTCGTTACCAAAAGTGAATGATACATAAGACTCCTCACCGCCGTCTTGTTGAGGCTGCGATGTTGATGCATCAAATTCAAAGCCTTGGAATGATTTCTTAGTAATAATATTGACCACACCAGCGACCGCATCTGAACCATATACAGCAGAAGCGCCGCCTGTTGAGATTTCCATACGCTCAATCATTGCGGTTGGAATATTATTTAAGTCGACGGCGCTACTGCCAGGAGCACCCGCAATAAAGCGGCGTCCATTAACAAGTACGAGCGTACGTTCTGCACCTAAACCTCGTAAGTCTGTATTACTGAGGCCATTAGCAAAAACGTTATCGTTTGTTGTCTCAGGTGATAAACCAACTGTAGCCGATGGCATCTCGCTTAATAGTTCAGCGGCATTAGTAATACCCGCATTAACCATCGCATCGCCCGTAATAACAGTAACAGGAGTTGGAGACAAATCACCAATACGCTTTATTTTTGAACCCGTAACTTGAATACGCTCAACTTGCTCATTACCTTCATCTGCAGCAGTGGCAACATGTGATAAACCAAGCCCTGTTATACACAAGGCAGCCTTTATATTAAATGATAATGTGTTTAACTTGCTCATTTTCCCTTCCAAATGATTATTTTATTTTTTATTTGCGTTTTACATCAATACACCTATATCAATAACCAATAAAGGTACATAAACGCAAAGCTCATTATAAATTTAAAAAGGAACAATTAAATAAAACTATTGATACATATGTAAATATATGTAAATCAAATAAATAATCAATATAATCAGCAGCTTGAGATAAAAAGAATTTCCACACCTCACATTATTAATTATAATATTACATATAAACAATAAATTTACAAAAGCATAAATCTGGATAAAAAACACATATAAAACTAAAAACAAAACAACAAAGTAACAATATAGCTCAAAAATAAACCTATTATTTAAGGTTGATTCTGAAAAAGTATTTCATCACTTATTTTTGACAATAATAAATTTTGAGCCAGCTTATAAAAAAATGATTAAATATCTCTTTCTTAAAACGACACGGTTAACTTTATTACTTAAATCGTTATTTTCTATTTAATTGAGTGGTCTATTTTTTGATCGCTATTGCGAATTGCTGTAAATCAAATCACGCAAGCTTTTTCATACAAAGATGAATTACAGTAAACACTGACTGACATGGTTTTTAAAGTTTAAAAACAAAAAGCCCCAGCAAGTGCTGGGGCTTTTAAAAGTGAACTTAATTAAAAATTAAGCTTTCTTTGGACGCTCAACAACGTCTACTAAAGTCCAAGACTTAGTCTTAGAAATAGGAGCACACTCAGAGATAGTAACTACGTCACCAGTTTGAGCTGTGTTGTTTTCGTCATGTACGTGTAGTTTAGTCGTACGTTTGATGAATTTCCCATATACTGGGTGCTTCACGTAACGTGCGATAGCAACAGTGAAAGACTTATCCATCTTGTCGCTGATTACACGGCCTTGAAGAGTACGGATTTTATCGCTCATTATTGACCTGCCTTCTGGTTAATAATTGTTTTTACACGCGCGATATCGCGACGTACTGTTCTTAGCGTGTGTGTCTGAGCTAACTGACCAGTGCTTGCTTGCATGCGCAGGTTGAACTGCTCACGAAGAAGTCCTAGAAGTTCAGCGTTTAGCTCTTCTACGCTTTTGTCTTTTAGTTCGCTAGCTTTCATTACATCACCGTCCGAGTTACGAAAGTTGTTGTGAATGGTAATTTACGCGCTGCAAGGTTAAATGCTTCACGAGCAAGCTCTTCAGAAACACCTTCCATTTCGTAAAGTACTTTACCAGGTTGAATTTCAGCAACCCAATATTCAACAGAACCTTTACCTTTACCCATACGAACTTCTAATGGTTTGTTCGTAATTGGCTTATCTGGGAATACACGGATCCAGATTTTACCTTGACGCTTTACGTGACGTGTCATAGCACGACGAGCTGCTTCGATTTGACGAGCAGTCATACGGCCACGACCAGTAGCTTTCAAACCGAAAGTACCGAAGCTTACTTTGTTACCGTTTTGCGCTAAACCGCGGTTGCGGCCTTTGTGCATTTTACGGAATTTTGTACGTTTTGGCTGTAACATTACTCGCTACCTCTACTTAGCACTTTTTTTGGCTTTCTTTGGCGCGCGTTTAGCTGGCTTCTCTTGCTCTTGTACTAGTGGTAAACCACCAATAACTTCGCCTTTGAAGATCCAAACTTTAACACCAATGATACCATAAGTGGTTAAGGCTTCAGAAGTTGCGTAGTCGATATCAGCACGTAAAGTATGTAGAGGTACACGACCTTCACGATACCATTCTGAACGTGCGATCTCAGCACCGCCAAGACGACCGCTAACTTCAACTTTGATACCCTTTGCACCAATACGCATTGCGTTTTGTACCGAACGCTTCATAGCGCGACGGAACATAACACGACGCTCTAGCTGTGACGCAATACCGTCAGCTACTAGTTGTGCATCAAGTTCAGGCTTACGAACTTCAGAAATATTGATCTGAGCCGGAACACCTGCAATCTTAGTTACTGCTTGACGTAGTTTTTCAACGTCTTCGCCTTTTTTACCGATAACAACACCAGGACGAGCTGTGTGAATTGTTACACGGATAGATTTAGCTGGACGCTCAATAACGATTTTAGACACAGAAGCCGCTTTTAATTCCTTAGTAAGGAATTTACGTACTTTGTGATCGCCAAAAAGCTGATCAGAGAAATCTTTTGAATTCGCGTACCAGGTAGAAACCCAAGGTTTAGAGATACCTAGGCGAATACCAGTAGGATGAACTTTTTGTCCCATTACTTATACTCCTAGCTATCTGAAACCACAACAGTGATGTGGCTTGTACGCTTAAGGATGCGATCTGCGCGTCCTTTAGCACGTGGCATAATACGCTTCATTGTAGGACCATCGTCCACAAAGATCGTAGCTACACGTAGCTCATCAATGTCAGCACCTTCGTTATGCTCTGCGTTAGCAATAGCAGACTCAAGTACTTTCTTAACTAATACAGCCGCTTTTTTAGGGCTGTACGCCAGGATTTCTAGAGCGCGATCAACCGGAAGTCCGCGGATCTGATCTGCAACTAGACGAGCTTTTTGCGCCGAACCAGAGGCGAATTTATGTTTAGCTAATGCTTGCATTTATCATTCCCCTCTTAACGTTTCTTCGCTTTCTTATCCGCAGCATGACCGCGGTAAGTACGAGTTGGTGCAAATTCGCCCAGTTTGTGACCGATCATTTCGTCTGTGATAAACACAGGAACGTGCTGACGACCATTATGGACAGCGATGGTCAATCCGATCATGTTAGGTATGATCATTGAACGACGGCTCCAAGTTTTAATTGGCTTCTTGTCACCGCTTTCCAACGCTTTCTCTACCTTCTTCAGCAAGTGTAGGTCAATAAAAGGACCTTTCTTGAGAGAACGTGGCATGGCTATTCCTCAACTATTATTTAGTACGACGACGTACGATAAACTTATCAGTACGCTTGTTCTTACGTGTCTTAGCACCTTTAGTCGGTTTACCCCATGGAGACACAGGATGACGACCACCAGATGTACGACCTTCACCACCACCGTGCGGGTGATCTACCGGGTTCATGGCAACACCACGAACTGTCGGACGGATACCACGCCAGCGATTTGCACCAGCTTTACCTAGTGAACGAAGCATATGCTCAGCATTACCTACTTCACCAAGTGTTGCGCGACAGTCAGCTGGAACTTTACGAACTTCGCCAGAACGAAGACGTAGAGTCACGTATTGACCTTCACGTGCAAGGATTTGAACGTATGCACCAGCAGAACGTGCGATTTGCGCGCCTTTACCTGGTTTTAATTCTACGTTGTGAACAGTCGAACCTACAGGCATGTTACGCATTGGTAATGTGTTACCAGCTTTGATTGGTGCATCAACACCAGACTGGATTGAATCACCAGCTTTTAAGCCTTTAGGTGCAATAATGTAACGACGCTCACCGTCTGCATATAATACAAGAGCGATGTTTGCGCTACGGTTTGGATCATACTCTAGACGCTCAACAACAGCTGGAATGCCATCTTTAGTGCGTTTAAAGTCGATTACACGGTAATGATGCTTGTGACCACCACCGATGTGACGAACCGTGATACGACCTTTGTTATTACGACCACCAGACTTAGAGTTTTTCTCTAGTAGTGGTGCGTAAGGTTTACCCTTATGTAGATCTGGGTTAACCACTTTAACCAGGTGACGACGACCCGCAGAAGTTGGTTTACACTTTTGAAGTGCCATAATTCTAACTCCCCTTATTACTCGGCGCCGCCGACAAAGTCTAGCTCGCTACCTTCTTTAAGAGTAACGTAAGCTTTCTTCCAGTCTGAACGACGACCGAAACGCATGCCAGTACGTTTTGTTTTACCCTTAACGTTTAGTGTGCGAACACCAGTTACTTCTACTTCAAAAAGCTTTTCTGCTGCAGCTTTGATTTCAGCCTTAGTTGCATCAGAAGCTACTTTGAAAACAATCGTGTTGTTCTCTTCAGCAGCGATAGTGCTTTTTTCAGAGATGTGTGGAGCAAGGATCACTTTTAAAAGACGTTCTTCACGGATCATGCTAGCGCCTCCTCAAGTTGCTTAACAGCAGCAGCTGTAATAAGTACCTTATCGAAAGCGATTAGGCTTACAGGATCGATACCAGCTACATCACGCGTGTCAACCTTGTATAGGTTACGTGCCGATAAGAAAAGATTCTCATCTACTTCTTCAGTCACGATTAGAACATCTTTAAGCTCAAGTTCTTTAAGCTTAGCAACTAGTTCTTTAGTTTTTGGTGCTTCAAGACCAAACTGTTCAACAACGATTAAACGCTCTTGACGAACTAATTCAGATAAGATGCTTTTGATCGCACCGCGGTACATTTTACGGTTTACTTTTTGGCTGTGATCTTGTGGTTTAGCTGCGAAGCTAACGCCACCTGAACGCCAAATTGGGCTACGAATTGTACCAGCACGTGCACGGCCAGTACCTTTTTGAGACCATGGTTTTTTACCACCACCGCTTACTTCAGAACGTGTCTTCTGAGCACGAGTACCTTGACGAGCACCTGCTGCGTAAGCAACAACTACTTGGTGTACTAATGCTTCGTTAAACTCACGTCCAAAAGTAGCTTCAGAAACTTCAAGAGCGCCAGAAGCGTCTTTAATTGCTAATTCCATCACTAAATCTCCAGGACTTATGCTTTAACAGCTGGTTTAACGATAACGTCACCGCCGATAGCGCCAGGTACTGCACCTTTAACTAAAAGCAAGTTACGCTCAGCGTCAACGCGAACTAGTTCTAAGTTTTGAGTCGTTACACGCTCAGCACCCATGTGACCGGCCATTTTCTTACCTTTAAACACCTTACCAGGTGATTGGTTTTGACCGATTGAACCAGGAGCACGGTGAGATAGAGAGTTACCGTGAGTCGCGTCTTGCATGCTGAAGTTCCAGCGCTTAACACCACCTTGGAAACCTTTACCTTTAGAAGTACCGGTTACGTCAACTTTGTTGATTTCGTTGAATAATTCAACAGTAAGCTCAGCGCCTACTTCAAAATCGCCTTCACCACCATTTAGGCGGAATTCCCACAGACCGCGACCCGCTTCAACACCAGCTTTAGCGAAGTGACCCGCTGCTGCTTTGTTTACACGGCTTGCTTTTTTAGTGCCTGCGGTTACTTGAAGCGCGTTATAACCGTCAGTTGCTTCAGATTTGATCTGAGCAATACGGTTAGGAGTCGCTTCGATAACTGTCACAGGGATAGATACACCATCTTCAGTGAAGATACGTGTCATACCCACTTTACGACCGACTAGACCTAATGCCATTTTCCTAAAACCTCTCTAATCTTCCGATTAACCCAGGCTGATTTGAACATCAACACCAGCAGCAAGATCTAAACGCATAAGAGCGTCAACAGTCTTGTCAGTTGGTTCTACGATGTCGATCAGACGTTTATGGGTGCGGATTTCGTACTGATCACGCGCGTCTTTGTTAACGTGCGGTGAAGTTAGTACAGTAAAACGTTCAAAGCGTGTAGGTAGTGGGATTGGACCACGTACTTGTGCGCCAGTGCGTTTCGCAGTTTCCACGATTTCCGCCGTTGATTGGTCAATCAAACGGTGGTCAAAAGCTTTTAGGCGAATACGAATGCGTTGATTTGACATTCTTAAACCTCAATATAAAGAGCATTTAAAAAGAGCATAAAAAAACGACCGAAACAATCTTACTAACTAAGATGTCGGCTGCTTTCTTATATCTACGTTGAACTCCAAATCGGAGTTCCTGTTTTATTAGCTTGAAATCCAAGCTTAATCTTTCCTTCCAAGTTCCCGAGGGAATTTTGAAAGCCTGCGTATTATAGTGATATTGGTGATAAATGCAACAACAATTTTGAAAAAATCCACAAGCCAATTAAAATTTGTTTAATTTTCGAACTTTATCAATAACATTGCCGTCTTTACTTTATACTTGTGCAGTCTGAGGCGCGCAAGCATCGCTTTTAAATGGTCAGTCCAGTTAATAATTGCTATTCTATTGCGCTTATTTTTGCCTCTATTACTACTTTATTTACTTTGGTGAGTTGATGCGTATCATTAATCGTTGTTTGAATTTTATGTCAGCAGGTATGAACCGCTTGTTTGTAAGAAGCAAGGTGCTGCCCGACAACCCGATTGAACAATATAACCTAAACCCAGCTAACCCGACTTTCTATATAGTTAAGCTTAATGCACGCTCAGATTTGGCAGCACTCGCACGCGTGTGTAAAAAATACGGCTTACCTAACCCGACCGAAGAGCAGTTATTAGGTAATGCGGAACTTGATCGCTTTATCGGTATTCAAAACCCACCACCGCTATTTGGTAACAAAAGCAAACCAAGCAATGCCCTGCAGCAAGGCAAACAAATTATTGACCACCTGATGCAATCAGGTGAGAAAAACGTACAAGTGATCCCTGTTACTATTTTATGGGGTCGTAACCCAGGTAAAGAAAAACCTGGCTTAGGGACGTTAGTATCTCACTCACTCACACCAAGTTGGTTCCGCAAGTTCTTTGTGTTGCTATTCTCTGGGCGCGATAATTTTATTCGTTTTAGTCAGCCTTTGGACTTATCACTGCTAGTGAACGAAAAAGCAGACGTAGATGAGCTACCACACAAACTACTGCGTGTTGCTCGCGTTCACTTTAAACGTCAAAAACTGGCCGCGACAGGCCCTAAAATGCCATCGCGAGAGCAGTTATTCAATTCGCTACTTGCTTCACCAACAATTAAAAAAGCGATTCAAATTGAAGCAAAAGAAAAAAATATCAGCCAACAACAAGCACGCCAAAATGCGCTGAAACTTCTTGATGAAATAGCGGCAAATTACAGTGATGCAACCATTCGTGTTGCTGATCGCGTTTTAACTTGGTTATGGAATAAGCTTTACAACGGTATTGATATTAAGTTTTCTGAACAAGTCAATGAGCTGACTGATAAAGGCCACGAGATTATTTATATGCCGTGTCACCGCTCTCATATGGACTACTTATTACTGACCTACTCTATTTACCATTTAGGTTTGGTACCGCCGCATATCGCTGCAGGTATTAACTTAAACTTCTTCCCAGCAGGTGGTGTATTCCGCCGTAGCGGTGCGTTCTTTATTCGCCGCTCATTCGCGGGCAATAAACTGTATTCATCAGTATTCAAAGAATACCTGAGTCAGCTGTTTATCAAAGGTTATTCAGTAAAGTTTTATACTGAAGGTGGCCGTAGCCGTACTGGTCGTTTGTTACCGCCAAAAACAGGTATGCTCGCTATGACGTTGCAAGCCATGCTACGCGGTATTGATCGCCCTATTTCGATTGTACCTGTATACATAGGTTATGAGCACGTAATGGAAATTAATACCTACTTAAAAGAACTTGCCGGTAACGATAAAAAAGGTGAGTCGATATTAGGTATCTTTAAAGCGATTAAAAACCTGAAAAACTATGGACGTGGTTACTTAAACTTTGGCGATCCTATTTCGATAAACCAATATCTGAATGAGCAGCAACCTGATTGGCGTGAATCTATTCACCCAACCGATGTACAAAAACCACAGTGGCTTGGGCCACAGGTCGCCAACCTTGCTGATAAAGTCATGGTTAATATTAATAGCGCCGCGGCACTCAATGCGGTGAATCTACTGGCCATGATTTTATTGGTTAATGATAAACATGCGTTAAGCAAGCCTAAATTGATTGCTCAGCTTGAGTTTTATCTACATTTACAACGCAGCGCGAGTTATAGCGACAAAGTAACAACACCTGACGAAACGGCTGAGCAGCTATTAGAGCATGCGCTTAAGCTTAATAAATTTGATGTTATCAGCGATGAGTTTGGTGAAATCATTGCTATCAACGACAAAGAGAAAACGTTATTCAACTATTACCGTAATAACGTATTGCACTTATTTGCTGTGCCAAGCTTGCTTGCACTGCATTTATTTAAAGCGCATAAAACGACGATGGCAGATTGCCACGCCTTGATTGCACGCTTTTATCCACTATTTGCCAAAGAGTGGTTCTTACATGAGTTAGATGAAAACTACATTACTCGTGTTCTTGCCAGCTTTGTTGATCAAGACCTAATTGAAATTGACGGTGATAATATAAAAATCACTAACAGCAGTGATTGCTTGGCAAAACTAGAAATACTAGGCCGTGCACTGAGTTTAACCTTACAACGTTATGCAATCGTTATTGGTTTTATTCAAACCAGTCATGGCATTGAACGTGCTGAACTTGAGCATGAAAGCCAAGTATTGGCAGAGCGTTTAGGGACGTTACATGGCATTAAAACCCCTGAATTCTTTGATAAGAAAGTACTCATTGGTTTTATTACAAGTTTACGTGAGCAGAAGCTGATAACTGAAACAGAACAAGGCTTAACGGGTAGCAGTGAGCTCTGTGAAGTGTATATATACCTTAAGGCATTGCTGCCAGCACGCGTCTGGCAGTCAATTGACGACATAGTGCAAAGCCAAGCTAAGCACTCAAAAGGTTAACGCTGACGCATGACCCCTTCTTGGATCGTTGAGGCAACCAAGTTGCCTTGGCGGTCAAAGAATTGGCCTCGCACCAAACCACGCCCAGAGCTCGCACTTGGGCTATCAATCGAATATAAAATCCAATCATCAAGTCTAAACGGGCGGTGGAACCACATCGCATGGTCAATCGTCGCAACCTGCATATTCGGCTGCATAAACGATACACCGTGGGGCTGTAAGGCTGTTGGTAAAAATTCAAAATCCGATGCATACGCAAGTAAATAATTATGAATGCGCTGGTCGTCAGGCATCTCGCCATTGGCTTTAAACCAAATATGTTTCACTGGCTCCATAACTTGTGGCTTAAATGGATTATGAAAAGTCACAGGGCGCATTTCAATCGGCACTTCGCGAATGAACTTATTGCGTATAGGTTCAGGAATAAGCTCGGCATTCGCTTGATAAAATTCAAGAGACGACTTTAGCTCTTCAGGCTGTGGCACACTTGGCATTTGCGCTTGATGCGATAACCCTTCTTCATCACCTTGGAAGGACGCCGTCATATAAAAAATAGGTTTACCGTATTGAATGGCTTTAACTCGACGAGTACTAAAACTTTTACCATCACGAATATTTTCTACATCATAAACAATCGGTTTAGCAGCATCGCCTGGGCGTAAAAAGTAAGAATGCAAAGAGTGAACAATACGCCCCTCGGGTAACGTTTCTTTGGCTGCCGATAAAGCTTGGCCCATTACTTGGCCGCCAAAAACGGCTCTAAACCCTAAATCTTGGCTTTGGCCACGATACAAGCCTTGTTCAATTTCTTCTAGCGCCATTAATGATAGCAAATCATCTAATACTTGGCTCATTTATTTATCCTCAATCCCGACAAGCGTTTAATGATACTATAGACTAATTGGAAGTAAATCTTTGTAAGAGCACCTTATTATGGCTTATTGGCTTTTTAAAACCGAACCCGATGCATTTTCAATTGATGATCTAAAAAACGCACCTGAGCAAACCTCTATGTGGGATGGGGTGCGCAATTATCAAGCCCGCAACTTTCTTCGCGATGATATCAAGCAAGGTGACTTGGTGATGATTTATCATTCAAGTTGCAAACAGGTGGGTGTTGCAGGTATCGCTACGGTGACTCGCGAAGCCTATGCCGACCCAACACAGTTCGATTTAAATAGCGATTACTACGATACCAAAGCAACCGCTGATAACCCGCGCTGGTTTGTGGTCGATGTGCAATATCAAGCACACCTTAAAAAGCTAGTTAGCCTGCAAGCGATTAAAGCCAATGACTCAATTACCGAAATCGCCCTTAAAAAAGGTGGACGACTGTCAGTAATGCCTGTCACCGAACATGACTGGCAACAGATCATAGCAATGAGCGAGCGCTAAGCATATAAAGTAGTGGCCATTTTTAATGAGCTGCTATTTTTGCTATAATTTCGCCCCTTTATTTTAGAGGTATTAAGGGGGATGTATGAAATTACTGTATTGGTTAGAGGAATGGAGCAGCCTCCCCCGCGATGAGCAACAAAGCCTTGTGCCTATGACTGGCGGTGATTTGCTCGGCGATGTTTATGTAAAATATCATATCATTGATGCCAACAAGCCCCTGTTAATTACCTTCTCTCCTGCTGGAACAAATTATCAAGAACATGATATTACTGATGATTTTTCACCTTGGGCTTATAAGCTCGCGAAAAAGCAAGATGTAAATATTATCGCCTTTCAACATTTAGGCATTAGCAACTGGTTTAGGCACCGTAATCTGTTGTTTTTCATTGAACAGTTAGCGCCTCTCATTAGTGGGTTTAAAGAACGGTTAGGTTATGGTTTGAGCCGAGGTGGGTTTGCTGTAGGCGCCTTTGCCAACTTATTAAAGCTTGATAAAGTTTTATTATTTCACCCTGTCAGCACCAAAAACAAAGATAAAGCGCCATGGGATGATCGCTCCAGCACAGATATCGCACAAAAATTTGATTGGAACAGCGATTACCATGACTTAGATTTAGGCCACGCTAAAGGCTACATTATTTACGACCCAACGAATCGCATCGACCGTGCCCACGCTAAGCGCTACCCACAGCTTAATCATTTAAGGGTATTCGGGATGGGACACAGTGTGCATGCCACTTACCTAAGTAAGTTTGGATTTTATAAAAATGTCGCCGTTGACTTTATGCGCCACCAGCAAGTCGATATTGCGCAGTTCCGCCAGCAAACACGTACATTGCGCTTTAAAGAAGACTACTACCGCCGTCTAAACAAAGCGAATGCAAGTTCTGCACACCGCTTGGCACTATTGAGTACAGCCCATAACATTTTAATTGATGAAAAAGCGGAGCATATAAAAGAAGAGCAAGAAAACGTTGATGTGCAACCTTTGTTAGATGTTGCTCTAAAACACCAAGAGCAACATCCTAAAGATGCCGTAAAATTGCTTGAAGTGGCGCAACAACTGGCTCCTGACGATCCAGTTATTGAACACAAACTAAAACAGTTAAAATAACTTAGTGTTTACTTTTCACCTTTTTATTTTTTTTAACGTGCCCATGCTTGGGCACGATGGTTAAGTACATGATGAGTGCTAACCACGAAAAAAAGATAATCCCTATTAACCATGCATTTTTTTCATGGCCCTGAGTCCGTTTGCTGTTTAAAACAATCACTACAGGCAAAATATACGCACTCAATACAATGATTAAAAACGCAACTTCATTCATTCGCTCACCAATGAAGACCAATCAACTTCATTACTAAGTACACGTTCAACAGCGATGTAGTGCAAAATATCCCCCTCACTGACGGTATAATCAAGAGGTGGATTTAAATCCATATTCTGAGCACTCAAGTTATGCGCCACACCAAGCAAAATCGCATCATGACTTTGTTTAAAGTGATGGAATAAATTACCAAACGTCATGGCTTTTACACCTTTCGGTATTGGCAAGCTAAATTGCGTGTCACCGTGTAGCGTAGATAATAATTCTTCTTGCACACGGCTTGAACCTGGGTCTTGCATCGAACGTACAAGAATTTCTGCAGACTTAGAACTACTGCATTCAACATTATTACAATGCTCAAGTAGCATCTCAATTTTAGTTTCATCATCAAAATGAGCACTAATATGACACTGCTCATTGACCAATTTACTGATGCGTAATGCCGTTGTGAATGTTTGGTCATCGTCTTGACCATCAATAATGATTTTATCTGCCCGCTCTATAGCCACACGTTTTAACTCATCAATATCGGTAAAACTACTTAAGCGAGCAAAATCAACATGTGAATTGTCTAGAAATGGATGTTCCATTTGCTCGGTCACTGCTAACAATATGCGTCGATCAAGACGCTTATTATCTGCCAAAATATAGTCAATCATCTTTTTTGTCCGCGTATCATGCCAACCGAAGATAATTATATGATTGTTAATATGTGAGAAGCTTTTATCACCCGTCATAGCGCGCCTAATCAAGTAAGTAACTGTTTGCCCTGTTTTTCCTAACAGAACACCAAATAATGCCAAACCAAAAGGAATTTGTAGAAGTGCAACGATCCAGCGTCCTAGCTCTGTACTGGCACTGAAGTCGCCATAACCGACTGTAGAAGTCGTGACAACATAATAGTAAAAGTAGGTGCTAATTGGCGTGAGATCCTGCTCCCCTGCAAGCACGAGTAACCACCAAATAAGCAACATATGGAAAAGTGTTGTTATTACCACAGCCTGCCAGCTAACCTGATCAATATGACTGCGTATAAGTACCACTAAGCGGTTAAAAATATGATGCATAATCCTTGCAATGTATCTTAGAAGAAATTAACCGATACGGTACTGTAATGCATAGGTTTTAGCAACTGGTGGAAAATTCCTAATGCATGTCGATGAAAAATAATAGTAGACTATACTTTCTCTGTATTAAGTATTAAGGGTGCAATATGTCTGGTGTTCTAGCTTCAGTCGATCAACGTACACAATTAGTTGGTGAAAATCGTTTAGAGCTCTTGCTGTTTTATCTACACAGCCGCCACTTATTTGCGCTCAATGTATTCAAAGTAAAAGAGGTTGTTAAACTTCCTCACTTAAGCAAAATACCTAATTCACATCCGAAAGTATCTGGTGTTGTCGATATCCGTGGTGAATCTATTCCCGTGATCGATTTGCGTAAAGCGATTAACATGCCAGAGGCGAAACACATTGAAGATACTAACTTAGTAATTACTGAGTATAATCGCACTGTACAGGGCTTTTTAATTGGCAAAGTCGATCAGATTATCAACATGACCTGGTCTGACATAATGCCGCCACCTACCGCTATTGGTAAAAACCATTACCTAACTGCACTGACAAAAATTAAGCGTGATAATCAAGAGCACCTAGTTGAAATTATCGATGTTGAAAAAGTCTTAGCTGAAATTATCGAATACGAAGTGCAAATCAGCGATGACATTTTAGATCAAAATATAGTCAACGAGTTCACAGGTCGTAAAATTTTACATGCCGATGACTCCCCGACTGCGCGCAAACAAGTAAGTGATACACTCACTCAATTAGGTATAGAAATAATTCCTGCTCGTAATGGTCTTGAAGCATTAGAGATGCTAAAAGGCTGGGCAGACGAGGGCAAGGATGTTGAAAAAGAATTACTGATGGTGATCACCGATGCTGAAATGCCGGCAATGGATGGTTATAGGCTCACCCACGAAATTCGCCAAGACAGCCGTCTGAAAAACTTACATATTGTTTTGAATACCTCTTTGAGTGGTAGTTTTAACCAAGCAATGGTTGAAAAGGTAGGGTGTAATGCGTTCTTGTCTAAGTTCCAACCTATTTTGCTTGTCGAGGAAGTACAATCTCGTTTAAGAGCTGTACTTGAGCAGCAAAAATAGTCTTTTAAATAATTGCCTTTTAAATAACACAAAAAATGCTAATGGGCACTTTTTAAGAGGCTCAGTTTAAACCCCACCGCGACGTGTCAATTTGCCAATTAGTTGCTTTCATGATTAATTAGCACAATCAATTTACTGACAACAATAAAAATTATGCTAAATCATGTTGCAAAGCCATTCACAAAACTGGTTGAGCGTTACCTGCCAGATCCATTTATTTTTGTAATTTTATTAACTTTTTTAAGCTTTATCGTTGCGGGTATTTTCACACCATCGACACCGGTACAAATTTTAACGGCTTGGGGAAGCGGCTTTTGGAATTTATTACAATTTGCCATGCAAATGCTGTTAGTACTACTAACCGGTTATATGCTGGCAAGTACGCCTGTAATGCGACATCTATTAACCAAGCTTGCGGCCTTAGCTAGCACACCTGCCAAGGCAATTATACTGGTTACGTTCGTTTCATTATTAGCAAGCTGGCTCAACTGGGGCTTTGGTTTAGTAACAGGTGCTTTGTTTGCAAAAGCGATTGCCAAACAAGTCCGCGTTGATTACCGGTTACTCGTTGCCAGTGCTTATTCAGGCTTTATTGTCTGGCATGGTGGCTTAGCAGGCTCAGTACCACTGACTATCGCAACTGACGGGCACTTTTCAGAGCAAAGTATCGGCGTAATAGGTACAGACAGTACTATTTTTTCAGGGTTTAATATCGCAATTGTCATTGGCTTATTTATTGTTATGCCACTTGTAAACCGCTACATGCTGCCAAGCAACAAAGACAGTATATATATTGACCCTGCAAAGCTAGATGATGAACCGACTCAGTCGGTAAGCCCTAGCCGCCCTGCTGAAGTGATTGAGCATAGCCGTATACTGGGTATAGGAATGGGACTCATCGGCCTTGGCTATCTAGTTTATTACTTTGTACTGAGTAACGGTGGCTTAAATTTAAATAGTGTTATCGCCATTTTCTTATTCAGTGCTATTTTATTGCACCAAACACCTCATAACTTACTTACAAGCTTACAGCAAGCAATCCCAAGCGGTGCTGGAATCGTAGTGCAGTTTCCATTTTACGCAGGCATTATGGCTATCATGGTTAACACGGGCCTTGCCCAGCAAATTTCCGAAGGATTCATCGCAATAGCCACAGCCGAAACACTGCCATTTTGGAGTTTTTTAAGCGCTGGCTTTGTGAATATATTTGTGCCATCGGGTGGAGGCCAATGGGCTGTTCAAGCACCTATCGCCATACCTGCGGCACAAACACTTGGTGCAGACATACCCCGTGTTGCTATGGCCGTTGCTTGGGGTGATGCATGGACAAACCTCATTCAGCCTTTTTGGGCCCTACCTGTACTTGCGATAGCAGGACTAAAAGCAAAAGATATTATGGGCTTTTGTTTAGTGCAACTGGTGATCACCGGTGTGTTTATTGCGCTAATGCTGAGTTTTTACCCTTAAAATAAGGCGGCGAAAATATATAAAATCCGTTTTACTAAACCAATAAAAAATATCGCAATGGACGCATAGCAGAGCTTAGGGAATAGTTCTGAGATTGGTTTTAAGCGCTCGAAGCAAGGTTGTTTTTTAACCGTTACGTACTTATTCGGCTTATATACCAAAAGCTTACTTACTGCTCTCAAAATTTTTATCTGTATATTTTACAAAGTCGGATTCGCGTATTCTGACCTTTCCTAAGAAGTCCATAAAAAGTAATATGTTTAAGTTTTTGAGAGAGCAGTCCAGTTTTACGTTTACGCTATATCATTCACCATACCAGCATCCATTAAAGTAGCTTTTTTTTATTAGGCCCTTTTTTCATATCTACCTACGTAGAAACCGATAGAGAAACTTAAAAAGATTATGCAAACTAATGATAGCGTTTCCGGTATGCTCTTATTTAGCTTAAATTCAATGCCAATAAAAGTAATCACTCCCGTAGATATTAGTAAAAATAATACGCGGTAGAGATGCTTCATTTCATACCTCCAAAACAAATAGAGTGATAAAGTACCTAAATATAACAAGGCCTCATAAGTTGTTTTATGATTTAAACTTTAAACGAGCACTCCAATCAATGTGCCTTGTTCTAACATAATATCAGCCTCAAATAGCCCTTTTTTGGCTCAAACAGCTTTCATAACCGTGGCCTGTAAGTGGTACTCATGCAATTGCAAAGCGCACATATTTAACTTAAGTTTCAACCCTACTTTATGTAAATAGGATAACTCCTAAAATAAGTACGGAATATAGAGGGTTCATGTTAGTAAATTCGGATAAATGGCTGGGAACATTCAGGTTAACTTTATAGCACTATTTCATATTAACTCAGCGCGAAAACAATAAACTAACTTGATAGGATTTTCATTGGCAGACTTAAGATTGCGCTTTGTGAATCAGCAAAGTGCATCATTACGGCTACGTGGCCTGCAACCACCAGCGCATACATCACAGTCGAGAAGGTTTGCCCATAAGTATCTAATGGTACAAGATGTGAATTATGTCGTTCACGCCACTCAAAAAGTATTTCCAGTGCACCAATAAACAAGAAAAACACTAACAACATCAGTCCGAAAGTGTAGCTAAGCCAAAGCCCTAATAACACACCCACTAAACACATTGTTAGGCCAATCCACGAGCGCATTGAGAAACTAATACTTTTTAGCACATGCCCTCCATCTAGAGGGAGAATTGGTAATAAATTGAAGAGATTGAGCAATGCACTTAATACTGCTACACCCGCGAATATCTCCATCTCAGTTGCGTAATAAAGCACCACACCAAGCACTGATGTGATCAAACCAAATGCTGGCCCCATCAGTGAGATAACAACATCTTGCCAACGAGTCGTAATTTTATCGTCTGAAACAGCAAGCCCGCCGACAAATGGAATTAAGTAAATACCTTTGGTTTTTATACCAAAATACTTCATCGCTCTGACATGTCCATATTCATGTACAACCAAGCACCCTATTAGCATTAACGCAAACTCTATCGAGAATAGCCATGCATAACCCGCTACGGATGCTCCAGCAAGTGCTGCTTTAACAACTTTTGCACTTTTAAATAATTTAAACGCTAAAGCGACAAGGCCAATAACGCTTCTTTTGGGTTTGGTCGGTGTCATTGTGGGTATCACTAATCGGTGAGCAAATTGCTGATTTATGTAAATAGCTAAGCAGCGGTTATCAACATTACACGTATCTAAGCCGACTCGCTCACCTCGAAAGTCAAACTCATACAAATACTGCTTGGGCGACTCAAAGGCAATAGCTTGTTGGTGATGAAAAAGTCCTACTAATTGCGAACCATTAAGGTGCACGGTAAAAATTTCATCTGCTAGGCTTAGCTGTATCGTTATCATAATGATTTTAAACGCTATTATTGTATTAAGCTATTACATTTAGAAAAAGCATAATTCCAGATTACTGACAATATTTCTAAAGTAGCGTTTTTTTTCATCACTGACCAGCATAAAACATGACGAACTACTTTTTTCCTACTACTTTTAAAGAAGATTAATTTATTCATGGAGTGAATAAGGTGAAATCAAACCGACACATACTTGTAGTAGATGACTCCAAAGCAATTTTAATTGTTATGCAAGCCATATTGAATGAGCTCGAGATAACAAATATCACAACCTGCTTAAGTGCAGCTGATGCGTTGGAGAAAATCAAAAAAGCACCCCATTACTTTGATGCCGTATTTACAGATTTAAATATGCCAGATATGGATGGTATGGAGCTTATTCGACACTTAGGTGAAATGAAATACAATGGTGCGATAGCCATTATTTCTGAAATGGATCCGAAAGTCATTGATTTAGCGGCAGATTTGGCACGTAAGCATAACGCCCACCTGATTGGCAACATTTCAAAACCTGTACAATTGAATCAGGTTTATTTATTGCTGCAAAAGCTTGAGCATTTTTCTGTTCACATTGAACGAACAAAATCACCTATTTCAGAGTCGCTGCTTTTGCATGCGATAAGTCACAATGAAGTGCTTCCTTACTATCAGCCCAAAATCAATCGCCATGATAATCGGGTAGAAAGCATTGAGGTATTGGCACGTATAAACACCAGTAAAGAAGATGAAGTCGTCTTGCCTGATCGATTTATCTGCATTGCTGAAGACTTAGACCTCATTAACCTCATCACTTTTCAGTTATTCGAAAAAGCAACCAATGACTTTAATGAGATAAAAGAGCATTTTGACCCTAACTTAAAACTGGCATTTAATTTATCCCCTTCCCAGTTAGAAGACTTAAGCTGCCCTGATAAGTTAGCCCTGATCCTACACCTTAATAAACTCACTCCCAGTGAAGTGATATTAGAAATAACAGAACAATATGCTTTACGAAGTGCGGCACAGCTAGAAACGCTTAATCGCTTACGCATGAGGGGCTTTGGCATATCCCTTGATGATTTTGGTACAGGTTTTACCAATGTGCAGCAACTAAAAACGCTGCCCTTTACTGAAATAAAAATAGATAGAACCTTGATCAGCAATATTGAAACCGACCAATTTTCACAAGTTATCGTCAGTAGTTTAGTAAATATTGCTATACAAGAGGACTTATCGATTGTTGCAGAGGGCATCGAGCGCGTTGAAGAGCTTGATTACCTTGATAGGTATAAAGAGTTCATTCTTATGCAAGGTTTTTTACTATGCCGACCAAAATCCAAAGACGACTTTTTAAATTGGTCTTTATCATGGCGGCAAATGGTTAAAACAGCAGCTGGCTATAGGCGTTAAGGCTGACGCTTATCATCACTGACAATCGTATTGCTACTTTCTAGGCGCTGTCGCCAACGCTGCTTGGCGACATGCTGCATATTGGCTGACTGATCATGTTCATCAACTATTTCGAGGCCCATCAACGCTTCAATGAGATCTTCAAGCGTGACAATTCCCTGCACATCCCCGTACTCATCCACGACTAGGCAAATATGAGTGCGTTCAGTCAACAGTGTTTCAAGCAAGGTTGGCACGTGTAATGTTTCCGGCACAGTATAGATAGGTTTTACTAACTTACTGATTTTATAGTCTTCACCTAATCGGTGGTAAGCAAGCATAATATCGTTCTTATGCACAAAACCAATAATGTCATCGCCATTTTGATCATACACCAGTACACGAGAAAATGACGAAGAGCCATATTCAGACAAGTACTGATTAACGGTTAAGTCTTTATGTACTTTGAACAATACAGTACGTGGTGTCATTATCGTATCGAGCTTAGCGTGGCGAAAGTGTAATAAGCTTCTTATTATTTCAGATTCATCCTGACCAAGCGCTCCCGATTCAGTTCCAATATCCGCCATAGCCTCAATTTCTTGACGAATATAATAGGCTTCATCGTAATTGCGACCCAAGAAACGAGTAAGAATATCTGCAAACCACACAAAGGGTTTTAACATAAACACCAAGCCAACTAAGCCAAGGCTGACAATAGGCGTGAGAGCGCGCCAATAATTAGCGCCTAATGTTTTAGGGATGATCTCAGACAGCACCAACACTAATAATGTCATAATAGCTGATGCAACGCCCACGGCGGCATCAGAAAAAACCACGGCTGCTTGAGCCCCAACTCCCGCAGCACCTGCGGTATGCGCAATGGTATTGAGAGTTAAGATAGCGGCAAGCGGCTGATCTATATTATCTTTAAGTTTAGAGACACGTTTAGCTAAATGAGGCTGTTGTTTACGTATTAATGCAACATAGCTGGGCGTAATGCTTAATAACACCGCCTCCATCACAGAGCACAAAAACGAAATCGTAATGGCGACGACCATGTAAACAAGTAAAAGTGTCACTATCTATCCTCACTTTGGGGTAACTTGCTCACCTTAACAAGTGTATGACTTAACCTCAAACCCTGATTGCATTCTAACGCAGAGCACTTTTTGGCTTTTTTAGCGCGTGCTATATTAGCTCAAATTACCGACTATAGGCTCAATTATGACGTTTAGAAGAACTTGGCAGAATAAGTCTACCCATTTAAAAATAACACTTGGTGCATTCGTACTCAGCGCCTTAAGCACAACCTCTTTGGCTGACCCAATCGACAAATCAGCCATTCAGTTTATTGGCCCACTTGCAGAAGATATGCAACTTAAGCCGTATCAAACCGATCATCGAGATACCATCATCGCAAACTTATTGCCAAGCTTACAAACAAGCAGTGACAGTATACATTTGTTTGGTAATGACGTTGACTGGCAAGCATTCGACAAAGTGAGTGCGTTAACTCTTGGTGGGTTACAAGCACTTAAATTCACAGCCTCAACAGATCGATTCAGCCAAGGCACATTGACCTTAAAAGGCATTGAAAACGCTCAGCTATTCATTGATGGCGAAAAACAAACAGAAAAAAATCAAGCCTATGAATTAGCCTTAAGCCAAGGCGATCATCAAATTGTTATCATTACGGAGCAAGTCGCAAACTGGAATCAGGTTGAGCTTGATTTTACGGCTAAATCTGAACTAGACACTTTACAATTTAGCGCTAAACAGCAACATGGTTTATCGGCTAAGCAATTATTCGATGCGCCAACAATTAACTTTGTGTCAATGGCACCCAATGGCGATTATTTCATCACTAGCAAACGTCATTACGAAGATGCCACCGCCAATCAAGCTCAATATGTTACAGAGCTTAAAGACGCCAAGAACAATACTTTGTATCGTTTCGAGTCAGCTCAGCCAAGTAGTATAACTTGGAGCCCTGACAGCAAACGTTTAGTGTATCTATTAAATGGTGAGCTTAAGCGCTTGAATCTAAAAACCATGCAGCTGAGTGTCATCGCTAAAAACCTCTCTGGAGCGAACGGCTTTCAATTTTATGACTCAAACAGCTTGATCTTTAACTGGTCAAAATCACCTGAAGATAATGGTAAGCTCACTAAGCACTATCAAGGCCTACAAGATCGCTGGTCGTATGCTCGTACGACATCGCAAGTCTATTTGCTCGATATTGCCACAGGTCTTAGCAAAATAGTAAGCCAAGGCCCACTTAGCCACTCACTTGAAGACTTTGATGCCAAACGTGGCAGCATATTAATGAGTCGCTCAGCACAAGCTATGCAACTATCACCCGAGCCTGCAACTGAGCTGGTTGAATTAAACCTAGCTACATCAGCGCTGAATGTACTTGGCCAATTTAAAACCTTTAATCAGGCTAAATACACAAACGAGGGGATTTATGTAACGGCAGGCCCTGACTTTAACAATGGTTTAGGGCGTAACCTACCACAAGGCATGCTTGCTAATAACTACGATGGGCAACTTTACCTGTTAAGTCGGGACGGTAAAAAAGCCACAGCGTTAAGCAAAGAATTTACCCCTGCAATTGGCCAGCTCAATGTACTTGAAAATGGTGATGCACTTATAAAAGTTACAGAGCAAGATACAGTACAACTTTACCAGTATGATCTCAGTAAAAAGCGCTTTAATAAGGTGAACGCTGGCTTTGATGTTGTTGAGCAATTTAGTTATTCAAAAGAACGCAACCCCAGCATTTTGCTCACTGGCACTACAGCTTCAACACCTCAGCAACTGAAACAACTAAGCCTAGGTAAAAGCCGCGCGAAAATATTATGGGATTCAAAACCGATCGCCTATAAAGATACTGCCATTGCCTCACTTGAAGAGTTTAACTTTACCAATAAAGACGGTATTGAAATTAAAGGCCGCGTTTACTTGCCGCACAACGTAGATAAAAGCAAAAAGTACCCTGCACTGGTCTATTATTATGGCGGTACATCACCTGTTACTCGTGGTTTTACAGGTCGCTACCCATTTAACTTGTGGGCTGAGCATGGCTATGTTGTTTATGTTGTGCAACCAACGGGCGCAACAGGCTTTGGCCAAGAGTTCTCAGCTAAACACGTAAATGCATGGGGTGAGTACACCGCGAACGATATCATCGATGGCACAAAAGCGTTTTTAAACCAGTATCACTTCGTAGATAGCAAACGTGTTGGCAACTTAGGTGCGTCCTACGGTGGCTTTATGACTATGCTACTGGCTACCAAAACAGATATGTTTAGTGCTTCAATCGCCCATGCTGGCATTTCTAATATTACGTCGTATTGGGGCCAAGGCTGGTGGGGGTACTTATACTCTAACGAGGCGTCTAAAAATAGCTACCCTTGGAATAATCCAACCCTTTACAGCCAACATAGTCCTGTTTTTCATGCCGACAAGGTGACCACACCATTATTATTACTGCATGGTGATTCGGATACGAATGTACCGGTTGGAGAAAGTCACAATATGTACACGGCATTAAAGTTACTAGGAAAAGATGTCGAACTCATTGAGTACAAAGGCGCAGACCATCAGATATTTGCACGCGACAAACGCTTTGATTGGTGGGACACCATGCTCGCTTATTTCGATAAAAACCTAAAAGAGCAGCCACAATGGTGGCAATACCTTTACGCTGAAAAGTAGATTTTTATATAGTTGAGTACTACAAAAGTACTCAACTTTTCTTTCACTTTACGACACCTAACTAATTAAATTGTAAGAAATAGTTATAAACCTATCCATTACACTTCTCACTCTTTGTCATACAGTGCTAACATAACAACAAATCAAGTGTGAAATAGAAGCTAATGACTATTCAAGTTTTATTGGTTGAAGATGATGAGCTACTCGTCAAACGTATTCTCAACCATTTTAAAGAGACTGAATTTGAGATTGAGGTAGACTCAACAGGCGCCGATGCACTGAGCATTGTGCAATCTCGCGCCCCTTCACAAAATGCAATCTCTTTAGCTATCATCGATATAGTACTGCCCAAACGTGATGGTCTGCTATTAGCAAAAGAACTCAATGCGCTCACAGAAATTGGCGTAATTATGCTATCAAGCAGAGACTCTCAAGCCGATCGCATTGCAGGGCTTGCCCAAGGTGCAGATGATTACATATGTAAGCCCGTAGACTTACTTGAACTCGAACTTAGAATGCGTGCACTTCACAAACGTCTCAAGAGCTCTCAAAACGATGATGAAAGCGAAGAGTTTATTGAATATGCCGACTTCAAGTTACATCCTGATAATCGAACCTTGATTACCCCTAACGGTGAAGAGTCGCGCCTAACAGAAGCTGAACACAAGGTACTTATTTGCTTAATTGCAAATGCAGGTAAAGCAACATCACGTGAAAAGATCTCAGAAGAGATTGGCCAACCAGATTGGAGCCCAAGTGATCGCACCGTCGATGTATTGATTGGTCGACTACGTAAAAAATTAAGTGATGAAAAGGATCAGAAGCGTATTGTTACAGTACGTGGTAAAGGTTACATGTTATCGATTTAAGCTTTTAGAGTTGCGTTAGCTGACTAATTAGCCGCTCAAATGCCCGATAATTTAATGCTTCTTTTAGTTCACTTAAGGTTATATTTGGCTGAGCTTTTAAATCGCTGATGGTGCGTGCCACTTTAATCACCCGATGATAAGAGCGAGGCGATAAAGCCAGTTTTTCACTGGCTTTAGCTAAAAACTGAAGTTCTGCAGGTGCTAAAATACAGTACCGATTCATTTCTTTATTATTCAAGCGCGCATTCACTTTGCCTTGTCTTTCAAGCTGAATTGCGTAGGCACGCTCAACACGTGAGCGAACTTGCTCACTGCTTTCTTCTATTTCAGTACTTTGTAGTTGGCTACTGGTCAATCTTGGCAACTCAATTTGTAAATCAATACGATCGATAAATGGCCCAGACACCCGAGATAAGTAACGTAGCACTTGATCAGGCGTTGCTCGCTTATCTGTGTGGCTACCTGTTGGGCTTGGGTTAAGAGCTGCAATCAACTGAAATTGCGAAGGGAACTCCATTTGCCTCGCAGCTCTTGATATCGTTACTACGCCCGTTTCCATAGGTTCACGCAATGAGTCGAGTACTTTTCTCTCAAATTCAGGCAGCTCATCCAAGAAAAGCACTCCATTGTGGGCTAATGAAATTTCCCCTGGCTTTGGGTTTGACGAACCACCAACAAGCGCGACGGCTGAACACGTATGATGAGGATTGCGAAAGGGACGCTCCCGCCAATTCGCTAAATCGACTGATTGACCAATAATTGAATAGAGGGCTGCGGTACTAATCGCTTCATCGTCAGACATTGCGGGCATAATTGTCGGCATACGCTGTGCGAGCATAGATTTACCTGTCCCTGGAGGGCCTAAAAATAACAAATTATGCCCACCAGCAGCTGCAATTTCTAATACTCGTTTCGCACCTGGTTGCCCTTTAACATCGCTTAAATCGAGAAGAGATTCCCTATCTAATTCCTGCTCTGGGTATTCAATATTCAAAGGAAGGGGTTGCTGGTTAAGTAAATCGTTCCAGACATCCTGAATAGAATATACTGCTTTTCGTGCGACCCCTGAAACAAGACTCGCCAAGGAGTCATTATCGGCAGGAAGAAAGCAACAACGGCCTTTGTCTTTAGCACCGAGCACGGAAGGCAAAATCGCATTCACACCTCTTACTTCCCCATTTAAGGCAAGCTCACCATAAAATTCATAACGATGAATATCGGGACAACTAATCTGCCCTGATGCCACCAAGATGCCTACGGCGATGGCTAAATCAAAGCGCCCTCCCTCTTTAGGCAAGTCTGCGGGTGCTAAATTAACAGTGATCCGCTGATCAGGAAAGCCAAACTGTGAGTTTTCAAGTGCGCTTCTTACGCGATCTTTCGCTTCCTTCACAGATGTTTCGGGTAGACCAACTATATGAAAAGCCGGTAAACCATTACCTAAATGCACTTCAACTATAACTTCAGGTGCTTGTACGCCTATTTGTGCACGAGAAAAAATACGAGCTAATGACACGTTCAATCTGTCCCTATAACAAGTCCTAAGTTATAGTTTAATCAGAATATTTAAAAATATGCAACGTTAGCCGCCACTTCATCGCCGCCAGTCGTAAAACAAGCGTCACTAGCATTGCAATCACCATCGCAAGCTCTGTGACAAAACCAAAAGAAATACCCAGCGTATAAGCGACTCCGCCTGCAATACAGGTAATTGCGTATAACTCACCTTTTAATAGCATAGGCATATTACCTGCGAGCACATCACGGATCATGCCGCCGAAGCAACCTGTAATAACGCCCATAATAATAGCCGTTGTGTCAGGCATACCTGCCAACATTGCTTTTTGAGCACCCATAACAGCAAAAAATGCTAGGCCAAATGCATCTGCTATCTGTAGCGTATTAAATTCAATCGAACGCTGCTTATTAATTAAACGTGTAGTAACAAATACCGAAAATAAAATAGCCCAAAAATAGCTTTGATCATGTAACCAAAAAACAGGAACATCTAGGATTAAATCACGTAACGTACCACCACCAATTGCCGTTACGGTGGCAAGTACAACAACTCCAAAGCCATCCATTTTTTTATCATAGGCCAGCAGCGTACCTGATACAGCAAATACAGCCACGCCAATTAAGTCAAACCAGTGGTAAAGTTCAGTCATACTTGTAACTAAAAAGTAATTTTACCTACCTTGTAACATAAACTTTTCAATCTTTTAAGAGAAGATTATGCAAGTCACTAAACGTAGCAGAAGGAAAATATTAATCTGTTTAATAAAGAGAACTATTTTGAAGCAAGAAACCATATTATTAGCAGACAATGATTTCGTATTATTGCCTATTAATACAAACATTATGATGAGATAAAAAGATTTTTTCGATACTCAAGAGCATCTTCACTTTCTATAGGCGTAAAAAACACGCTTTCGCGTGTCTAGTATTACATATTTATTTTTAATTTCAGTTGGTTGCGAGAGCTGTAAACTTTGAGGGTGAACCGACAACCTTTGGGTCATGAATCTGAATTTTAGGCATAAAAAAACACGCTTTCACGTGCC